>CAZOUO010000061.1:0-12601 GCA_964582975.1 uncultured Thermotogae bacterium | reverse complement strand
CACCGTAGCACGATCCGCATCCATTGTCAAGAGATTAACCAGACGTGACACTAGTTTACTGAAGATCACTTCCTTAAGAAACACAGTCGGAGGAGCTGGCGGAGGAGCTAGGGGCTGATCTTTATTTTTGGTATTCGATGGAGAACGATTCAACGCGTGCGATAGGAAAGAAGACTTGACAACGTCTTTTGGACGGGACTATTCCACCATCGATCTCACGGCCACGCGTGTTGCCAACGCACTAAGGTCCGTCTCTGCCACTTCGCACGGCGTGTTTATTGGCAAGACCCCACTTTCCTGAACGGGGGCGCGAACCGACCGAACAGGGGCGAAAAGGAGACCCTGCGATCAGCCGGCAGGTCCAGGGAGCTAGCAGCAGCCCAACGGAGGTGGTTCCAGAGAAGCTGGAGTAGTTCGGTTCGGGTTGCCTCGGCCTAGCCCGTCTGCTAGTCTTCTCACGACCGAGGGGAGAGAAGTCTTCACCATGAATCGACATCGTGTGGTCGTAAGCGGCATCGGGGTCGTCGCCCCGATCGGCATAGGGCGGGAGAATTTCTGGGAAGGATTGCTCGCCGGGCGGAATGGCATCTCCCGCATCACCCTGTTCGACCCGTCGGAATTCCGCTCTCACATGGCCGGCGAAGTAAGGGATTTCCGCGCCGAGGAATGGATCGACGGCAAACTCGCGAGACGGATGGACCGGTTCACCCATTTCGCCCTGGTCGCCGCGGACTTGGCCATGCAGGATGCCCGCCTGCACGCGTTTCCTTTCGACGGCTGCCGGGCGGGCGTCATCATCGGGTCCGGCATCGGCGGAGCGCGAACCATCGAGAGCACGCATGCCGAACTTCTGGCAAAAGGGCCAAGATCGGTGGGGCCGTTCGTCGTGTCCAAAGTCCTCATCAACACGGCCGCCTGCATGGTGTCCATCACCCATGGGCTCAAGGGACCTCTGTCCGCCCCTTCCGTAGCCTGTTCCACCGGGGCCAACGCCATAGGCGATGCCTATCGCATTCTGGAGAGAGGAGACGCAGACATCATGTTGGCGGGAGGAACCGAGGCCAGTGTGAGTCCGATGCCGTTCGCCAGCTTCTGCGCGACACGGTCGATGTCCAGCCGTAATGACGATGTGGAACGAGCCAGCCGTCCTTTTGACAAAAACCGCGACGGTTTCGTCATGGGCGAGGGGGCCGGTGTCGTCGTGCTGGAAAGGCTGGACCATGCGCTCGAGCGGGACGCGCCCGTCTACGCTGAATTGGCCGGATATGGCAACACGGCCGATGCTTTCCATCTCACGGCGCCCGAACCCGAGGGCGACGGAATGGTCCGCGTCATGAAGGAAGCGCTACGCGACGCCGGCGTCGCCGCGCCGGACATCGGCTATATCAACGCCCACGGAACCTCCACGGTCCTCAATGACAGGATCGAAAGCGCGGCCGTGATTAAGGTCTTCGGCGACCACGCCGGCCGACTCAAGATAAGTTCCATCAAGTCCATGATCGGCCACCTGCTTGCCGCGGCCGGGGCGGTGGAGTTCGCGGCCACCGTGCTGAGCGTCTCAACCGGCCACATTCCCCCGACCATCAACTATGAGCAGCCCGATCCGGATTGCCCGCTAGATTACGTCACCCGGGGAGCCGAGTCGATCCACCTCGACGCGGCCATGAGCCAGTCCTTCGGCTTCGGGGGAGGGAATGCCTGCCTGGTCGTCAAGCGGTACGAGAAGGGAAGGTAACGATGAACATCCCGAAGCTTCATATCGGACACCTCACAGCCGATATCCCGATCATCCAGGGAGGGATGGGCGTGAGGGTGTCGCTGGCGTCCCTGGCGGCAGCGGTGGCCGAGGAGGGCGGAATCGGCACCATTTCGAGCATCGGCCTGGGGGATTTCGAAGCGGCCCGGCATGAGTATGAACGGGTCTCCCGGGAGGCCTTGCAAGAAGAGATCCGCAAGGCCCGAACCATGACTCAGGGGGTCCTTGCCGTCAATTTCATGGGCGTGCTCAGCAACGTCGAAGATCTTCTCCGGACCGCTGTCCGAGAAGGCATCCAGATGATCGTCTTCGGTGCCGGATTGCCGATGAGGCTCCCCAAGATCGTCCAGGATCGATCGGTGAACCTGGTGCCCATTGTCAGCTCTGCCCGGGGCGCGGAGCTGATCCTCCGTGGCTGGGCCAAGCGCTACGAGAGAACGGCCGACGCGCTCATCCTCGAAGGCCCCCTCGCGGGGGGGCATCTCGGCTTCTCCCTCGAACAGCTCCGCCGTCCGGAAGACTACTCTCTGGAGGCGCTCGTGCCTCAGGTCCTGGAAGCGGTCAAACCGTATGAAGACCGCTTTGGAAAGAAGATCCCGGTCATCGCTGCCGGCGGGATCTTCGACGGCGGGGACATCGCCCGCATGCTGTCCCTGGGTGCGTCCGGAGTCCAGATGGCGTCGCGTTTCGTCTGCACCTGGGAGTGCGACGCGTCCCAGGAGTTCAAACAGAGCTATCTGGATGCCCGTGAAGAGGATATCGCCATCATTAAGAGCCCTGTCGGCTTGCCGGGGCGGGCCATCCGGAACAAGTTCCTCAAGGACTTGGAGAAGGCGGACAAGCTGAAGATCAACTGCCCCTACCATTGTCTGACCGTCTGCAAGGTCGCGGAAGCCAAGTTTTGCATCGCCCAGGCTCTCTTGAACGCCTACCGAGGGGACGTCGACCACGGTCTCATTTTCTGTGGGCAGAACGCCCCCCGGATCGACAAGATCGTAACGGTCAAGGAGCTCATCGCCGAACTTCTCGTCGAGCTCCAGAGTGCCCTTAAAGACGTCCCATGAGCGAACTGGGTGATTCCGGTGGCGTGAGGTTCTGATCTTGTTTCTTGACATTCAGTGAGGGGGCATCTGACGCGGGCGATGAGAGACGAGGCTTGAGGACGATTGTTGGACGGGACTATTCCACCATCGACCTCACGGCCACGCGTGGTTGCCAACAGATTGAACACCAAAAGCAAAGCACCGAGCCCGCAGCACGCGTGAAGCCCTTTGAGAGAAGGCAAAAGGCGAGGACACGTTGGCCGTTGATCGGATATTGAGTATTATGGAACGTCGAGCCAGATTATTAGGGTTAGCTGCGCCAGCTAAGCAAGAAATTTCGAGCGATGGCGGAGGTCCGTTGGTCATCGTGAGAAGAGAAAAGGAGGAGGAGACGATCGGGGTCAGGTCTTCATTCTTGGCATCCGCAAGGAGAGCGATTCGGCGCGGACGATGAGGAACGAGCCTTGAGGACGATTGTTGGACGAGACTATTCCACCATCGCCCTCAGGCCAAGCGTGTTGCCAACAGACTGAACACCACGAGCGAAAACCCGACCACGCCATCCCTGTCTGCGTGCGACACACAGGCAAGCCCGTCAAGCAGACATTCTACTTGACTGAGGGCAACTCGTCAGCTGTACAAAATCCGGTGGCACCCCCCAGAAGTCCTAAGAGCTCTGTTCTGCCCGTTGTTTTGGATTACTTGTACTCATGCAGATCGGACAGGCGTGGGAGACTCTCTACCGGCACTATACTTTCCCTGCTGTTAAGGAGTTCCGCTGTAGACCCCTGTCAAGTCGGTTGTGGTAAGGATAGAACGTGGTTAGGAAAATTTCCCTTGATTGCCGGGTGTATAATTTAAGATAGAGGCGTGAACATTCGTAGCAGATGGTTGCTTTCGCTGGTTATTCTGATCGTCGTTCCTCACACCACCCGTTCAACTCTCTTCCTCACAAGGAGGTGAGGACCCACTTAAGG
The DNA here is from genome assembly GCA_964582975.1 of uncultured Thermotogae bacterium. Lineage (GTDB taxonomy): Bacteria > Bipolaricaulota > Bipolaricaulia > UBA7950 > UBA9294 > CAZDDA01. Next base: position 8,825 of record CAZOUO010000061.1, on the reverse strand, counting down.
TTGTGAGAATGGGGGGCACGTATTCGAGCGCGGCGGTTCATTGGAGGGAAAGCTCGGATATGAAAATCTGCAACCCAGAAAGGAGGGCAAGCTGGCCTTGCAACATCCGATGATGGCATCGACTGGACTGACGAGGGCGTGGTGATGACCGATGGTTACCACGCGACTGTTGAGTACTATCCAGATGGATTCACAGGAGCTAACACGGGTGACAACCCCAGTGACAGCACGATGTATTACAGGATGTGGTACTGGGACGTTGGCACACTCTATGCTGTTTCTGCCATAGGATTCACCGAGTCTCCCGATGGCGTGAACTGGTTCAACTACCAGCCGTGTCAGAATATGGCTGGTGGCATACCAATCGTCACCGGAGTCCATCCTGAATGGAACCGTGGGTCGTATGGTCCATGTGACATTCTCTACAACCCCAGCGCATCAAATACCGGCACTGACTGGACCTTCACCATGTATTACGACGGGACAACCGGTGGAGACGAGGCAATTGGGATCGGATTCTCTGAGGATGGGATCACCTGGACCGGGTATGACACAGGCACCGATGGGAAGGCCGATCCAGTACTCAATGGAACGTACGTCTCAGGGGACTGGGACTACAACTACGTAAGCCGCGCCACCATCATCAAGAACGCGGACGATGACTACGAGATGTGGTATTCAGGTGGCGTCGGAGCCATGAACCACGGCATTGGCTATGCCACTTCAACGGACGGAATACACTGGACGAGAGACGCGAGCAACCCGGTTTTCCACAAGGATGACACTGGCTATCCGGGTGAACCGTGGCGACAGAGCCGAACCTATTGTCCTATGGTTATTAAGGACGGCACCACTTATAAAATGTGGTTTACTGGTGTGGGCAGTGCCTATTCCATTGGCTATGCCACTGGCGCTCCCCCTCCTTCCGAGGTCTGGGTGGATGATGACTACTGTGCCAGTTGCCCTAATGATGGCCACACTTGGGGCTACGATGCCTTTGACACCATCCAAGATGGCATTGACGCGGTTGCTGGCAGCACAGTCCACGTGGCGGCGGGGACTTATGAAGAGAGCATTACAGCAAACAAGTCTCTAACCCTCTTAGGTGCCAAGTCCAATGTAGACCCGCGTGGTGGAGCTTGGACAGGCGACATTTCGGTGATCAATCCAGGCCCTGGAGGGTATGGTGTTGATATAAGGGTTTCCAATGTAACCATCAATGGATTTGAGATAAACGGCGGCATGTATGGAATTTACGTCGCCCCTGGCGCGGGCGATGTCAGTGACGTCACAATTGAGTACAACGATCTTCACACTAACACAAAGTACGGCTGCCAGCTTATCGATCAAGTGGCAGGGGTTTCGCTCACCGGTGTGAATATAAGCAAGAACTACTTCCATGACAACGGCCGTAACGGACTGAAGATGGTCTCCGTGGCGAATTCTCTAGCAGATTCCAATGAGTTCGCATACAATGGATTTGGCGCATATGCTACAAAACCAGAGTACAAGTATGGGATATTGCTAGAAGATGAGCGATACAATAACCCAATATATGGCCCTGCGATCAATAATACCTTCACAGGGAATACCTTCCATGACAACAACTTGGGTGCGATCAACATGGAGGTGTTGGGCAACGCATCTGGCACTTATTGGACCAGTACAGAGTTTTTAGAGGGTACGGTTGTAAACTACAACAACTTCCACGGCGATCTCCACGTATGGGGCATCAATGTGGACAATGATTACAAAGATGACGGTACCCAAGATGGCTTCGGTCCAATAGCTACCGTCGATGCTACCTGCAACTGGTGGGGCGATGCCAGCGGGCCAGAGGATGCTTCCGGCACAAACGAGGTTCCACCTTGCACAGCAGATCCCGCAACCGAGAAAAACGATGATGGCATCGGTGACAAGGTCAGCGACAATGTCGATTACTGCCCCTGGCTCATCACATCTTGGCCCTACGTTGAGTTTGCTCAGTTCACTATCGACCACGCCAAGCTCGACTTCAAGAAGAAGCCCGACGATGACAAGGTTCACGTGTAGGGGAAGCTTGACCCAGCGAGTGATGTGGCCATCTCCGAGGATGTTACCGTCACGGTGGGATCGCTGTATGAGATTATCAGGATGGAAGAGAAGGGCAAGAAAGGCGGCAAGTGGGAGTATAAGCGTCCCAAAGGCGGTACGGGCGACATCAAGCACATGACTATCAACTGGAAGAACGGTAAGTTTGACATCCGCATGGACAAGGCAGACCTCACTGGGGTGACCAATCCGGTGTTCATTAGCGTCCAGATTGGAGACGATGTTGGTTCAGCGAGCATCTTAATGAGAGAGAAGAAGCACCACTGGGATTACAAGGTTAATGAGCCAAAAGCTGTTGAGATAGAGCCGTTTGCCATTACAGACCCGCTCAAAGTAGTGGCGTATCCAAACCCGATAAGGGATGTGCATACGGCAACCTTCCAGGCAAGGGGCACGCTGGCGGCCCAGGTAGAAGAGATCCGCGTGCAGATTTACGATCTCTCTGGACGTCTTGTATGGGAGGACGCCGCACCAGGTAGTGAGCTTGACTGGCACACCAACTGCTTGTCAGGAGACTACCTGGCCAACGGTATCTACCTGTATAGCGTGCGGCTAAGGATCGGCGGTAGCTGGATCAACCAAGACACAGGGAAGATCGCTGTCTTGCGGTAGAGAACGAGAGCGAAAACGAGGCAGGCACCGGAATCTTCTCGGGCCTGCTTCTCTTTGGGTCCAGTGAAGGTAGATCCGGGTACTACCATAACAGAACGTAACCTCAGTAAAGGTCATCACCGCGTTGATGGAGGAGATGAGGCATGTCTAAAAGGATTTTGCCCTGTACGTACAGATTCCTCGTGGTCCTTGCTGCCCTTTCTATCTCTTGGACGGGGACAATCTTGCTCGCCCAGGAGGTTCCTCCCGGGTGGAGTGCTGCTGCTCGAGGATGTTGGGCCAAGATCCACTCGCCTTCTTTCGTTGCCAAAGGCCGCTGACGAAGTCATTCACGCAAACTCAGTCAGGCTACGCTTTAACAAGGAACGAATCTTCGCTCCTCTACTATTTGCATCAGTCCGCGTTTGCTTGTAGGGTGAAGCGAGATTTTCTTTTCGAAGAAGGAGGTGATAAGGGATGTCCTTGGAAGAAAACAAGGCCTTCGTCCGGCGTGTCGCAGAGGAAGTATTCAACAAGAAGAACGCGGCTGCGTTAGATGAGTTTTTTGCCCCCAACTTGGTTCCGCACATACTTCTTCCTCCCGGAATGACGCGCGACCGAGAGGGCTACAAGCAAATGGTCACCGCGATCCTTACTGCCTTCCCCGATTTCCGTCTTACGATTGAGGACATGGTCGCCGAAGGGGACAAAGTAGTGGGCCGTTCGACAACGCGTGGCACACACGAGGGTGAGTTCATCGGTATCCCTCCTACTGGTAAACACGCGACATGGACAGAGATCTTCATCTGGCGCATCGAAGGCGAGAAAGTAGTAGAAATCTGGGGTGAGGTGGATCAATTGGGATTGATGCAACAGCTCGGCGTTGTGCCTCCCCCTGGACAGGGCGGAGGGTAGCCCCTGTAGTCGGCCTTTCCATTGAGGCAGGTTAGGGCTAGCTCGGGGCTGGTGTTGAGCGCATTACCTATTCTCTGATTGCGCGCACAGCGCACATCTCGCGTGGAAGACAAAAGGGTATTCATCGGGCTGCAACACTAACGTAGCAAGGCAACTTCGCTGTTAGGTAGGAGGCGTGCAAAAAACTCAAAGGAGGTATAACAACCATGAAATATCTCGTCACTATGGAGCTTATCGGAACTCCACCAGTAGCTTCTCCTCAAGAGCTTATCCAATTCTTGGAACAGGTGGTCATACCCAGTGAGGAGGCTGCGATAAAGCTGATGTCAGAGGGGAAAATCCTTGCTGGAGGAGACCTATCTGGCCGAAGGGGTTGGGCGTTTATCATGGAGGCGGCATCCAACGAAGAGCTAAGCCAACTATTGATGCGCATCCCCCAGTGGTCTTTGCTAAAAGTAGATGTGACTCCCCTGGACAGCATAGAGGAGCGACTTGCACAGACTCGCAAAGGTCTTGAACAGATGAAGGAGGGCCTGAAGTAAAAAGTCCGCACTTTTTGAGCGGGGCATTCAAGTTCCACGCCTGCAATACGCCTTGGTGGCTTTGTATCTAATTGGACGGAAGAATTCCGGGGGCGCAACCCGCGATTCCTCGACGCAGCCGAAAAGCAGCGCAACAGAGTGGCTCTTCAGTACACACAGGCGTCGAGAAGCGACAGCGCCTCCTGCAAAATCTCGTCCGGCGCCTTTCCGATCCGTCTCGCCTGCCGCGCTCGGAAGTCGATCGATCTCACCTGCTCGACCATAACAAAGCCGGTCACGTCGTGGCCTTCCGGGATCGCCACATGGAAGGGGTAATCGCGACGAGTGCTGGTAATTGGGCAGACGATGGCGAGCCCCGTGTGCAAGTTGAAGAGGTCATGGCTGATCACGAGCGCCGGTCGGCGCCCGCTCTGCTCGTGCCCCGTACGCGGGTCGAGAGCAACCGCAATGAACTCCCCCTGGCGCGGGATGTACTTGGCCACCTACCAGACCTCGTGCCCCGCCGCCGGCCCCCAGTCAAGCTCCTCGGCCTTGTAGTCCGCGGGAATGTCCCTGACGAGCTGGCGTAGGTCGTGCCCGCCGCGCACGCGTCGAGCAGGCGTGATGACGATGACGCCGTCACGCGTTGCGATTTCCACCGCATCACCCACGTCGAGGTTAACATCCGCCAGCAACTCCTTGCTCAGGCGAAGACCCTGGCTGTTGCCCCACTTCTGGACTCTGGTGAGCATCACACCACCTCCAGCGGATAGCCGAAGTATAGCCGGCGCCATGAGCGAGATCAACCCCGCTGTCCCGGTTCCTCCAAGGTTGAACGGGGTTTACCGCGGAATTCCGGGGACGCATGCCATGATTCCTCCCTGCCTGTGCCGGCACCTGTCTGCGTCGCGACCGCGACAGGCAGGCGGCAGACAGGAAGGAGCAGTCTGGGGCAAGGTCTAGGGCTCTCGGATTCACAGGATACGAAGAGCGTCTTGCTCATCGAGCTTCGGTTTTGGTACATTACAATGTGGAGGTTGACAGGATGAAGATCGACATCGATCGAGAAGAGAACGGTCGCTGGATTGCCGAAGTGCCGGACTTGCCGGGTGTAATGGTTTACGGGCAGACTCGTGAGCAGGCGATATCCAAGGCAGAAGCTTTGGCTCTCCGCGTTACTGCCGACCGTCTTGACCATGGTGAATCTATACCCGAATTGGACGAGCTTTTCGCCCTTCCGGCATGAGCCGATGGGCGTCAACTAAAGCGCGTCGAGTCCTTGCCGCCCTCCTGTGAATTGGTTGGTCAATCAAGCGTGATGTGAAGGGATCCCATCGTGTCCTTGCCCGTCCAGGGTGGCCGGACTACACGTTTGCCTTTCAAGATCGGGACGAAATTGGCCCGCGCATGTTGGTACGCATCTCGAAACACACGGGCCTCGAACCGAACGACTTGTGAAATTGCCGAACGACGGGAATCTGCGGGCTCGGATCTTCATTCTTGGCATCCACAAGAAGAACGATTCGGCGCGGACAATGAGAAAAGAGGCTTGAGGACGATTGTTGGACGAGACTATTCCCCCATCGATCTCACGGTCAAGTGCGTTGCAAACCATCTAAACACCAAAAGTAAAGATCCGACCCCAGGCAATCGCACGGCTAACGAGTCCGGCTTGCTGGATCACATGGCCGAAACAAGGTCCGCATCCCGGGTATTCCGCCAGATCGATGTGCTAGATTCTAGTGCTGGATTGCAAGACGCAGCCCCTTTCAGCTCACTTGTCAACCTTGCTTCAGCGCTGCTCACATATTAGTAGAAAGAACTGGTTTAGTTCCGCTTCTGTCAACGGCTCTCCTTATTGATTTTTCCATCCTTCCTCAGGTATCATCCGAACGAAGGAGGTATGGTATAGTAAGAGACGAAAGGCTGGAGAAAAAAGGTCAACTTCTTCGAAGGAGGGGCAAATGCCGAAGAGCCATGTAACGACAGTCGTGTCTTGTGTTGCAGTGCTGATTCTAGGAGTTCTTGGGTTTGCTTGTCACAAAGAGGTCGGGAACCCTGTCGCTGGGTGGTGGAGTGCCGAAGTCGGAATACCAGGTGATGTCAACCTGGATGGCCAGGTCGACCTTACTGACCTTGCTATGCTCGGGCAAGCATGGCAGACAAGTTCAGGTGATCCAGCTTTCAACCACTGCGCAGATTTCAACGGCGATGGGAGTATCAATCTAGTTGATCAGGCGACTCTCGGCCAGCACTGGGAGGAGAAAGGCTTCTACGTAGAGCACTTCCCCAATGCGTTGCTCCCAAGTCACCGGGCTTTGCTCAGCGGGGTGTGTTTTGCTGATCCTTCATCCGGAAAGGTGACCCTCGACTTCGAGGAGATCAGGTTCGAGGGCTGTGCTCCTTTGTCACCGAACTCGGGCAGACTGCGTCTGCTATCACCTGGGGATACGCTCTCAGCTTGCCACAAGTACACCAGCGACCCGTATGTCAACTTCGGGTTTCGGCAGACCTCAGGAATGGCATTGTGGTCGTACGGCGGCTACCTTGCTAGCGGGCAGGAATCTTGGGTAGTCGTTGTCCAAGATAACGGAGACCAGCACGTGCGAGTAGAGCTGTGGTCTTGTATCGGAGCGGAGATCAACTTTGAGAGTGAACCAGGCTACTGGGACGTTGCCGTTCAGGTCATTGAGGTAGCGTGGTAGAGGAGCTCGTCGAGTAGGGAATCGGGGGACGTAATATTCAAGTTGCACACGCACCTAGCTGAATTCGTATTTTGTCCCCGGAATCCTGCACTAAATCTGTATCCTGTCCCCCGAATTCCTTTGCACCACCCTTGCTGCTTGCTGTCGCACTATCCCTCGCGCGGCCCAAACTGGAGCGCGCGAGCCGCTCCCGTTACGCCTCTTACAGCCCGTGCCATGTCAGCGCGCAAAGCGCCAACCAACTTCGTCGCCTCGTACTCCGCAAAGTGGAGGGACAGGGCGCGCGTCTTTCGGATGCGCCAGCCGTGTTTTTTGAGAGACTCCTCAGCCTTCTTGCATTTTTCTGGTAGGTACTTTTTCAAGTTTTTGGTGCTATGCACCTCTTGTCCAATCCATTGGATCTGAACAATGACTTGGCAATTCTTCTCGTCGGCAAGTAGGTCAACCCCTATACCACCCGGCAGTCGTATGGTCGCGCACATCCTGTCGGCATCCCAGGAGTATTCATAATCCCCAAGCTCGTATGCTGCCCGAGCAGCAATCTCTTCTGCTAGCAGCTCAGCAGTCTGTATGCTCTTCGGCGACTTCACTGCTTCCGCAACCCGCTTAAGCTCTGCTTCAACCTGAGTCACATCCCACCTTGAATTCTGCTTATCCTGGGTGCAATTAAGAATCAGGCGAGCGTAGCGATAAGGAAGAGATCTCCAACTTGAGCATTTGTGTGAAACAACCTGTTCGAGAACTTGGCTTTTCCACGTCGCATACCTGTGCTCCAAATACTGTGGCTCTTTCTTTGTACGCATGAAGTATAAGGTCATGCCAAGTCCAAAAGCGTCTACAAGCGCATTCCGTGTTGATGATCCTGCTATTCTCTCTACCTGCTCCGGTGCCAGATAACCATTAAGAGCAGAATGGTCTAGGACGGAGAGTTCCTTGGCGCCAAGATGCCAGGACAAATCAAAATCCAGTACTACGACTTCCCATTGCTCCGGAGTGGTGTAATATCCCCGTAGCATCACGTTCGATGGTCTAATATCACGATGAAGAACTCTCTCAGGCAAGAGATGTGCGCTTCGGATGATGTGCGCAAGTTCGCATGCTGCTCTTAAAAGAACGGACCATTCGTCGAGATTTCCTTGAAGCACAGCATCATGCAAGTTTGGGCCGTCCACTACTTCCATAATGACTGCCGCAGGTATCTCAGATGCGTCTTCATATGGGACGATACCATGAAGCTGATGCTGAGAGAGTATCCGCATAGAACGTACGCCCCGACGGAAGCTTTGGAACATCCTTTCGTTCTCCCTCAGTTCCTCTCTCAGGAGCTTGATTGCAACGACTTTGCTGTCTTCTGATTGCGCCTCAAAAACAGAGGCAAAAGCACCTCGACCTATTGTCCTTTCCAACTTGTAGCCAAAGACTGCATTGTGAGGAGGTTTCACATACCAGGCACGATGAATAGCCAGTCCGTAGACTCGACAGAAGTCTGCGTATTCCTCATACGCTTCTGTTGACGGAGAAGATAAGATATCGCAGGCCCGAGCATTGAGCAGTTTCCGTGCATCTTCTGGCGGCATCTGGGCTAGCCCATCTGGGGGAGGGATCTTTGTAGTCCCACATGGGATTTCTTCCATTGCTACTGGGTGTGCCTCGCTATCCCTAGGACAGTAATCCACAAGTTCCCTTAGCAGGTTCAAGAGCTCGCTGTGTTTAGCATCCGCTTTATAGGAGATAATCTGAACTCCCGCTGCCTGTGCCCATCTGTCTGCCTTGGGATCCGTACGTGCTGTGATCCAGAAGTGCGAACCGAAATCAACGCCATTCTTGCACAACTTCTCCAAATATGAAGCCACAGCAGTATCGTCAGCTGTTACTCCCAAGAACAGAACAGTCTTATCGATCAAACAAGCGCCTACGAAGTCTGAACAGCCGGAGCTGCTTTCGAGCGCCTGAACCGCCCCGGGATTGCCGGAGAGTGTTTTTGTTGAGAGGATGGAGTTAT
>CAZOUO010000060.1:0-12630 GCA_964582975.1 uncultured Thermotogae bacterium | reverse complement strand
AGATGCTAAAAGTCCCACTGGGCCCTGATGGCTTCTTCCTCGAGGCGCACGTCAAACTGCGACCGGTGGACTTCGCCACAGACGGGGTCTTCGTTTGTGGCCTGTCCCACTATCCGAAGGACCTCTCCGAGGCGATTGCCCAGGCAAAAGCCGCTGCCGGTCGCGCTGCGACGGTGCTCTCTAAGTCCAGCTTGGAGACCGAAGGGAAAGTGGCAAGCGTCATTGAGACGCGTTGCAGTGGATGCGGGACCTGTGTGGAAGTCTGTGCGTACAAGGCGATCGAACTGGATCCGGAGACCGGCCGTGCCCTCGTCAATGAAGCCTTGTGTAAAGGATGTGGGGTATGCGCGGCGTCCTGTCGGGCGGCAGCCATCGACCTGAAAGGGTTTGCCAACGAGCAGATCCTGGCGATGCTGGAGGCGGTAGTGTGACCAAGAAGACAAACGAAAAGACAAGCGGCAACGGGTGGGAGCCCCGGATTGTCGCTTTCCTGTGCAACTGGTGCAGCTACGCCGGTGCTGATCTTGCCGGCGTCAGTCGCATTCAGTACCCACCCAATGTCCGTGTCATTCGTGTGCCGTGTTCGGGCCGGATCAATCCGCTGTTTATCATCAAGGCGCTACAGAGCGGAGCAGACGGTGTCTTGGTCAGTGGATGCCATCCCGGTGACTGCCACTACATCAGCGGAAACCTCTATGCACGAAGAAAGTTCGCCCTACTCAAGAACCTCCTCGAATACGTGGGCATCGAACCGGAACGGGTCCACTTCTCTTGGGTCTCCGCCGCAGAAGGGGTCCGATTTGCCGAGATCTTGGAAAAGGTCATCGATTCTGTCCGCGCACTCGGACCGGCCAACAAGATGATAAAACAACTCGAGGAAGTGGCATGAAGCACGTTGAAGACGCACTGAGGCAAGAAGTCGCCAAGCTTTTTGAGAAGAAGAAAGTTGACATCTTCGTCGGCCACGAAGCCGCCGGCCTCCCGTTGAAGACCTCCGTCTGCTTTGTGCGATCCTCTGAGGGAGTCGATCGGCTCGTTTGGAACAGGAGCTGTGTGGCCAACCTCGCTGCGTACCTGCCGCAGCTGTTCAAGCGGCCTCTCGGATTGAAAGGCGAGTGGACCCCACCCAAAGTTGGGGTGGTTGTCAAAGGCTGTGACAGTCGATCGGTCGTTGGGCTGATCAAGGAAAAGCAGATCCCACGCGATCGGCTCTTCGTAATCGGAATCGGTTGCGAGGGGATGCTCGACCGTCACAAGGTAGCCCGAGCCCTCGGGACGGCCGGGCTTGCCGAAGCAACAACCGATGGGACCGCGGTGCAAGCAATCGGACCCGATGGAACAAAAAAGCAGATCGACATCGCGGAAGCCCTGGCTGCCTCGTGCCAAGAATGTCAACACCGAGAAGCGGTGCTCGCTGATCTTACCCTTAACCAGGCACCGGCATCTCCAGCGGAAGTCTCTCGTTATGCCGACGCCGCTGAATTTGAAGGTAAATCCCCTGACGAGCGCTTCGAGCATTTGGTGGCTGAACTGTCCCGCTGCATCCGCTGTTACGCCTGTCGCGAGGCGTGCCCAAACTGCTATTGCGAAGAGTGTTTTGCTGAGGAGACCGCGCCAAAATGGCTGGGCGTGACCACGGACTTAGCGGATGTGTTCGTCTTCCACCTCGGCCGGGCGTTTCACCAGGCGGGCCGCTGCGTCGACTGTGGGGCCTGCGTCGCAGCGTGTCCCCAAGGGATAGATTTGCGTCTCCTAAACCAGAAGATCAACAAGGACGTCGAAGAGCTGTTCGGCGCAGAGGCGAGCCTCTCACTGGAAGAGGCGGAGGCACTCACAAGCTTCCGGATGGAGGACGACCAGTCCTTCATGACCGAGCCGTAAGAGCCGTAAGGAGTGGTAGCAGAGATGTTGGAAGTGACGCTTGATAAATCCGAACTTCAAGAGTTCTTGAAATTGCTCGGTCAAAAACGCCGACTCATCGCGCCGGTCCTAGACAGAATGGGAACGGTATTCTCCGAGGTGACAGATCCCTCGCTCGTCTGCCTGGACGGGATTAACACCAACCTCTCGCCCAAAGAGGTCCTCTTTCCCCAGTGGGAAGTCCTTTACACCTTTAGGGCAGACCAAGTCAACAAGGCTGAGCCGCCCGTGCAGGAGACCGTGCTCTTTGGGGCCCGACCGTGCGATGCGCGGGCGTTTGAACTGCTCGATCGAGTCTTCACCTGGGATGGGATCAACGATCCCTATTATCTCTCTCGTCGTGAAAAAACGATCGTCGTGTCGTTGGCTTGCAACGCGCCAGGAGAGGCTTGTTTTTGTACCTCGGTCGGCGGCTCACCGGCCGGGGAATCCGGCGCCGATGTCCTGGCCTTCAATCTGGGTGACCGCCTCTTCCTCCGCGCGCTAACGGAGCGAGGAGAAGCTTTGTTGAAGGAAGCTTCGTCGCTCGCCGAGGAAGCGACCGAAGCCGACGAACAAGCCGTGCAGCAAGTAGTGGCCGAGGCGGAGAAGCGACTGGAACACGTGGCGATCCCAGAGGACCTGGAGGCACTTAAAGGAAGCTTCGACGCCGAGATCTGGGAGGAGTTGGGGTTAAAGTGCTTGGGCTGCGGCGTGTGCGCGTACGCCTGTCCTACCTGCCACTGTTTCGACATCACCGACGAGACGCGAAAAGGGGCTGGCAGACGGATGCGTAGCTGGGACACCTGTGCGTTTTCCCTCTTCACGCTGCACGGCTCCGGGCACAATCCGCGGACGACACAAGATGCACGATACCGGCAGCGGGTTCTGCATAAATTCCTCTACTGCCGCGAGAACTTCGACGAGGCGTTCTGCGTAGGCTGCGGTCGCTGCATAACCAACTGCCCCGCAGGTCTGGACTTGAGAACGGTTCTGGAAAGGCTCGTTTCATTGGCCAAGACTACCTAAGAAAGCGTGGTGGACATGGATCCGATAGGCAATCCCTACATGCCCTATCCAGTACGAATCGACGAGGTCACGATCGAGAACGAGGAACGCGACCTGAAGACATTCAAGCTCGCCTTCCTCGATCCCGAACACGAGAAGGCTTTCGATTACATCCCGGGCCAGTTTGCTGAAGTTTCCGTGCTCGGCAAAGGAGAGTGCCCAATCGGGATCGCCTCATCGCCGACTGAGGAAGGGTATCTGTTATTCACTGTTAAGAAGACGGGCGTGGTTACCGGCGAGCTGCACAACTTGACGGAGGGCCGCGTGATCGGCGTCCGTGGCCCGCTTGGCAAGTCCTACCCACTGGACCGGATGAAGGGCAAAAATGTCGTGATCGTTGGCGGTGGATTTGCCTTCACCACGCTTAGAGCGCTTACCAAATACATGATCAACGACGGCAACCGGAACGACTACGGCGAGATCACGGTCATTTACGGTGCCCGAAGCCCTGGCGAGCTTCTCTACAAGGACGAGCTCAAGGAGTGGGAGGCACGTGACGATCTAAAGACCATCATCACCGTCGACAAGGGCGATGCCGCCTGGAAGGGCCGTGAGGGTTTCGTTCCCACTGTGCTGGAAGAGGTGGCACCCAGCTCAAAGGACGCACTGATGGCCGTCTGCGGGCCGCCGATCATGATCAAGTTTACCCTGCCGGTGATCGAGAAACTGGGATTCGCTCCAAGCGATACGATCCTGTCACTTGAGATGCGGATGAAGTGCGGCATCGGCAAGTGCGGCCGCTGCAACATCGGCAGCAAGTACGTGTGCAAGGACGGCCCGGTGTTCACCCTGGAAGAGTTAAACGCGCTCCCCGCTGAGTACTAGCAAAAGCCCCTTCTCGGCGATCGTTTGGGTAAAACCACCCTTGCTTGATACAATGAGATGATGCGCTGCCATTTTTGGTCATTCTTCCTGATCATCTTGATCCTCCTCGCTTCCGTTGCTTTGGCCTCACCGGCCCATCTCGGTTCTGCATTCGCAGATGCTTACTCTGCCTTTGCCCCGCTTTATGCCCTCTATCGGTCGTACGCAGAGTACCTCTTCCAGGGCACCGCTGTGGTTGTCCCGGCTGGCTTAGAGTCGGCCTGCCAATCGTGTTCTAAGAATCTTGAGACCCTACAGGTGACGTTCATCGTCCAAACCGATTCGCAACGCGTCGAGGAAGTGGGATATCTCGTTCGACTTCGCGAGAAGCTTTCGTCATTCTGCGAGAGCTATTGTGAACCGATTGCGACAATTGCGGTTGCGGAACCGATCGATCTTCCTCTCCTCGATCAGGCTGCAGAGGAGGCCCTGTTCGCGTCAATCTCCAATCTGAATAAGCTGTTTGAAGAACTCCTCAACCTCACGATCGGAAATCTGAAAGAGACGCACGATCGCTGGGCGTTCAACGCGACTTTTGCCACGCGTACCCTCATGAACCAGAAAACGATCGAACGGATCGATCCCGCCCTGGAGCCGATCCTTCTTGGCTCGGAGGAGACCCCGCCTCCGCCGGAGCATCTTCCCGAGGAGATCGTGCAGGCTCTCCAATCCCTCGCCACCTTGAGCGGCCGAGACCTCTCCTCGCAGGGACAGATGGAAGCAGGCACCCTTGCCCGTACGATCCATGCCTTCCTAGTAGAAGGGGACTAGTCCGTCACTTTGGGTCTTGGGGGGCTAGGGAAGGCGGGCTTGCTGCCTGAACCCGCCTCCCCTGGGTAAGAACCGTTGGCTGTTCTACCACATCTCTTCTTTAAGACGAGTCTTCTTAGAACAGCCATTAGCGGAGATTTCGCCCAGCTTGTCTGAAAGGACCAGAAGGATCTCACCGCGCTCTCGAAACGGTGAGAAAACCGGTAAGGAGGTAACGAAAAAAGTCTCTTGCTTTTGCAGCGACACCTGAAAGCCAATGTTGGTCGCCACCTTGTTGCTACAAATGGGCATCTCTCGCTCCTTCTTCACGCCAAAAAAGAGTATCCCAGGGGGTTGCTGCGCTTAGAGGGCACAGGTCAAAGGAAATGATGGCGTTAACGGTGAGCAGTCGGCTCACCGGTCCAGAAAGGGGGTGCCAGCTGTCCCGTTACTCGGAGGGGACCCTGGCGATTCGCCAGTACTCCTGTACAGTCTGGATCAGGCGTTCAAAGTCCTTTGAGTCCACCGGCTTGGTCATGTAGCTTGCTGCACCACTGTCGTACGCCTTCGCCATATCCTCCTCACGCTCGGAGATAGTGAGAACGATCACTGGGAGGCGTTTCAAGCGGTCGTCCTCCTTGATTTTAGTCAGCACCTCCAACCCGTTGATCTTGGGGAGGTTTAGATCAATAAGGATCAGATCCGGCCGGGGGGCGTCTTCGAACTCCCCCTGGCCGTAGAGAAAGTCAAGTGCTTCCTCGCCATCACGGGCAAAGTACAGCTCACACTTGACATCACTTTTCCTCATGGCCCGCTTGATGATCGCAACATCATTGGGGTTATCCTCGACAACGAGGACTTTTATTACCTCTGGGTTAGGCATTGATTTCCACCTCTCTTCTTTCAGCTGCTTTGGGAATAGTAAAGTAGAAAGTACTTCCTCTCCCAACCTCCGATTCCACCCAGATTTCCCCCTCATGTTCTTCTACAATACGCTTACAGATTGCAAGGCCTACGCCGGTTCCTTCATAGTCCTCTCTCGGGTTTAGCTTTTCAAATATCCCAAAGATTCTCTCCTGATAGCGGGACTCGATCCCAATCCCGTTATCCTGTACGAAGAACGTATTCATCCCGTTTCGTGAAGCGTGCTTTTGACAACCAACGCGTACCATAGGAAGAGCCTTATCGTTGTACTTGATGGCATTGGTAATGAGGTTGCTGAACAGCTCTCTGATGCGGGTCTTACTGCCGAGCACTGCAGGCAGATCGTCGTCCACTTGCAGGTTGACCCCACGCAGAAGGACCTCGAGGTCCTTCTTGGTCTCTTCCAACACGCGCCTCACGTCGACCCGCTCGAATGAGCCCGAGTCCACATGAATGCTAGAAAAGGCGACCAATGCATCGATGAGTTGGCGCATGCGCGCTGAGGTCTCCTTCAGCGTGTGCAGGTAACTGACCCCCTCTTCATCGAGCCGATCCACGTGGTCCTCAAGCAGAAAGCCGCTGAATACCTCAACCGTCCGCAGGGGCTCTTTGAGGTCGTGCGAGACGACGTATGAGAATTCCTCCAGTTTTTCGTTGCTTCGCTCCAAGCGAAGCGTGTTCTCGCGCAATCCTTCTTCCAAGTGTTTGATCTTCGTGATGTCGATGTAGTGATCAATACGACCACCTTTGTACCGATCTGTCTCAATCGGAATCGATCGGTACTCAAGAACCCTCTCCTCTCGGTCCAAGCTGGGACGAACACGGCAAATGCACGAGTCAATGCGCTTGCCAGCTTCGATTGCCTCCTCAACGGTGCGGCGAAAGTCCTCTGCCTCCTCGAACGCCCCAACATAGCGGCCGAAGGCCCTCAGCGCGTCGATGCCAATCAGCCGCTCCCGATCCACTCCGAAGAAACGGCCAATCGACTCGTTCGCCCACACCACCTGACGCTTCCGATCCGTAATGATGATCCCTGAATCCAGGGTATCCACCGCATCCTCGATCAGATTCCGATAGAGCGCCTCCGTTTCCATGAGGCGCCGCTCCAACTCCTTTTCCTGACGCCGGTCACTGGCCTCCAGCACCGCCAATCGCTCCGTCAGCCTCCTTGCCCTCAGTTCAACCGGGATGCTCGCCCGCCTCTCCGAAATGAAGCGAAGCGCCACATCGCGGATCTCCCCACGCTCAAACAGGCGCAACAGCTCCATCTTCATTTGGTCCGTGTCATTCGGGTGGACGTACTCGGACAGCTGCAACGACCGCTTGGTGGGATATCCAAGCGTACTCCGCGAGGCCTCGTTGCGTTTCAAAGCAGTCCCATTCTTATCGGTGAAGTGAATCATATTGAGGGAGTTTTCAAGGACGTCCTCCTCGTAGGGCCCCTTGACGCTCTTGGCCCGTCGCCACTTATTTCGGCGGACATCCCGTTTCCGGTTTACCAAGCCGATCCCTCCTCCTAGGCCAAGATCGGTCGCCAAAAGCGCCACCAAGACAGTAGGTTGGGTCACCCCAAAGAAAAGAAGCAACAGAATTCCGATGAGCGCCGTGGCTCCCCCGAGTAGTAGCCCACCTCTAAGCTTCAACGAGCATGCCCCAAGCGCAAGGGGTACAGCAAGAGTGGGGAAGATGAGGCCGCTGGACGAATACCCCGAGGTATAGAGGAGCATAACAGCAAGAATCGCGATACCGTACGCGACAACAACGATAATCGCCTTCTCCACCACGTTCAACCCACTTGCCAACAAAGAACCATCCGCGTAGACGTTTCAGCCCTCCAAATCCCCCAAAATACCCATCACAACTATAAAAGCAGCCCGTTAAATCAGAAAGGACACCCGTCACCTGCCCAGGAGACGTTCTTCTGGTGAGGTCAGATAATCAAGTTTGCATGCAGATCCACGGGGAAGGGCTCCATGATCTTCAGCAGATAATCCTCGCGGAGGATCTTGATTTTGCGACTCTCGATGGCGATGATCCCGCGGCTTTCCAGTTCGGAGAGCGTTCGGATGGCCGTTTTAGAGGAGACGCCGGCCATCTCCGCCAGCTCGGCGCGGGAAAGTTCCACGCCACTTTTGCCCAGATACAGGATCAGCCGAGCCAGCCGTTCCTTGCTCGACGAGTAAGACCGCTCGGCCAGCTTGTTCTGAAACGCCTTGAGCTCCTCGGAGAGTCTCTCGTACAGACGGAAGATCGTCTTTGGATGCCGCTCAAGGAAGTAGAAGAAATCACCACGTTCAATGAATCCAACCACCACCGGCTCAAGTGTCTTGGCATAAGCGTTGTGGCTTCCCTTGTCGAACAGGGTCGTCTCCCCCAGGATTTCACCAGGTCCGACAATCTTCAGAATCTGGCTTTTTGCGCGCATGCTTCGTTTAACCAGCTTGACCATTCCCTCGAAGATGAGGTAGAAGCCGAACGCCGGTGCGCCTTCCTGGAAGATGATCTCCCCCTGGCCGTATTTGATTTTGCGCGTACTCTCACGAAGCTTCTCTAAGTCTTTCTCCTTAAGGTCGGAGAAGATGTGAAAGTCCCTGAGATCGATCATTGCAAACCCCCTCTATACCACTACCTATGCGACTTTCGTCTGTTCACCGCCGTTTCGCCCACCCCCCTCATCACCCCTCCGAAGGGGTCAAACGTCCTGCATTGTAACAGATATCACATCGAAAGCCAAGTCCCCTCGAAGCTGCTGGTTGGGCGCTTGCAAAAGAGTTGAGTTAGAATAAGGGTCAGCATGCGAAAGTCCAGACAGAAAGAGAAAATCAGCGTAGCGGCTGTGCAACCTGTAATCACCGAGGAGACAGATGAGCAACGCCTGGCTCGGGTAAAGCGCCTACTCGAAGCAGTGGGAAAAGTGGACCTGGTGCTCTTGCCGGAACTGTGGCGCGTGGGGTACTTCGATTTTGCTTCCTACTCGAAGAAGGCAGAGACACTTGAAGGGAAGACGGTCTCCTTCCTAAAGGGGACCGCAGCGGAGCTCGCAGCCTACCTGCCGGGAGGAAGCATCGTCGAACGGCGGGGTGAGAAGCTCTACAACACCGCCGTGCTTCTCGATCCTGAGGGAGAGCTGATCGGAACCTACCGGAAGAACCATTTGCTCAGCGTCCGCTCGCAAGAGCGGGATCTACTCACTCCCGGAGAGAAGATCACGGTGGTTTCGACGACGATCGGAACCCTTGGATTGGCGATCTGTTACGATCTACGCTTTCCGGAACTGTTCCGAGCGATGAGCGTACAAGGCGCAGAGGCTTTCCTCATTTCAGCTGCCTGGCCCACGGCCCGGTTGGAAGCGTGGGACTGCCTATGCCGGGCCCGCGCCGCGGAGAATCAGGCAATCGTTGTCGCGTGCAACGCCACCGGAAAAAGCCTACTTGGCCGCAGCATGGTCGTCGATCCGTGGGGGGTGAAGATTGCCGCCCTCGGTGGCGAGGAAGGAATACTCCGAAGCGAACTTGACCTGAAAGCTCTCAGAAAGTTCCGGAAGGAGTTCCCCGCGTGGCGCGAGCGCTGAGCGACTCGCTTATTAAGATGAGCTGGCCGTGAAGTCACCCTCCACACACTACGCTTTGGAAGGAGGCTTCTGGTCAAGAAGCTTCCGGCATTGTGCCACCTCGTCGGGGAAGCGCTTCACCAGACGGTTCTTCTTGAGATTCGCGTTGACGATCCACCGCAGGTCCTTGTCATCCAAAGCCGCCAGTCCCTGTAAGACCGCGAACCCTTTCTCAGGGAGCGCCAGGGTGACCACACTGAACGTGTAGCCGAGGCCTTTTTTCAGGGCTTTGAACGCCCCCGACCGTCGGTCGGAGCTGGTCGCAATGTAGGCCACAACGTCCTCGTGAAGCACCAATGCTTTTTTGGCAACGGAAACGCCCTTCAGAAGCCCCGGCTCGGCGAGGCCGGCAGCAACTGCACGCATTGCCAGCCAATCCTCGTCCTGAATCCATCCCTCAAGGGCGCGCAAAACACGATCGGAGGCCGCTTCAACCAGCCGCTGGATTGCCATCGCCACCGCCTCCCGCACTCGCCAGCGGGGATCGTGCGCTAGCTCGAAAAGGTTGGCCAGCGCTTCATCGAAATAAGACGGCACGGACGCCCCCACGGCGCCCAATCCGCGCGTCCCGCAGAACGCGACGGATTCCTTCGGATCGTCCGTCGGCGCCCTGTCAGCCGATACCTGGCTGAACGCCAAGCACAGCCCCCACACCCTTTGCGGTGCCTCCTTCGCATACGCTTCCGCCGTCTCCGCAAACGCGCCGGCAAGCTCGAGATTGCCCCGCGGCCCGGGAAGACTGCTGTTCGAAACAAGATACTCGCGGATTGACGCTTCGTTGCCAAGGCGAAGAAACTCTTCGAAAAGCTCAGTGAGAGTTTGTTTATGGTAGTCTTTCTTCTTCACAACGGTAGAGCGATCCTACTGACCGACTGCGCACTCATCAACCGCAAAGGTTGTGCGTTTTGGCGTTGCTGAGATTCTTAAGGGAAGCACTACAGCCACGGCTCGATGTCCCCTTCCCCAAACCGCGAGGAAAGGTTCGACAATCGGACAATGCCCTGGCGATCGACTAGAAAAACACGAGGGAGGCCGGTGACACCGTAGAGGCCTCTGACCTCCTGCACGGCTGCGCGCGGTCCCCAAAGGGTGATGAAATTCGAATAACCATGCTGTCGGAGGTAGTCTGCGGCAACCCTGGCACTGCTATCGATGCTGACCCCAACCACCACCAACCCACGATCTTGATAGCGTTGGCGCAAGTCCTCAAGAATTGGCATCAAAGCTTGGCATGCGGGACAGGTGCTCGTCCAGAAATTGAGAATCACAACCTGGCCAAGAAAATCTGCCAGAGAGACCTCGGCTCCGCTCAAATCTGGAAGCGTGAACGACGGCGCCGCTTGTCCAACGCTGGTTCCAACAGGAATCGCGGCAACCCGATTGGGCAAGACGATCCCCTTGCCCTCGACCGATTTGGCCGCTTCCGGATCGGATGGGTCGATCGTCCGCCTCACCATGTGCGTTGCCCCCTCGTTGTCGATGACAAGCAGGGTGATTTCGTAGTCGCCCGGTGCTTCGTAGGTGTGTGCCTTGGTGATCCCCGACCCGGTATACCCATCGCCGAACACCCATTGATAGGCGACAATGTTTCCATCAGGATCGTAGGATTTCGTGGCATCCAAGAGCACCGTCAACCCCGCTCCATCTGACGAGGGGTAAGCCGAAAATTGGGCAACAGGAGACGTGTTGGCAAAAGCACCGATTCCAACGAATATCAACAGGCCGAGCAGAAGAATCGTCGTCGTTGCACGTTTCAAGCTCAATGTCATGTCACCAGTCGCTCAAGAAGGTCGGCAGACCCCTTACAGCGCCTGCCACTATACACTCAATTATAGCCGATTCCAGAACGAAATCTCATCCAAGTCCAATCGCGCCTAACGTAATCCCCAACTACCAAGCCGTGATGGGGAAGATGTGGAGGTAACGTGCTGACCGCCAACCCCCCAAAAAGGGACTACAAAAAGAGGGCGGGGTAAAGCGAACTGATTCACAGGGGATGTTCTATGAAAAATCACCCCACAGATCGCGTGAGAGGACCCCTTTTTGGGGGGAATACTACTAAACCCTACGAAGAGGTGGTGGAGGGGAATAACCAGGCTCTCGTTCGATCCTAATGGGGAAGAAGCATGACCGGACACCCAAGGGTGTGCAACAGGCAAATCATAAAGGATGCTGGCATAACAGACCGGATGGGCACTCATAGTCTGTGGAAGACGTGGGGTATCACGCACGAAAACAGGGCACATGTCTGGAATTGATCTAACAGAAGCTAGGACATGCGTCTCCGAGCGTGACAAGACGTTACATCGGTATCACCGCCGATGAAATCGAGCACTTTGAGAACAATGTCGTGCTCTGACATCTCAAGCATTCAAGTAATCCAACTCGCGTTCGATCTGAGACCGCGGACAAGCGAAGTCATGGAGACCTCTGAGGAAGAGGCTACGATCAACAAGATCCAGGAAGCCTTCAACATTGACAGGAATATGGTACTCTCGGGGTTTCTATTGTGGGGCTTGTTCGATGAATAGCTTTTTCTCAAGGATCACCCGCTCTATTCATCGGATGCACAATTCGGCACTGCCGTGGACGAAATGCGACACGATCTTTGCTTTGAAGACAGCAAATGACTATGGCTCCTGCGTAACATCTGCCATTTCGGCAATCGCTGAAGGTAGCAACACATCCAGGCCCCATGGGATAGTTGCTTTCCCAAAGACCTATTAATGACTAGATTAATCACAAGGAATGGCTCCGGACCTCTTTGTCTTTAAGCTTCTAGTACGGTGTTCACGATGGATTTATTAGTCCCCAAGCTAATCAGCAGCATCTCACTCCTGATCCATTTGTTGGATTTTGCTTTTTCGTGCTTTAATATTCATAACTTAGTACTTATGAAGGTATAACCCGATGACCCTTTGGGAGGATATCCGAATCTACTTCTGGGCGTATCTCGTAATCCAAGCTTTGGCCAGTGCAGGCTTCTGCTTCTATCTTGCAGACCAAAAGGGGCGCGACCCCACCGGGTGGGCCATAGCCGGTGTTCTGTTTGGGTTGTTTGCACTCATTGCTGCTGCTGGGGTTCCTCCAAGGTCCGAGTTGGAACTGGTAGAAGAGACAAAACGAGATTCTCAATTGAGAAAGAAATGCCCTCTGTGTGCAGAGTATGTGAATATTGAGGCGAGAAAGTGCGGGCATTGCGGATACGAATTTGCTGACAAGACCAGGATCGTAGCGCTGTTAGAAAAGATTAGCAAGCAGGAAGAAGGACTAGCTCCTATTGCTAGGACCGCGCAGAGGTTGCTGGATGAGTTGAGCGAGGAAGGCCGTTAGTTGGAGTCAAACTACAACGACTCTCGGCCTAAGAATGGCCATTCAGGATACTTGACGACGCCTCAAATCCTTTCGCGCAGCAACGGCAAGGTCGCCATAAGGAGTAGCGCAAGAACGAGAGTAAGCCCTAGAGTGTCCAGTTCCGGAATGGTGTTGACACTTCAGGCCTCCTCGTGACGATG
>CAZOUO010000059.1:0-12829 GCA_964582975.1 uncultured Thermotogae bacterium | reverse complement strand
TGGACCTTCTCCAGCAGGTGATGTCCGGTAAGCCGTGCTGGGGAGTCGAAAGGGAGTGATCGCATGCTCCATGCACCGAGCATCGAAGATGTACTGAGAGCACGCCGCACCGTGGCGGAATTTCTGCCGCGCACACCGCTCTATTGCTACCAACGCCTGAGCGAACTTCTAGGGTGCACGGCCTACGTCAAGCACGAGAACCATCAGCCGGTGGGCGCGTTCAAGGTGCGGGGTGGAATCTACCTCGTGTCGCGACTCAGCGAAGACGAGCGCCGACGTGGGGTGATTACCGCCAGCACCGGGAATCATGGCCAATCGGTGGCCTACGCGGTGCGCCTGTTCGACGTAGACGTGATCATCGCTGTCCCAGAGAATGCCAATCGGGACAAGGTCGCGGCGATAAAGGCTCTCGGTGCACAGGTGCTGTTCCACGGCCCCGACTTCGACGCGGCCCGCGAACACGTCGAGCAGTTGGCAAGGGAAAAGGGCTATCGCTACGTTCACTCCGGCAACGAGCCTGATCTCATTGCCGGCGTGGGCACCTACGCCCTGGAGATTCTCGAGGACCTTCCGGACGTCGACACGATCATCGTTCCTGTCGGCGGCGGAAGCGGTGCCGCCGCGGTCTGCACCGTCATCAAGACCTTGAAACCCCAAGCGGAAGTGATTGCAGTACAAGCCGCAGCAGCTCCAGCCGCCTACAAGTCGTGGAAGGCCAAGAAGCTGGTTGAAGACAGAATGGAGACGTTCGCTGAAGGGCTAGCTACGCGTACCGCCTTTGCTCTGCCGCAGCGCATCCTGTGGAACCATCTCGACGACTTCGTGCTGGTCAACGAACAGGAGATTCGTCGCGCGATTTTGCTTTACCTCCAGCACACTCACAATCTAGCCGAGGGTGCCGGCGCGGCACCTCTGGCCGCAGCGCTCAAGCTGAAGGAGCGGCTGCGTGGTCGCAACGTCGTTTTGGTGTTGAGCGGCGGGAACCTGAGCCTCGAGACACTGAGAGAGGTGCTGCGCGATTCGGGCTAGGGACTAGGGCTTGCGTTGCTGCGTTGTGCGCCTGAAACCCACAGCAGAAAGGAACTGAAGATGGACAAGATCAACCTAACAGAGAAGCTATCGCACATTCGCGAGTTCTGGACTCCAGGGATTATCGGCCAGCTGAACGATGCCTACGTCAAGCTCGCCAAGTTGAAAGGCGAGTTCGTCTGGCATCAACACGACGCCGAGGATGAGCTGTTCTTCGTCGTGAGTGGTCGCCTACTCCTGCGATTCCGAGACCGTGACGTCTGGCTTGAAGAAGGCGAGCTTCTCATTGTTGCAAAGGGAGTAGAGCACATGCCGGTGGCACAAGAGGAGGTCCACCTGATGCTGATCGAGCCGAAGACCACCGTGAACACCGGCGACGTACGGAGTGATCGGACGGTCGAGGATCGCTGGATTTAGCACTCCGATACTCGGCCGCTCTTCCCGCGGCACCCACGCTGATCGATCGTCGAGGAACTGCATCAAAAACTGATCGCGTGACGAGCTGGAACCATTGTCGGGCCGTGAAGGCTCATTGAAGTGGTTAAACGACCGATTAGGAAATCAAATCGGCAAGTCCTACGCTGTCCAAGAAGGAGCGAACTCGGTCTTGGAAGCGGTGTGCATCTTCCACACGATGCTCAGCCAGTTCCCGAGGCAGGGTTAGCTCAACATCGTAATCGGCTAGGGTGCGTTCATCCTGCTGTTGAGCGAGGATGATCGCCCACTCCTTTTCCAAAACTCCTTGCTGGACGAGGTCCTTACCAAATAGGCGGCGTACCGCGTTATGGCTCTCTGCAGTGACATCTCTAGCAAGGAGGGCAGCTTTGGCTGCGTGGAGAACGGCATAGTAGGCTCTGGAGATGGCATCTTCGTAGTATCCCGCCTGCAGCAAGATCTCTGCG
The DNA here is from genome assembly GCA_964582975.1 of uncultured Thermotogae bacterium. GTDB lineage: Bacteria > Bipolaricaulota > Bipolaricaulia > UBA7950 > UBA9294 > CAZDDA01. The sequence goes on along the minus strand of CAZOUO010000059.1, from coordinate 10,898 downwards.
GCGCCAAGCGCCCTTTCAGCCCGCTTCCACTCAGCCTCTATCTGGATCTTCCTCAACACACCACCACACCGTCACGTTCCACGCTCTCGATGAAAACAGAGCGATTACGCTTTCGCTGCTCGAACTCCTCAGCAGTGTAGACCACGATGGAAGGGACAGCGTTTCTTAACAGAGCGAGTTCATATCCCAGTGTGCGAATGGAGGCTTTGAGCTTCTCGTCTCCGGTGGCGACAACCAGTACATCCAAATCAGAGTCAGAGTGAGCATCCTCGCGTGCTTTCGACCCGAAAACGATGACTCGATCAACGGCCTCGGGGAAACGGCGGCTCAACTCGCCCACGAAACGATTTAGCCATTCTCTCTCTTCGGTGTCCAACCTCATAGCATCCACCTTTTAATGGGAACAAGCTTCCAGTTCATCCGATCCATAATACCATAAAAGAAACGATCGAACCTGAAGCGTGTTCTACGGGTTATCCTTCCGCCACACTGCGAAGACCAGCCCCTGGATCGCAAACTGCACCTCCTGGGGTGGGAACCGCTTGCCTAGGTCTGAACGGGTGTCTTCCGGAACTGGCTCATGTAGAGGCGGTGGTACGCGCCCTGTCTGGCCAGTAGCTCTTCGTGTGTGCCGCGCTCGACGATGTGGCCCTCCTCGATCACGACCACCTGATCGGCATTGCGGATCGTGGAGAGGCGATGGGCGATGACGAAGCTTGTCCGTCCCTTCATCAGCTCGTGCAACGCCTCCTGGATGTGCACCTCGGTGCGGGTGTCCACGGAGCTTGTCGCCTCATCGAGGACAAGAATAGCCGGGTCGGCGAGGACCGCCCGCGCGATGGCGAGGAGCTGTCGCTGTCCCTCACTGAGGTTCGCCGCCCGCTCGGAGAGCACGGTGTCGTAGCCCTGCGGCAGCCGGCGGATGAACCGATCCGCGTTGGCGAGCGTGGCCGCACGGATGATCTCCTCGTCGGTCGCGTCGAGCCGACCGTAGCGGATGTTCTCGGCCACCGATTCGGCGAACAGGAACGACTGCTGCAGGACAATTCCAAGGCTTCTGCGCAGCGAATCGCGGGTGAGCTTTTGGATGTCGGTCCCGTCAATCGTGATAGCGCCGGAATCAAGATCGTAAAACCGCGTGAGCAAATTGACGATCGTTGTCTTGCCGGCGCCGGTCGGGCCAACCAGCGCGATCGTCTCTCCGGCCGGCGCGTGCAGGGAGACGTCCTTGAGAACCGGTACGTCTTCGACGTAGGCAAAATCGACGTTCTCGAACGACACGTCGCCCTTGACGTCGGCAAGCTCGACCGCATGGTCAACGTCGGTCAGATCCGGGTCGGTATCGAGCACCTCGAAGATCCGCTCCGCACCGGCGAGCGCCGCCTGCACCTGGTTGTAGAGGTCACCGAGCTGGCGCAGCGGCTGGGCGAACCGCCGCGAATAGGTGATGAACGTAGCGATGAGGCCGATCGACACGATCCCCTTCACCGTCAGCCACCCACCGAGGCCCGCGACCACGGCGACGTTGGCGTTTGACATGATCCCCATCATCGGCATCACCAGCAGGGCGTAGGTCATCGCGTGGACTCCCACCCGGCGGACCGTCTCGTTCTCGCGGTCGAACCGGTCGAGCACCCGCCCCTCCTGGCCGTAGGCCATCACCACCCGCTGGCCGGAGTAGGTCTCCTCGAGGGTGCCGTTGAGGATTCCCAAATTCCTCTGGTAGGAGCGGAACGCGGAGCGCGTCTTCTTCCCCACCAGCCCCACCATCCCTACCATCAGCGGCAGAACGACCATCGACGCCAACGCGAGGTACGGAGAGAGGATGAACATCACGATCAGGATCCCGACCAAGGTGAGCATCCCCGAAAAAAGCTGGGTCACATTCTGAGATAGCACCCGGCTGATCGCGTCCATGTCGTTGGTCAATCGGCTCATCAGCTCACCCGAGGCGCGGGCGTCGTGGAACTTCAAAGATAGTCTCTGAAGGTGCGAAAAGAGTTCCCCCCGCAGCACGCGCATCGCCCTCTGGGCGATCGTGGCGATCAGAACACCCTGTCCGGCCTGCGCGATCCACGCGATCACGTACGTTCCCACCATCACCCCCACGATGCGCAGAAGCACCGAGGCGGCTTCCCGCGCGACCAGCTTGTCGATCGCCACACCCATCAGATACGGCCCAAGAAGCGCCATCGCCGTCCCGAACGCTGCGAGCACGAACACCAGAATCAGCGTGGTCCGATACCGCCGGAAATAGGAGAGCAAGCGGCGCAGCGTTCCGCGCACGTTCTTCGCCTTGTCGATACCCATCCCGTGGCCGCGGCTGCCCGGACCGAACAGCGCTCGTCCCCCGCGTTGTCGATCGTCGCCTCGTCCGTCAGGCATCGGCCATCTCCCCGGGAATCGGACAGCTTTGCCCGAGCTGCGAGCGATAAATGTCGCAGTAGATCGGGCTTTCTTGCAACAGTTCCTCGTGTGTTCCCATCGCCGCGATCTGCCCCTTATCGAGGACGAGGATCTTGTCGGCCAGAAGCACGGTAGAAATCCGCTGTGCTACCACGAACCGCGTCGTCGTGTGGGCCGAGTCCGCGATCAGCCGGTCGAGCGCATCTTGAAGCCTGACCTCGGTCTCGATGTCAACCGCGCTCGTCGAATCGTCGAGGATGAGCACCTTCGGCTTGACGAGCAGCGCCCTTGCGATCGCCAGGCGCTGGCGCTGCCCCCCGGAGAGCGTCACCCCGCGTTGGCCGATCACCGTGTCGTATCCGTCGGGAAGCGCGGCGATGAACTCGGTCGCCTGGGCGGCCTGTGCCGCGGCGGCCAACTCCTCGTCGGTCGCGTCCGGTCTTCCGTAGCGGATGTTGTCGCGGATCGTCCCGCCGAACAGGACCGCCTCTTGGAGAGCGATCCCTATTTCGCCTCGAAGCGAATGTAGCTGCAGCTCCCGCACGTCGATCCCGTCGAAGGTGATCCGGCCATCCGTGACGTCGTAGAACCGCGGGATGAGGTGAATGAGGGTTGATTTCCCCGAACCGGTTGCCCCGAGGATCGCCACCGTCTCACCCGGCTCGGCGACGAACGACACGCCGGAGAGGACCGGCTCGCCGCAGTTGTTCCCGTAGGAAAAGCACACGTTGTCAAACGCGATCCGACCCTTTGGCTCGGCCAGCTTCCGCGCGCCCGGCCTCTCTTTTACCTTGGGCTCGGCGTCGAGCACCTCGAGGATACGGCTCGCCGAGGCATCCGCTGCGGCAACCGGCGCGAGCATCCCGGCGAGCATCATCAGCGGAAAGAGCGCGAACATAAGGTAGTTGATCGACGCCACGACCTTGCCCACGGTCAGATCGCCGGCGAGCGTCGCCGTCCCGCCGAACCAGACCGCGCCGGCCACCCCCAGGTTGAGGACGAGGGTCATCGTCGGCATGAGGATCGCCACAAGCCGCATTACCTGGATATTTTTCTCCATCAACTCGACGTTCGCCACGTCAAACCGCTCGACCTCGTGCTTTTCGCGTACGAACGCCTTCACTACGCGCACGCCGGCCAAGTTCTCCTGCAGCACCGTGTTCAGGCGATCGAGCTTCTGTTGTACCCACAAAAACAGCGGGCGGGCCTTGCGAGCGACCCACCAGATGAAGAGCACAATCACCGGCACGAACGCCGCCATCATCAGCGACAGCTGCGTGCTCGTTAAGACCAACATCACCACCGCTCCGATGATCCAGATCGGCGCGCGGGTGAGGATGCGAAGGGACATCATCACGATCATCTGCGTCATGTGGATGTCGCTCGTCGAACGGGTGATCAGCTGTCCCGTGCGCAGCTCATCCAGGTTGGCGAACGAGAAACTCTGCACCTTACGCACCAGGGCGCTGCGCACATCCGCCGCGAACCCCTGTGCCGCCCGCACCGAGAGGAAGTTGTTCCCGAGCGCGAACAGCGCCGACACCAGTGCCGCGGCGAGCATCGCCAGCGCCGTTCCCCAGATCGCCTGCATGTTCCCCTTGGTGATCCCCTCATCGATGATCCGCTGCGTCAGACGCGGGATGAGCAGATCTGCCGCCACCATCCCCAAAAGCAGAATCAGCGCGACGATCGCCTGCCAGCGATACGGCTGAAGGAAGCGAAACAGCCGCAGGATCGACCTCATGTCTCACCATTTCCGTGGTGTCCGTGAAACGGCCCGTGGCGGTGCGGATGGCCCTTTGACGACAGATGTTCGTGGAGCTTCACCAGCAGCTCTCGCAACGTCTCGCGCTCCTGCTTCGTCAGCACCGACGTCACGTCCTTTTCCAGATCGCGGAACGACGCCCAGACCTCATCGTGCAACGCCTTGGCCTTCTTAGTGAGATGCACCCTCACGATCCGCTGGTCTTCGGCATCGCGCTCGCGCGTGATCCAACCGTCGCGCTCCATCCGTTGCAGTGTGTTCGTCACCGTTGCCGGCGAGAGATGCATCGCGTGCGCGATCACGTTTTGAGGGATCCCATCGTGATGCCACAGGTGAAACAGAATGAACCCCTGCCCCTTGTGCAGGCCGATCTCCTCCATCTTCACCCGCATCCGATCCCCCGTCAGCCGACACACCCGCGACAGCAGCTGGCCGAGGGACAGTTTTTGCGGATCGTGTTTACGTTCTTTCATCCGTCGTCTCCAGACATTCAGCTTCCTAATTGTTAGTAGACTAAATAATACCGAAGAAGACACTTCTGTCAAGGGTGTGAATTAGCGAGAGCGGATCGTCAATAGGAATTGAATTCCTAAGCATGGCATCTTCGAGCAGTAAAGTCGGCCGTGGTGTTCGCAGGGAGATCGGAGACTGACAACACTATCAGTCCGCAAGAAGTCATGGGGTTGCATTTTGCCGCAATTTCTGCTATATAGAGTTTGATAAGGCATAGGTCAATTGCAGATTAATTTAGCACAATTCATCTATTATCTAAAAACAACTGGAGGTGTTGTATATGTTCAGGCGAACCCGGAATAAGCTTGCGTGCTTGTTTGAGGTGAGTCGGGTGAAAATCTGGCGCAAGCTCGCTTTGAGCTTTCTGTTCCTCCTCTTTCCCATTCTCGTCCATGGCTTCGAGTGCGAAGACCTCTTCGTCGTTGCCTCTCTGAATTTGGAGGACTTCGGAAACGGTGGCTGCGACTGCAAAGCTGACCTCTTGGACGACCTGGCAAGAATCATCGGTGCTGAAAGCGTGGATCTGATCGCCCTTCAAGAGGTGATGCCCGCCAATGAAGATTGCTACAAGATCGACCAAGATGTTGACAACGCCAATCCGAAACTTGTCCACATCGCACAACTGCGGAGAGAACTTGAGGAGCTAAGCGGTGACCATTGGGAGTCGATCTCCTCTGGTCCTTACGAGTATGGCAAGAGAAATAGGACCGAGTACTACGTCTTCCTGTTTAACTCGTCGGTTGAGTACCGTAAAGTAATGGGCAGTGCTAACGGTCTCCTTGATGCCCCATTCCAACTGTATCCTCGCCCTCCTATGTACGCGTTCTTCCGTTGCAACAAATTCGACTTCTACGCGGTGAACTACCACGCTCCAAGCAAAGGTTCCTCCGTTGATCCCTGCTCTGAAGTCCCGAAGCTCGCTGCCTTCTGGGATGCGCTTCTTTCGAATAGCCAGGGGGAGAAGGATATCATTCTCCTCGGCGACCTCAACGTCAGCGATCCGGTCCAGCTAATTGATTCCGGGGGCACTGGACGTGGAACATTTCGTCAGTTGATCGAGGATCCGACGACCTGCGCAGGATCCAGACTCGATGTGGTCCTCATCGCAGCTGAACATACGAGCAACGAGTATACTGGGGCAGCTTGCATTATAGATGAAACGTGCCGTTTGGGGATCAGCAATCACAAACTGATCCTTGCCTGCTTCCGTACGGATAAGGATGACGACTGACTCCTGCAAGCTTGTCCTGGAAACATGGGGACATCTCTGAAAGCGCACGCTTTTGATGGGTGTCTCTTTGAGTATCAAGGGACATAATACCTATTCCTCCAGTCGTCAAGCCGGTGGGGTTCCAAGGACGTCTCTGAAAGCGCGTGCCGTATTAACTTTTTTCCATGTGAATCGGGTCTGTCGGAGGTTTCTCAGACTAGGAGCTTCAAGCTGTCGACAGGGCTACAGAAGCGCTCGGAATTCGTCTTGATTCATCTCACAGTCATGGAGAATCTTGGTCATGAGTCCAGGACTGATCGTCTCGTCGCGATGAACCGGCACTACCGCCGTACGACCATCTGAGTGGCGCAAGAAATGGTGACTGCCCTTGATCCTGATGACCTCAAAGCCGGATTTGCCCAGAACAGTGATTATTTCCCTACCCGTGAGTCTTGGAAGTCTTGTCATGAAGCAACGACAATCTTCTGAACCCCAACAAAGTCCAAGATCTCGGTATCTTTGCCTTGCACTTCGAGGCACAGTTCAGCGGCTTCGCGAATGCGTTCCATCACCTGGTCAAGAGATTTGGCCTGAGTATGGCAACCTCGCAATGCCGGAACAGAAGCAACGTAGTACCCTTCGGAATCGCGCTCAATAACCACGCTGAACTCTCTCTGCATCACTAATCTCCTCAAGAACAGGGTTATCTCATTATACAGAAACTGGCATGTGAGAGTGATATTCCAGGACGAGCATAGAATGCATGAGAGGCGAGTAGGGCTTCCATTGCCGGATAATTGTTGATCAAAGTTCTTTGGAGCTATCCGATGATCTCGTTCAGGCCCTCGATCAACTGGTTGAGTTGTTCCGGCGGAAGCGTCTCGATCAGGTCGCCGATCCGTTTCACAGAGAGCGTACGGACTTGACTGATCTTGACCCAAGATTGCTTCGGCAGCTTGCTCGATTCAAGTTCGAGGGTTAAGGGGAATCCAGCACGTTGCGGTTGGCTTGTGACTGCCATTGCAATGACCGTGCCGGATCGCTCGTTGAAGACATCGTGACTGAGGATGACGATCGGTCGCGTTCCTCCCTGTTCACGCCCGCGAACAGGATTCAGATCGGCCCACCGGAGTTCGCCCCTCAGTATTCCGACCATTGGTGCAACTCCTCGGACAGCGCCTCCTCTGCCATTGCCTGTTCCGTTGCGGGATCGAGCTTGGCACATTCCTCAGCCAGGCGAGTCCTTTTCAATCGTGAAAGCTTCTCCTCGATCGCTTCCTGGATCGCTCGACTTCGACTGGGGAACACCTTGTTCCGGACGAGCCGATCCAGTTTCTCAAGCGTCGCTTTCTCGATGCTGATCGCTACCTTTGACGTCCTCATGGCACATCACCGGTATTACTGTATGTCATACCAACGGAGATGTCAATCCCCACGGGGTAATCACGGAACGTCTTTCAAAGCGCATGCTGTGTCAAGCCTATCTCGCTTCACTTCCGAAGCAACCTTACCATCATCCTGCCTGCGAACCTGTCTGTCTGACAGACTTGACAACTGTACAAGATAATTGTACGATTGTACATCATTGTTATACAGGAGGGTCATGCTTCGCCTGCTCTTCGGATCGGAAGCACGTGTGCGAATCCTGTCGCTTTTTCTGACGCACCTAGCTGATGAATATTACCTGCGACAGGTCGGTCGGCTGCTCGACCTCGCGCCTCACGCGGTTCGGCAGGAGCTCGGTCGACTCGTGCAACTCGGTATCCTCAAACGCGAGGATCGCAGCAACCACGCGTATTTTCGCGTGAACCGAAATTGTCCTATTTATCCGGAGCTGAAGGCGCTCTTTCTCAAGACGGCCGCGCTGGGGGACCGTCTCAGAGCTGCACTCGAGGGTTTCACTGATATCGACGTCGCGTTCATCCACGGCTCGGTGGCTGCGGATACGGAAACGCTGGAGAGTGACATCGATCTGTTCGTTGTCGGTGATGTGGCGCTAAGCCAACTTGCGCCCGTTCTCACCGACGCCGAAGCCGCGATTGATCGAGAGATCAACGCGAGCGTCTTCTCGGCGCAAGAACTAAGAACGCGGGTCGACAAAGACGATGCATTCATCGCCAGCGTGCTCGCCGAACCGAAGATCTTCGTGATCGGAAACGAGAAGGTGCTCGGCCGCCTTGTCCGCTAGCACCACGCGAGAAGTTCCCCTCTCGCCGAAGGAGATCCGAACACTTCTCGAGCTGGCTGACCGCGACCTTCACCAGGCTCGGCTTGTAGACCTTCATCCCGACACGCGCTACGCCCTCGTGTACAACGCAGGCCTTCAGCTCGCTACGGCTGCACTGCGATTGCACAGCGTGCGCATTCGGAAGGCTCGGTTCCACGCCCGCACCTTCGCAGAACTGAAACTCAGATTGCCAGAGGAGATGAGGCCCTTTGCAGACTACTTCGACCGCGCACGGCGCAAGCGCCACACCGTCACGTACGATAGGGCGGGCGCCGTCAGCGAAGGCGAAGTCGGCGATCTGATCAAACAAGTCACAGCGTTTCGTGAATGGCTGCTAGCAAAGGTCGAGAGGCGTTTACCCGACGAGTTTCCGAAAGGCTAGAAATCGAGAGACTTTCTCGAAGAGGTGCGCTGTGTCAAGTGAGTGACTCTCAGTTCAACTCCATAGGAGCCGTGTCATCATCCTGCCTTCGAACGCTGGGCTTGTCACAAGACGACTCCGTTCGCGGAGGATAGTCTTGCCCTCGGCACGTAGGATGGTCCTATGGTAGACTCTGAGCGTCCAATTGAGGCTCAAGCGGTGAAAAACACAAATAGATGAAGGAGGGGTGCGATGAGCATTCATATCGGTGCGGATGCGGCACAGATTGCCGAGGCGGTGCTGCTGCCCGGCGATCCCCTACGGGCTCAGTACGTGGCCGAGACGTATCTAGAAGATCCAGAGTGCTACAACCGGGTGCGCGGCATGCTCGGGTTTACCGGCATCTATCAGGGGAAGAAGGTGTCGGTGCAGGGAACGGGCATGGGGATTCCTTCGATCTCGATCTATGTCCATGAGCTGATCGCCGAGTACGGAGCCAAAAGGCTGATCCGCATCGGCACCTGTGGAGCCCTTCAGGAGGGCATGGAGCTGGGGGACGTGGTCCTGGCGCAGGCGGCTTCGACGAACTCGGCGGTCAACCGGATTCGTTTTGACGGCTGCGACTTTGCTCCGGCGGCAAACTTCGAGCTGCTCAACAACGCCTACGAGGCTGCTTGCGAGCGGGGCGTGGCTGTCCGGGTGGGTACGGTGCTGACCAGCGATACCTTCTATTCCGACGACCCCGAGTCCTGGAAGCTGTGGGCGCGCTATGGAGTACTGGCCGTGGAGATGGAGACTGCGGCCCTGTACACCCTGACAGCAGGACATCACGTTCATGGGCTTTCGATTCTCACGGTCAGTGACAGTCTGGTTACCAAGGAGATTGCCACCGCCGAACAGCGCCAGAAGGGCTACACCGCCATGATGGAGATCGCCCTGCAGGTGGCCACCACCTAAGTTACCGTGGAGAATACCCTCGGCCGTGCCTTTGGGAAATCAGCGGACGACTCTGAAAGCGCACGCCGCGTCAAGTCGATGTTCTTCGCTTCACTTCAAAGGCGGCCCCTTTGTCATCCTGACCTCCAACTCCGCCCGACGGAGTGATCTCTTCGCTATCGCTTCAGCATGAGATTACCCCGAAAGCCGTGCAGTAATCATAGGTCCCAGGTTAGCGGGCTCATGTGCTCCGAATTCGCACGACTTGACAAGTATGCCTTCCTGATGCATACTGATGCATATGAGAACTACGCTGAACATCGACGATGAAACTCTCAAGCGGGCGTCCGAATTGACCGGCATCAAGGAGAAAACTTCCCTGGTTCGGCTTGGCTTGGAGGCGTTGATTGCTAGCGAAAGCAGCAAGCGGCTGGCCGAGCTCGGGGCGACCGAAAAGGAGCTGCGAGCGATTCCCAGACGGCGGATGGCTAAAAGCTAGGCATGGTCCTGGTCGATACGTCCATCTGGGTCTCACACCTGGCAAAGGGCCATGCGCGCTTGAAGACGCTGCTGAACAAAGCGGAAGTGGTCTGTCATCCGTTCATCATTGGGGAGCTGGCGTGCGGGAACATCGCCAATCGAACCGAGATCCTCTCACTGCTTGCAGAATTGCCTACTGCAATTGTGGCGGAACACGAAGAAGTCCTCCGCTTCATCGATGCTCACAATTTGATGGGTAGTGGACTAGGTTTTATCGATGTGCACTTGCTTGCCTCTGCGCTTCTCACAAGGGTACCTCTGTGGACCACAGACAAGCCTCTCCGCACAGCAGCTGCCAAGTTGAATATCGCTTACACATAGTTTTTGCGACTGCCTTCGAATCAGATCTGCTGAAATTATCTCGTCGCTGCCCAGGCAGTGTGAATCGGTTTGCATTGCTTTGCGGTCACCCGCATCATCAAGCGTGTACAAAAATCGAAGACAAGACCAAAAGAGCTGTTGTGCCCATTACATACGGTGATCTCAAGGAGAGAAACCTCATGCCACAGGCATCGCGCAGCGCACAGCGAGGCCGCAAGTCCGCACAAACAGTCGGCGTTGGTCTGGCATCTAACGTACTGCTTGCCGGCCTAAAGACGATCATCGGTGTGACGGGCCACAGCCCCGCCCTTCTTGCCGATGGCATCAACTCCACATCGGATGTGGTTTATTACGTCGTAGTCGCCATCTTCATCCGCATGGCCCGCAAGCCGCCAGACGCGCAACATCCCTACGGTCACCGTCAGCTGGAGAGCATTGCCGCGTTGATTGTTGGCGCGTTTGTCCTCACCACTGCCGTGGCCATCTTTTGGAATTCGATCAACAGCGTCTATGAACTGCTCTCAGGGCAACGGGTTTCGACCGGGGCGGCACTGGCTGCCCGGTGGGTAGCTTTGTTCACGGTGACAGCGAAGATCGGGTTGACCGTCTTCACCCGTCG
>CAZOUO010000058.1:0-12971 GCA_964582975.1 uncultured Thermotogae bacterium | reverse complement strand
AGCTCTTTCAGCGCGGAGCTCATCTTCTCCACATCGGATTGGCTTTTTGGGACGATCGTGCGGGAGTAGACCGGTTTTGGAAACTCAGGCATAGGGAATGGCTCAGCATCCGTTTGCGCGGCTATCGTCACCCCGAGAGAGAGGTTCTCCGCCTTGCCGATGGCGACAATCTCCCCGCTTTCTCCCTGTGGAACCCGCTTTTGTTTTGTGCCCTCGAAGGTGTACAAGTCGCGGATCTCTACTTTCTCCCCACTTGTGAGGTTGAAATAGGTGGTCCCCTCTTTCAAGGTCCCCTGAAGGACGCGCACGTAAGTGAGGCGACCGAGGTAGGGATCGGTGGCGAGGTTGAAGACAACCGCAGTGCACGGGGCGTCTGGCTTAGGAGCTGGGGCAAGGTTGACAAAGGACCCCGTCAAAAGATCAAGGCCTTCCTCCTCCTCAGCTGAGCCACAGAGGACTGGAACCAACACACCGTCCCCGACACCCTTGGCAAGTGCAGCAGCAAGTTCGTCCGGGGTAATCTCCTCCTCTTCGAGAAACTTCATCATCAGATCATCATCGAGAGTAGAGACCTCCTCCAACAGGACATCTCGCCACTTCTCAACTGCGCTGTCCAAATCGGAAGGGATCTCCTTCTTTGACTTATCAGCAAAATAGACCGCACGATGCGCGAGCAGATCGACAACTCCGACAAAGGCCCCATCAGTCTTAATTGGGAGTTGAAGGGGGACAAACTTCCCTTGAAGCTGATCATTCATAGCAGACAGGATCCCCTCAAAATCGGCATTCTCCTTGTCCAGCATGTTGACGAAGACGGCGGTTGGCCGATTCGATGCCCCAGTGAGTTCCCAGGCTCGCTCTGTGACGACTTCGACCCCCTTCTCCCCATTTATGACAATGAGAGAAAGGTCAGCGACAGGGACCCCCTTCGCCATCTCCTCGATGAACTCGTCTCCGCCAGGTGTGTCCAGTAGGGTAATCCGTGTCCCTTTTGCATCATAGGATCCGACCCCCATATCGATCGAGTAGCCCCGATCCTTCTCCTCTTGTGAGGGGTCAAATGTGATCGGGTCCTTGATGCCGCCTTTTCTCAACAATGATTCAGCGAGGGTTGTTTTCCCGGAGCCCGAGTGACCCACCAAGCAGATGTTGTTTCTCGCTTGTCCCATCAAATATCCCCCCTGCACGTAATAAGGGAATTCCTCGGCAGTATAACCATCGAAAGCATAATTGGCAAGCGTTGTAACTCCAAACGAAGTTTATAATAATAAGTATAAATAAACAGACAAAACTAAGCTAGCTTTCCTCCGTGTCGGTGAGATCGCTTGGAGTTATAGGCCATCTTGGCACGTACCGCACCTTCGATGTTCAAGCCTTCTTTGGCTGCAAAGTCGAGCAGGCGTATGACCACATCGGCCAGTTCCTCCTCCATCCGGGAGAACCCTTCGATCTTATCACTTTCGGGATTTCCCTCTCGATGGGCTTCCATCGCCTCCCCAAGTTCCGTCACGATTAGCATCAAAACCTCGCCAGTCGATCTCGGCGTGTCCCACCATCCATGTTCGATCGCAATGCGATGTACTTCTTGCTGAATCTCGGCTATCGTCATCCTTTAAGCTTCGCTCCTTTTCAAGGCGTATTTCAAAACACAGACTAGTCCACTTAGCCGCACCCGGCAAGACCGGCTTGTGCTTGTCATCCTCACCCGTCAGCGCTAGGCTGGAGGAAAACGACACGCAGGAGGATAACTATGCTCTCATCCAAGTGGTACCTAAGGCTGCTTCTTATTCTGTCTCTTGTCTTACTCCTTGTCGCCCCGCTTCTCGCCGACGAGCCCAGTCCGACCGATCTGCTGTGCGTGGGAATCTTCGCCGACCTCCATGCCCACGACACCAACTCCCCGGGCGAGAAGAAGGTCATGGTGAACTATGGTGAGCGGTTGCAGGCCTTCGTTGACGCAATGAACGCATGGCCGGCCGATCTGGTGATCGAACTCGGGGACTTCGTCAACGGCAGGTTCGTGTCTGGAGTCCCCCTGGGCGAGCCTGAGCGCATCGTCGGAATCCTCGAACAGGCCGAGGCGATCTATGCAAAGCTCACGATACCACGCTGCTACGTTCTCGGCAATCACGACGTATACGATCTCTCGAAAGCGGAATTCCTCGAGGGGACAGGCGCTTTGTCCACGACGACAAGCTTTGATGCGGGAGGCTATCACTTCGTGTTCCTCAACGCCCAATTCAACAAAAATGGGGAAGACTACGGCCACGTGAGCTGGATGGTCCAAGGCCGGATTCCCAAAACGCAGCTTGCGTGGCTGCGAGAGGATCTGGCTGCGACCGAAAACCCGACGATCGTCTGCATCCATCAGCCTTTGGACGTGGCGTTCAGCCTCACTGCCGGCGGTCCTCCCGTTGCCAACAGCGATGAGGTAAAAGCGCTCCTCGCCGAGTCGGACGTCGTGCTTGCCGTCTTTCAAGGACACGAACACGAAAACGCGTATTCTCTGATCGAGGGGATCCACTACATCACTTTCGAGGCGTTGATCGCTCACACCGAGCCAACCCCACCTTCGTGGGCAATGGTCACCCTCGATCCGATTGCGCGAACGATTACTATCCGTGGCAAAGGCCAGCAGGCAGATTGGGACCTCGAATACTAAATAGGACGATCGGAGGAACCGATGCTCGTTGATTTTTCCATTTTCCCAGTTGGAAAGGGCGAGAGTCTAAGCAGCGCCGTCGCCGAGGCGTTCCAGCTCATCGAACAGAGCGGGCTACCTCGCGAGTTTCACTCCATGGGGACCAACATCGAGGGCGAGTGGGACGAGGTGATGGCTGTCATCAAGGCGTGCCGCGACCGGCTGCTCAAACACGCAAACCGTGTCTCGATCTTGATTAAGATCGACGACCGAAAAGGCGCCACCGACCAAATCGCTCGCAAGGTCGTCTCCGCAAAGGCAAAGATGCGCTGATCCCTTGTGAGGCATTATTCTTAAAGACATGAAGATTCACGTTGGCTGCTGTGGATGGAGCAGCCTTCGGCCTATGATGGTTGGGGAAGGCCCAGACTGGAAGGCACGCTACCCACACAAGCTTTCCCTCTATGCGAAGCACTTCGATCTAGTCGAAGTGAACTCAACCTTTTATCGACTCCCGCAGTTAAAAACCGCTGAACACTGGGGTCACCTTGCCCGTGAGGTCAACCCTGATTTCGGGTTTGCGGTCAAGGTCAACCGAGCAATCACCCATTTCGATCGCTTCCGGACCGAGCGGTCCTTTGAGGTGTATGCTGAAACAAAACAGATTGCTACAGCCCTCCAGGCGAAGGTCCTCCTCTTTCAGACACCGCGCTCTTTCCGGTCCACCGACGAAAACCTCTATCGCGTGCGGCGATTCTTCGAGAAGATCGATCGGAGGGACCATGTGATTGTCTTCGAGCCACATGGCTGGAATGAAAAGACGCTGAAGCCTTTGCTCAAAGATCTTTCGCTCATCCACGGAGTCGATCCCTTTGCTCGGTTTCCTATCTCCGCAGGTCTTGCCTACCTTCGCCTCCACGGCTCCCCTCCCGGGGAGCTAATGTACCGCTACGATTACACTCGGGAAGACCTCTTAGCCCTCGCACAATCGATCGCTGCCTTCAAAGTTGAGGAAGTCTACGTCCTGTTCAACAACGACCATATGGTCGAAAACGCGCTCGCCTTCAAGGAGATTCTACGAAGTGATAAAAAGCTTCTTTGAGATCGGTTACACGGGTCCGCGATCCACCGCTAGCTGATGAGCAGAACATCGCCAGCGATATTGACGGCGTGATCCCCGATCCGCTCGAGGTTGCGCAACACCTCGACATAGACAATTCCGGCGGCCGGATTGCAGATTTCTAGTTCCAGTCGGCGGATGTGGTTCTCCTTGTAGCGAACCTCTAGTCGGTCCACCTCCTTCTCCAACTCCAACACCTCATCCGCCAACCGATGATCTTCCCGTTCGAGCGCCTGCAGGGAAAGGCGATAGAGTCGAACAGACTTTTCAAACATGTCAGTAAGGTCCCGTTGTGCTTCTGAAGAAAAGGTGAACCCTCGCTTGATGGTCGCCTCACCTCCTTCGGCAATGTTCACCGCGTGATCCCCCACTCGTTCGATATCGCCGGTGACGTGCTGAAGCATGTGTAGGCGCTTTGCTTCCTTTGCGGAGATGCTCCCCGCATCGATTCGATCGAGGAAATCGTCGATTGTCTCCCGTAACGCATCCACCGCCGCTTCGGTTTCGAGTACCGCTGCCACGTGGACGAGGTCTGCCTGGAGGAGCGCATCGCGGCAGTCGTTCAGCATATTGCGGGCCAATTCTCCCATCCGTAGCAGCTCTTTTCGCGCCTGGTCCAAGGCAATCGACGGGGTATTGAGCAGTTCCCCAGCGAGAAACTGAGGGGCAGCATCAATCTTGACCTCCCGGCCAGGAACAACTCGTTTTGCCAGCCAGACCAACCCCCCTACACACGGCAGAAGGAGAAGCGTCACCGTGATGTTGAAGAAACTGTGTGCGTTGGCAATCTGACGCGTGAGGGCCCTAGCTGTGGTTCCGACTAACTGGGCGTAGCCAGACACAAATGGGAGAAAGACCAGTACCCCTAGGACATTCACGAGCACTTGGGCGATGGCCAATCGTTTTGAGGAGCGTGACGACCCAATCGAGGCGATCATCCCAGTGACCGTGGTACCGATGTTTGCTCCAAGAATGAGAGCGATCGCTGCGGGCAAGGTAAGGATTCCCGCGCTTCCCATGGCGATCACCATCGCGGTCATCGCGGAGGAGCTTTGAATGAGCGCCGTCACGCCGGCTCCCACGAGTACTCCCAATAAGACGTTAGTCCCACAAGAACGCAGCAGATTGAGGATGGCTGGAGCCTCGGAGAGCTGTCGCAATCCGGTGGAGAGCACGTTCATGCCTAGAAACAGGATGCCGAAACCAAGGAGAGCCCGGCCGACATCTCCCATTCGTTTTCCCTTGAAGACCTCTCCTAGGATGAACCCAATCGCGATCACCGGGAGGTAATAATGAGAGATCTTGAAGGCAATGATCTGCGCAGTAAGGGTCGTTCCGACCTCTGCCCCCAGCATCACGCCAATCCCTTGGGAGAGGGTCAGAACGCCTGCATTGATCAGTCCGATTAAAAGGACCATCGTCATGCTGCTCGACTGCAGGATCCCCGTCGTCAGCATGCCAACGATCGCCCCCCGATAGGCTCTGCTGGTAAGGCGCTCGAGAAGAAGCCGTAACCACTCCCCAATTGCCCGTTTGAGTGCCTCACTGAGCACGCGTAGGCCGAACAGGAACAGAGCAAGGCCTCCGGCGGTGGAAAAAATCACAGCAACAGCATTCACGTCTTCCCCCCACCAAATAATCGCTGGAATCAATAAAAATATGCCAAGAAGTATATAGATTTTGAGGGCTGGTGACAAACCTCTCCTCAATCATTAAAGCCGCCTGATTTGCTCGAAAAGTGCTTTTTCACGATTATCTAACCGGGTTTCATGAACACAAACGTTGTATTTCGGCTGCCGAAGTTCGACCTTCACGTGCATCTTGATGGGTCGCTACGGCCCCAGACCGTGGTGGCGCTAGCAGATGAGCTCCCTAGTAAACGGCGCTTTCCCGCCACGTTCAACGTGGCGAAGGCGGTGATTCCGCCGAAGCGCTGCTCCCTTGAAGCGTACCTACGGGCGTTTGAGATCACGGTGGCCCTGCTGCAGACAGAAGAAGCTTTGGAGCGAACAGCCTACGAGCTGTGTGAGGACGCTGCCTGCGAGAACGTGATCTACATCGAGATCCGCTACGCTCCGTTGCTCCATCTGCAAGAGGGGCTGAGCCCACAGCAGGTTGTAGAGGCGGTCCTCGCCGGGATGCGCCGCGCGGAAAACGACTATCCAATCCGGACTAGCCTGATCCTGTGCGCGATGAAGCAGGAGGAGACAGCAAGGGCAGAAGAGGTTTCTCGGCTTGCGGCGGCGTACAGCGAGTTCGGGGTCGTTGCGATCGACCTCGCTGGGCCGGAAAAGAACTTCCCACCCTCGCTGCATAAACGGGCGATCGCGATTGCCCGCGAGGCAGGCGTGCATGTGACGATCCACGCTGGGGAAGGCTGCTGCCCCGAGCAGATCGAACAGGCCCTCGACCTCGGTGCGGAGCGCATCGGCCACGGGGTCTATCTCTATCAAGACCCTGCTACGGAACAACGAGTGGCAAAGACGGGCATCCCACTGGAGGTTTGCCCCACAAGCAACCTGCAGATCTCCGGGATGATGGATTCGTATGCAGACCATCCGCTCAAGCGCTATCTCGATCAGGGCATCCGCGTGACGTTGAACACCGACAACCGTCTGATGGCACAGACCGACTCGACCAACGAACTCGCCCAGGTGATCGGTGCCTTCTCCTTATCTCCTGAAGTTGTCAAGACGATTCTTCTCAACAGCGCAGAAGCGGCGTTTATCCCGGCTGTCAAAAAAGTCGTACTGCGCGAACAGGTGGAAGCAGCCTTTGCATAAGTCAAGCCAGCCGCAGCTTAAAAGAGGCTGAGCTGCTCCTCGGCATCAAGGGGGATGGTCACCTTGCCGTATACCCCGTCGTGACCCGGTTCGATCTCAAGCTCCCCCGCACACACCTTACGAATCGCTTGCAAGATTCGCGGTGGGGTCTCCTTGCCCAGCGCTTCCTCCGAAAGGTCAAGCAGGATGTGAAACTCGCTTCCCAAGCGGCCAACCAATCGTTCGTATTCCTGGGTCACACCTTTGGTCCCCGGCTGAAGCCCCATTGCCTGGGCGATGATTTCCTCTAAGGGGACGAGGCTGCGGTAGGGGATCCTCCCTGGGGGGGTCTCCCCCTCCGGCCGATCGGCGAGCTCCTCCACCCGGTGCATCACCCCGATGGTGAGCGGCTTACCGCAGACCGGACAGCGATTGTCCTTGGCCATTGCCTCCCGGGGAGAGAGGACAACCCCGCAGGCGCGGTGGCCGTCGAAGTGATACTTTCCCTCCTCGGGAAAGAATTCGATCGTCCCGAGGAAGCGCGACGGATCGCGCTCCTTCATCGCCGCGACAATCCCCTCGTAGCTTGGCGCGGCAAGGTCAAACAGCGTCACCTCACGGCCGAGTTTAGCAGGAGAATGAGCGTCGGAGTTGGAGACCAGCGTTATCTCATCAAGACTGGAAAGACGCCAATTCATCGCCGGGTTGCTCGAAAGCCCCGTTTCAATAGCGAAGATCCTCCTCGTGTGCTCGCCAAAGCATTCCTCGAGCGAGTCAAACCCGGACCGTGAACCAAAGATGGAGAACCAGGGGGTCCAAGCGTGCGCCGGAATTACTTCAGCAGCCGGCTCGGCGGTCCAGATTACCTCCACGAGGCGTTTCGCTGAGATTCCGAGCATCGGTCGGCCATCGGCAGCGAGGTTGCCGATACGCGCGAGCTCACGGTTGATCCGCGCCACCGCCTCCAGTGACGGAGCAAGCACGAGGAGGTGAACCTTGCGCACCCGTCCGTCCTGCGACCAAATGGCGGCCACCTCGGCGGTGAGCAGGAACAGGGTCTCTTCGTAGCGATAGAGGCCGCCGCCCTCCGGGACAAGGCCCGCTTGCAACGTATTGAACCACTGCGGATGCGTGAAATCTCCTGTGCCGAGGATGTCGATCCCCTTCACCTTTGCCCACTGTGTGAGTGCCGGGAGGTCCATCTCCGGACTCGTCGCCCGGCTGAAGCGTGAGTGAATGTGCAAATCCGCGATCAGGCGCATCTCATTCGAGCCCGTACGCTGAATCGGGACAGTCGGTCGTAAACGCGTCAACAGAGACCGTCGCGTAGAGGATCTCGCTCAAATACTCCTGGGCGGTCACGGTGAAGCGGGCGACCTCTCCTGGTTCCAAGTCAGTTATCTCGACCGTCCCATCGGTCAGTCGGACTTCATCGGCGTTGTAGAACTTCGCCTTCACCGTGACACTATGCAATGCCTCGGTGTGGCGGTTGACCACTTCCCCGGTGATCTTCACAGGCCAGCCGAGGGTGAGCTTCCACGAACGGATGATCGTCACCTCGATCACCGGCACCTGTTTGGTCATCGTCCCCGAGACGCCGCGATCATCGGCAGCGACGAGCGTTACCCAGTACGTTCCCTCCTCGGAGAAGGAGTGGACTACCTCCCAGGCGTAATCGTCCACCACGGTGTCATCGCCGAACTCCCAGGAAAGCGAGGTGATAAAATGACCAGGAACCGTCGTGGCTTGAGAGATGAACCGGTAGGAAAGAAGTCCACCCGTGCCATCGGGGCACCACGTGAACTCGACCGTAGGCCGCACCACCGGGCCAAAGCACCCACCGACAAAGAGCATCCCTAGGCCCAGAATCAGCACACCGCCAAGAATCGGTTTCCGCATCGACCCTCCTTGTTCGATTAGTGTAATCTTCATAACATTCTGCGGCAAATTGAAGCCTTTCTCCTCTCTTAGAGGAGCGAAGATCGGCCTATTTAGAACCTACGGGTCGCGATGGGTTCATGCTCGACCAGGTCGCCTGTGACAGCCGGCTAGCCCCCTTCGATCTCCTCATCGATGAAGCCGTCCCAGCCGAAGCGCTTCAGGTCGATCTTTCCTTTTTCGTCAACGTGGACGTCTTCCTCTTTAAGAAGATCGAGCTGGCCTGCTCCTATGCTCGAAGTTCCTTTGGCGTTCACCACCCGCTGCCAGGGCACCGGCGGATGTACCCTGTGTTCGCGCAAAGCGGCCAACGCCCAACCGACCCGGCGCGCATCACACGGTGGCCCCACCAAGTGAGCGATCTGGCCGTAGGTCGCCACCTTGCCGCGTGGGATCTGCCGCACCACGTGATAAACCCGTTCATAGAGGCTCACGATCGAGACCTCCTTCCCCTTGCCCAGACTGATCAGTGAGGATAGATTAGCCACGGAGGTGTCCATGGACAACATCAAACAGATCCGGGATGAGTTCCCTACACTCAGCCAGACGTGTTTTTTTGCCTCGGCTGGAGTCGGTCCATTGCCGCGAGCAACGCTTTCGGCCATGGAGGAGGCCACAAGCAACTTGCAGACGAACTTTGCCAAGGAAGCCTGGGAGGAAAACCCCCAGCAAGAGGCACGGATCCTCGCTTCGAAGCTGGTTTGCGCCTCCGAGGAGGAAATCGTTCTCACAGGCAGCACGAGCGGGGGGATCAACCTTCTTGCCGGAGCGCTTCCTTGGAAGCGCGGCGAGAACATCGTGTTAAATGACCTGGAATACCCGTCAAACATCTTCCCCTGGCTCTATCAGGCCGATCGATACGGTCTGGAGGTACGGATGATCCGCTCTCGCAACGGCGTCGTGCCGCTTGACGACCTTCTCAGCGCGATCGATCCAAACACCCGCGTTGTGGCTATCAGTCACGTGGAGTTTGGAAGCGGCTATCGAAATGACATCGCGACGCTCGCAGAGGCTGTCCACAAAGTGAATGGGCTTATCTGCGTCGACGCGATCCAGTCCCTCGGTGTGCTTCAGGTGGACGTGAAGGAGCTCGGCATCGACGTGTTGGCGACCGGCAGCTACAAGTGGCTCTGCGGACCACTGGGGACCGGTTTTGCCTACGTCCGACCAGACCTAATGGAGACACTTCATCCTGTAACCCTCGCCTACGCCAACCTTCCAGTTGAAGAGGAAGAGACCGTGTGGAATGCGCTTGTTTCCGGAACCGACTACCCGATGGAACACGCTCCCCTTGCCAGTGGTTGGAAGCGATTTGAAGCACAAGGCCTGTCCCCGGTCCTGTTCAAAGGCCTGGCTACCTCCCTGAACTACCTGCTCGATCTAGGCATCGAGCCGATCGAATCGCGGGTCTCCAACCTCGTCGATGGCCTTATCGAGCGGCTCAACAGGGAGAGGATCGAGATCATCTCGCCAATCGGTCCCGAAGAGAGATCAGGCATAGTCACCGTGCGCGTGCCGTTTGACCTTTCCCAGCCCGAACAAGTGAAAGCGCTGGAGACGCGGCTAGAGGCTGCACGAATCAAGGCGCATCCGCGCGCAGGGGGCTTGCGCCTCTCGGTTCACTTTTTCAACACGCCCGAGGAGATCGAGCAAGTGGTCGATTTCCTGAAAATGCTGTAGGTGGGAGGACTTACTAACTAACGCTTAAGCCACGAGCGACGGTCGGGAAGCGTCTTGCCGCTCGCCTGACAGGTCGGACAGTAGTAGGTACGCGTTTGCGAGTAGCGGATCTCGGCGATCTTCGCCCCACAGATTGGACAGGGCTCGCCTGTGTGCTTGTAGACGCGCAAAAAATCGCGAATCTCGTCGGTGAACAGCCGATCGCTGGCGCGTGCTCTAATTTTTTCGATAGCATCTTGAAGCACGCTCCGAACCGCTGCATGGAGACGCTCAATCTCTTGGGGTGAGAGAGTATTGACGTAGCGAATAGGCGAAATCTTGGCCTCGAATAGAATCTCGTCGGCGTAGGCCGTGCCGATGCCGACGATCATCTTCTGATCGGTGAGAAGCTTCTTCGCCTGGCGACGACGGCCATCGACCATCTGGGCCAAGCTGTCTACGGTGAATTCAGAAGCCAGCGGCTCAAATCCCGCCTCACGGATCCCCTTAACCTGGAGTGGATCCTCGACGACGTAGACCGCGGCCAGTTTTTTCGGCCCGTTCTCGATCAGCCGCAGGTCCTCTCCATCGATGAAGGTGATGACAAGCCCAGTCGCCTTGGTCGGTCGGGTGTCGCTCTTGCACAGCACGAACCGGCCCGCAAGCATCAGATGAACGACAAGATGAAGATCCGAGCGCAGAGTAAACACGAGCTGTTTGCCGCGGCGCTCGATCTCTCTGAACGCCTCACCAACCAGTGCTTCAAGCGGCGGTTCGACCGTCTTGAGAAGCCCCGGCCGAAGTGCACGGATCGAGGCGATCTCACGACCAGCGACGCGCCGCTGCAAAATCTCCTTCAGGATCTCCAGATCAGGTAACTCCGGCATGATGGCTCCTCCACTGCCATTATATCCAGTCCTCAACAAAGACCATGAAACGCACCCGCGTACCCAGGGGTAAATCGGTCGAGGTGATCCAAGTGAAACCCCGATGGATAATTGGAGTACTTTTGTTGGTTGGCCTGCTCGGACCATCGGCCCTCGTCAACGCTCAAGCCTTTCCCCTCGGAATCCTTCCCACACCGACCCCCAGCGAAACATCCTTTTTTGTCGGCGTTTGGACACAAGAATCGAGTTACGAGGTCGGCGAGGCGTTGATCATCCACTTCAGTGTCAACCAGCCGGCCTTCGTTTACTTATTCGATCTGCAACCGGACGGCGTCGTCCGACTCGTGTTTCCGAATGCCTACTCGCAGAACAACTACGTCTTTAGCGGAACGCACACCATTCCGGACGGTCCGTACGATTTGCGAGTCCATCCCCCCACGGGTGTCGAGGAGTTGCTGATCTTCGCCAGTCTCACCCCACTTCACATCTACGGCGGTGGGCCTAGTGATCCGTTCCCCGTCTTTGCCTCCGACCCCAGTGACGCCATGTACCAGCTGAAAAGCCTGCTGCTAGAAATCTCTCCCACTCCTACATGGGAGACCGGTTGGACCGCGTTTACCATCACTGGTCCGGAGTATGAACCCTTGCCGACTCCTAGCCCTACGGACCTCCCACCCTATCCGCCCGCGTACCCGCCGTTTCCCGGCTATCCCGGAGACGCCTGGTACTCGCAGGACAATCAATGGCACTCCGGCCTCCCGGAAACCGGCTGGTATTGGTACTACGGCCTCGATTCTCAGTGGCACTTGTGTTTGCAGGTCGACTTTGAGGAAGCTTGGTAGTCACACTCATGAATCCGATGACCTGAACGTTGCCTCAAAAGCAGACTAATTGGTCCTTGCCGGACACCGCTGATCGTGCTGCCATCCTGATCGTTGGGCCAGCTTCAGCGATAGGCTTCCTTTCTGTGGCGCACGTAGTGAACAATGAGTTCGTCGTCGTAGATGCGATAGATGATCCGATAATTCCCGGTGCGCAAGCGACGATAACCCTCCCACGCTCCAGACAACTTGATCCCTTGCTGAGGGTCACCAACCAAAGAGTAAATTGCCTCTCTCACTTGCACCTTTACGTTTCGCGAAAGCTTACTCGGGTCCTTTCTAGCACGGTTCGTGAACTTGAGAATCATTTAATGGGTTCGCCGAAGACCTCCTCGAAGGTATACAGACGCCCTTCTTTCACATCCTGCTCGGATTCGCGGAGAGCCTTCAGCGCCTCGCTATCTTGAGCCTCTTCCAGGGTGGCAAGCAAGCTCCACAACCGTTGGCGCTCGCCTGCGGGAAGCTCCATGATGACCTGAGCCAACTGCTCAAGTTCGAGTTCTAGTGCAACCTTGGCCATACTTCTTTCACCGCCGCCATTATACCTTCCCATGCCCGCTTTTGCTTGCTGAGTATTCGATCCCAGCGATTAGCTTTTGAGCATTGATCTTTTTCTGATCACTAAGCGCTAAGCGTTATCGTCTCGGCAGATCACTGATATCCCCAGTTTAATCGTGTCATCCTCGGAGCCGGAAGCCAGCAACTGCCCTTGGAGGGGAGGCCACAGATTCAAAAATACAGTCCTACCCTCAGAGTCCTTCCAGAAAGAGGTCTATCGTAGAAATCTTACTTCCTTTTTGTTGTTGGGAGGTGTATTGCGGCATAGTATTTGAAAAGGAAACCCAATTATAACCCTGAATGAGAAGGAGGCGTAATTGCTCCTCACAATTGGTGCTCCTCGTGGGAATCGAGGCGCAAGTCAGTGGAAGAAAGTTCTTTCGGGAATCGCTAGAGTAAGCTCATGTGTTTTCAAAAGGGTGTCTCACGCGGCAAAGAAGTCGCTTCACTCAGCGATAAACCTAGTGCGATGGTCACGTCCGTCAATGTGGTGTATTGATATCGCACCATCTTCGTTGGCTGATC
>CAZOUO010000057.1:0-13000 GCA_964582975.1 uncultured Thermotogae bacterium | reverse complement strand
CACTGTCAGTGATGTCGCGACAATTTCGGTGGCAAAAGGGGTAAGTCTCGCTGACACGATCAGAACCGTGGGGGGGTATGCAGACCTCATCGTGCTGCGCCATCCCCGTGAGGGGGCAGCGCGGTTGGCTGCGTTGTACGCACCGGTACCCCTGATCAACGGAGGCGACGGGGCCCGTGAACACCCGACGCAAACCCTGACGGATCTATTCACCATTGAAACGTTTAAGAACCGCCTGGAAGATCTCACCGTCGCTTTTTGCGGGGATCTCCGATACGGCCGCACGGTTCACTCGCTCATTAAAGCGTTGGCACGCCGGAGTGGAATCCGGTTTGTCTTAATCTCCCCCGAAGAGCTTCGGCTGCCGGACAGTATCAAAGACGACGTGGCTGCTTCGGGTCCGGGCGTGGAGATTTGGGAAAGTGTCGATATGGAGAACAGGTTGCGGGAGTGCGATGTCCTTTACATGACACGGATTCAGAAGGAGCGGTTCTTCAACGAGGAAGACTACATCAAGCTTCGTGATACCTACATTCTGACTCCAGAGAAAATGAAGTTGGCGAAAAAAGATGCGATTGTCATGCATCCATTGCCGCGAGTCACTGAGATCTCCCAAGAGGTGGACGCCGACGAGCGAGCAATCTATTTCCAACAAGCCCGATTAGGGATGCTGATCCGTATGGCGCTGATCCTTCGCCTGCTCGAGGAGACGTAGATGTTAACCGTCGATCCAATCACCAAAGGAATTGTGCTCGATCACATTCAGGCCGGAAATGGGATCAAGATCTTCGAGCGGCTCGGCTTAAGAGAGGTCGAATACCCGGTGGCCTTGGTCATGAACGTGCCCAGCAATAAGATGGGACGAAAGGACATCATCAAGATCTCGGACACATTAGCGCTTGATCTCACCCTGTTAGGACTTCTCGACCCAGACATCACCGTCAGCTACATCGATGAAGGCAAGATCACCGAGAAGGTCAAGATCGGACTCCCCGAGCGGGTGGAGGGACTGATCGAATGCAAAAACCCTCGCTGCATCAGCCCCTACGAACGGCATGGTCAATCCGTGTTCATCCTCGTTGATAGAAAGACCAAGGAGTACCAATGCTTCTACTGCGGGGAACGGGTTAGGGTGTGAGCACCGATATCCTGATAAAGAACGTTCGACTCGTCGATGCAACGCGACAATTTTCGGAAGACCTTTACATCCGCGATGGATGCATCAGTGTAATAGGGCAGCAGTTAGTCATCTCTGACGCTCCAGTCATCCAAGGTGACGGGCGGACGCTGTTGCCCGCGTTTGTCGACCTTCACGCCCATTTCCGTGATCCGGGATTCACGCACAAGGAGGACATCCTCTCTGGAAGCAGAGCGGCGGCAGCCGGGGGATACACCGCGGTCTCCGTGATGGCCAATACCTCTCCGGTTTGTGACTGCCCTGAGGCAGCCCGATACGTACACGACAAGGCCAGGGAAGTAGGCTTAGTGGAGCTCTTTCCCGTGGGGGCCATCACCGAGGGATTGAAGGGCGAGGCACTGAGCGACATGGAGGGCTTAGCGCCACACGCGTGGGCGTTCTCCGACGATGGGGTCGGCGTGCAACGAGACGATGTGATGCTTGCAGCTTGCCAGAAGGCCGCTTTGCTTGGTCGCCCGTTGATCGAGCACTGTGAGACCCAAGACATCGAGGATCGCACGCTCTCCGAAACGCTGATGGTGGCCCGCGATCTGGTGCTCGCCCATCACACCGGATGTACCCTCCACATAGCTCATGTAAGCACGGCAGAAACCGTAGACATGATTATCAGGGCAAAACGCAATAACGTCCCAGTGACTTGTGAGGTCACTCCGCACCACTTGTGCGTCGATGAGGAAGTTGGATACACCGTCAATCCACCCCTTGTGGATCACGTGACGCGAGAGTCGCTCGAAAGCGCGCTCGCGGAGGGGCTAATCGATGTCGTTGCGACCGACCACGCTCCCCACACCCCTGAAGACAAAGCAAACGGGGTGCCCGGCATCTCTGGGATCGAGACCGCCTTTGCCCTGCTGCACACACAGCTAGTAAGAACAGGAAAGCTCAGCCTCTCACAGCTTTCCCGGGCCGTGTCCCTCAATCCTGCTCACATCCTGAATCTTCCCAAGGGTGCACTTACGCTTGGCTACGACGGGGATGTAGTCTTGATCGAGGAAGATGAATCGTTCACCGTATCCGAGGATCGCCTCGTTTCCAAAGGCAAGAATACGCCGCTTCTGGGAACTAGTCTCACCGGGAAAATCTGGGCTACGATTCACAAAGGTGATATCCTCTTCATAGACGGGAAGATCAAAGGAAGGGATTTTGATGATTATCGACAGGTTGTTTGAGGCCGTGGCAGACCGTGGGCCAGTCTGTGTGGGATTGGACACCTCACCCCAGCTTCTGCCAAAGACGCTGGCATTCAGTCCTCCCCTCTCACGAGCCATCCTCGAGTTCAATCGTAAAATCATCGACGCCACTCTCGATCTTGCCGCGTGCTACAAGGTCCAAATTGCCCACTACGAGGCCCTTGGAGTAGATGGTCTCTCTTGCTACCGGGATACCCTGGCGTGCGTACGGAGCAAGGGCGCTGTTGTCATCGGTGACGTCAAGCGCGGGGACATCGCCTCCACCGGAGAGATGTACGCCAAAGCCCATTTCGCGGGAGACTTTGAGGCCGACTTCATCACCGTCAACCCGTACATGGGCTCCGATGTCATTGCTCCCTACGCGCCGTATCTTCGAACGGGAAACAAGGGCCTGTTCGTTTTGATCAAGACGTCCAACTCGTCGGCTTGTGACGTTCAAGATCTTTGCGCTGCTGACCGTTCGGTGTTCATGCACGTCGGCGAGCTTGTTCACCTCTGGGGAAGAGAATATCTTGGAGAGTACGGCTACAGCCTCATCGGAGGGGTCGTTGGAGCGACCACCCGACAACAACTGGCGCAGATACGAAAGGCTTTTCCAGCGCTTTTCTTGCTCGTTCCCGGCTACGGAGCACAAGGGGGCGCAGGGAAGGACGTCGCGCTTGCTTTTGCAGACGGAAACGGTGCTGTTGTCAACGCCTCTCGCTCAATCCTCGGAGCACACCTGAGCAAACCGGACGGCGAGAAACGGTACACGAAGTACGCGCGGGAGGCAGTCATCGCGATGCGTGATGACATTCGTCAATGGGTAAGCTAGCGATGCGCGAAGCAGCGGTCCTCACCAATGAAGAAGTTGCACCAAGCTTCTTTCGCATCGCGGTTGTTGGATCCTTCCCGGCCGAGCCCGCCCAGTTCTATATGCTGCGAGCCTGGCACCTTGATCCACCCCTTGCGCGGCCGATGAGCGTCTTTGAACGGACCGAGGAGCAGGTCTCCTTCCTCTACAAGGTTCGCGGGAAGGGAACCAAACTCCTCAGTCGGCTCAAACCAGGGGATGCGTTATCACTGTTCGGTCCGCTCGGAAACGGCTGGCAACGATCGGACGGTCGGATCGCTCTCATCGGTGGGGGATGTGGCATCGCCCCCCTGCTGCACACGGCAAAGGTCTTCGGCGAGGTCGACCTGTATTTGGGCTTCCAAGACCGACCTTTTCTGGTGGAGGCGTTCGAGAAGCTGGCCACCCGGGTCGTTATCACCTCCGAGTCAGGAAGAGGAGGCCGGATGGGAGTTGTAATCGATGACTTCGATCCAGCGAACTACGAGGCCTGCTACGCGTGCGGACCCCATGAGATGCTTAAGACTCTGGCTCAAATATGCAATACGGCCGGAGTGCCACTGATTGTCTCGCTCGAAGAACGGATGGCCTGCGGAATCGGCGCATGTCTTGGCTGTGCAGTGAAGACCACGAACGGGGTCCGCAGCGTCTGCCGGGACGGACCGGTGTTTCGCGCCGAGGAGGTGGTCTGGGATGGCTGACCTCTCTGTCCGCATCGGTGAACTCACCCTCAAGAATCCGGTCATCGCGGCAGCGGGAGCCTTTGGATTCGGCGAGGAGTACGGCGACCTCTACGACGTCAGCAAATTGGGCGCGGTGTGTACCAAGGGGCTGACCCTCCGACCCCGGGAAGGGAACCCTTCCCCTCGGCTATGGGAAACACCCTGCGGCCTCCTCAATTCGATCGGCCTACAGAACCCCGGCATCGATGCTTTCCTTGAAGAGGAGCTGCCGCGGATGAAGACCCAAGAGATCGTTACCATCGCCAACGTTTGGGGAGAGATCCAAGCGGAGTACATCGAAATGGTGGAGCGGCTCTCCGGTTCAGCGGTCGATGCCATCGAACTGAACCTCTCTTGCCCCAACGTGCCCGGAGAGATGCTCGGCCAGCAGGCAGAGGAAACCGGACAAGTCGTGAGAGCAGCGCGGAAAGTGTCTACGAAGCCTCTCTGGGCGAAACTGGCCCCCGATGCCCGGCTTGAGGTAGCCCAAGCAGCCGAACAGGCCGGTGCGGACGCTGCGTGCGCGGTCAACACGTTCCGCGCAATGGCAATCGACATCGAAACGGGAAAGCCGGTGTTCGAACGGGTGTTTGCCGGTCTTTCTGGACCCGCGATCCGGCCGATTGCCCTGGGCATCGTGCATGAACTTGTGACTGTCCTAGACATCCCGGTAATCGGAATAGGAGGGATTACCACCTGGCAGGACGCGGTGGCGTTCATCATGGCCGGAGCCTCAGCGATCCAAGTGGGAACAGCGAACTTCATCGATCCTTGGAGTGCAATTAGAATCGTGGAGGGATTGGAGGAATTCATGCAACATCGAGGGCTCAACAACTGGGAGGAGATCCGTGGCTGCGCCCACTGAACGCGAGGTCTTGGAGGCGCTGCAAACCACTGGTGCTGTCCTGGACGGCCACTTCATACTCTCCTCGGGAAAGCACGCGGGGCGCTACATTCAATGCGCCCGGCTCTTGCAGCACCCCGATTTGGCACATCGGGTCTGTCAGTTGCTGGGAGCACGAGTCCAGTCATTTGGCCCGATCGATGCCGTAGTCGGACCAGCCCTGGGCGGCATTATTGTGGCCTACGAGCTGGCACGAGTGCTTGGCGTCCGTGGCTTGTTCACGGAAAGACGAGACGGCCAGATGGTCCTGCGACGCGGATTTGAGATCAAGGCAGGCGAGCGGGTACTGATCGCTGAGGATGTCGTCACCACCGGCCGTTCCTCCCTAGAGGTCGCTGATGTCCTAGCGAAAGTTAATGCTACGATCCTTGGGATCGCCTGCATCGTTGATCGCACGCTCAACCTAGGAGATCTCCCATTTCCAGTAATCTCTGCGGTACGGTTAGAGATCGACGCCTTCGACCCAGAAGATTGTCCCCTCTGCCGAAAGGGCCTCCCTGCCGTCAAACCGGGAAGCCGTCAAGATCTTTCGGCCTAGCTAAACCACGGCACGGATCTCGTGTGTTCACTCCGATCGGCTGTTTCCTCCCTGCACGGTCGATTAGATAGAATACAACTATGGACGACAATCGGCCCTCGTGGGACGCATACTTCATGCAGCTAGCACGACTTGTCGCCACGCGGTCTACCTGTTTGCGTCGCAAGGTCGGCGCGTTACTCGTCAAGGAGAAGCAAATCATCTCGTCAGGATATAACGGAGCGCCCCGGGGTCTTCCGCACTGCCTTGAAGTTGGCTGCCTGAGAGAGCAACGTGGCGTTCCCAGTGGCCAGCGCCACGAACTGTGCAGAGCGACCCACGCTGAAGCCAACGCCATCATCCAAGCCGCGTTTCACGGGGTCTCCACTGCAGGCGCTACGCTTTACTGCACCACCGCGCCCTGCACCATCTGCGCCAAAATGCTGATCAACGCCGGGGTCAAACGAATCGTCTACGAAGACGGCTATCCGGACGAATTGGGATTGGAGATGCTGCAACAGGCTGCGGTAGATGTGCAAAAGTACCTACAACCTAGGGACTGAAGCTTAAGACTTGCAGGAGAACAAGACGTCTTACCAAATACGCTTTCCTAAGGCACTTAAGGACCACTGCCAACGAGTTTAGAACTTGTTGACTAACCGTTCCAGAAGGCCTATGATAGTGTTATCGGAATTACACTGGAGGTAGCCACGTCAAGTGATACCTCCGCGAGGGCACTGCCTAACTATAAGGAGGTGGCAGTATGCGTAGGATGATGGTTCTGGCTCTGGTGGCCGTCCTGGCTGCCGGTATCTTGGGTTGGGCCCAGGTGGGATCAAGTCCGGATGAGCCAATCTACATGCTTCTGGTTCCGTCGACAGAAGGAGCCACGGTCGAGGAGGTCGGGCACGCGATCGCCGAAGATCTCTTCGAGATCACCGGTCTATACATCGTTGCGAGCCTGCAGGCCGACTACACGGCGATGATTGAGGCGTTCGCGGCGTCCGAAGGCGACACGTTCGGACTGCCGACGACGGACCAGTACATCCGAATCTACGACCGGACCGGAGGGAACGTCTCGCCGCGCTTGGGTTCGGTTCGCTACGGTTACCCGTGGTACTACGCCAGCCTCTATGCCCGCCGCGACAGCGGGATCGAAACGTTGGAGGATCTGAACGGGAAAGTCTGGATCTACAACGACACCGGCTCCACGTCCGGGTACGTTTTCCCGAACATGATCTTCGAGCGGGAAGGCATCGATCTCGCAAGCACTGTGACAAGCGGAGGCCACACCAACTCGATGGTCGCGTTGATCGAGGGCCAGGGGGACTTCTGCTCCGGATACGGCTCGGCCCCGGGTGCTCCGGAAGGTTGGTCTGGACCGAAGTGGGACTTCGGCGACGATCCGGAACTGTGGCTCTGGGATCGCTGGAACAACGACCTGTACCGCGAGGGTCTTCGCGGAACCTGCTACGACCTGCGTCGCGCCGTCCGTGATACCTACGACTTCGACACGGTCCTGCGCGACATCGGCGTCGTGATGAACATCGGCCCGATCCCGAACGACTGTCTGGCGTTTGGCCCGAACTTCCCGGTCGACATTGCCGATCAAATCGTCGAAGCCGTCAAGATCCACATCGCCACCGAAGAGGGACAGGCGCTGTGGGGCGACCCGAAGTTCTACGAGTGGACGGACGTCGCGGACATCGACGATAGCTTCTACGACGGCTATCGCGAAATTCTCGGACTCCCCATTCCGGAGCGGTAGGGTGGTCTTAAGTCACTAGACGTAAATCGAATGCGGGAGAGGACACCCTCTCCCGCATTCTTTCTTGTGATGCCTTCGAGAATGGATGACCTAATACAGATAGAGCATCTGACAAAGGTCTACGAACGCGGCGAAGTCCTCGCTCTGAATGACATCAGTTGTACGGTGAAACGCGGCGAGTTTCTCGTCCTCATCGGCCTTTCCGGCTCGGGAAAGTCGACACTGCTGCGATGCATCAACCGGCTGATCGAACCGACGGCAGGAACGATCATCTTCGACGGCGTCGACGTCACCCGTGCGTCCTCGCGCCAGCTTCGCCAACTCCGCAAACGGATGGCGATGATCTTCCAGCAGTTCAACCTGGTGAAACGTTCCACGGTACTGACGAACGTGTTGTCAGGCCGACTCGGATACGTGAACCCCGCAGCGTCAGCCATTCACAAGTTCCCAAAGGAAGACATTGAAACAGCAATGGCCAACCTCGAAAGGGTCGGCATCCCTGAACAAGCGTACAAGCGCGCCGACGAGCTCTCTGGAGGCCAGCAGCAGCGCGTCGGCATTGCACGGGCACTGATGCAGCAGCCCGATCTTCTGATGGCCGATGAGCCGGTTTCGGCCCTCGATCCGGCGACCTCCCACTCCGTGATGCAGTACTTGGAATTGATGAACAAGGAAGACGGCGTCACCGTGATCGCCAGCCTCCACTTTCTCTCGCTTGCCCGTCGCTACGGAACCCGGATCCTCGCACTCAAGGACGGCGAGATCGTCTTTGAGGGACTTCCCGCCGAGATCGACGCGGCGAAGTTTAAGGAGATCTACGGTGAAGAGGCCGAAGAAGTCGAAGTCCGCTAGCCAGCGTTCGCCGTGGGTTCGGCTTTCTGAGCTTCGCCCGCGGATCGCCGCCTTTTTGTTGGATTGGGCGTCGTGGGGCTTCATCGCCTACGGGGTGATGTATCTGCTCAACAAGTACTGGTACTTGCGATACATCAACTTCTACGGCAGACTCACCTTGCCGACGTGGGGCTGGCCCGTGGCGATTGTCACGACGTTCGAGCTGGCGATGCTTGGCCACGCGTTTACCCAGTCGATCGGCCTCAGCCTGTTCGGTCTGCGGCTGTTCAGGGATGACTACACTGCGCCCACAGTTGGCCAGCGGGCGAAGCGGTGGGTAGCGATGCACGCCGCCCTCGCTCTCCAGCCCGTCGCCCTGTTCACGGAGCGCCCACTGGGAGCACTCCTCCACGACGGCGCCAAGACGGGGCGGATGCTCGTCCTGGAGAAGATCAAGGACGAGTTGCCGGCCGAGAAGCCCAGAAAGTGGTATCTCACGTATCGTGGTCTCTTTCTCGCCGGGTTGCTCGGTTTGACCTTTTGGCTCGGCTGGAAGATCACGACAATCAACTTGCAGATGCTCGTCGAGCGGATCGGCAAGTCGGGGCACATCTGGAGAGACCTCTTCACTCCGAACTTCACCTTCCTGACGAAAGACGTCATCGTAGGGAGGACGTTCTCGATCTTCCACTACATGCTAGAGACGGTCTTCATGGCGTTCTTCGCCACCGTCTCCGGTGCGATCGTTGCGTTCCCCTTAAGCTTTCTTGGGGCGCGGAACATCATGGGCTTCAACGCTTTCGGGTGGATTGCCTATTCGATCATGCGCACGTTCTTCAACGTTCTCCGCTCGATCGAATCGATCCTGATGGCGGTCCTTTTCGCGGTCTGGGTTGGATTCGGGAACCCGTTTGCCGGCGCACTTGCGCTCTTCCTCCACACGATCGCCGCCCTCGGGAAGCTCTACTCCGAACAAGTCGAGTCCGTCGACCCGGGCCCGTTGGAAGCGATCGCCGCAACCGGAGCGCGCCGCTGGCAGGTTGTCGTCTACGGGGTCATCCCGCAGATCATCCCCTCATATCTAGCGTTTACCCTGTACCGTTGGGATATCAACATCCGCATGGCCACAGTCATCGCGCTGGTCGGCGGCGGCGGCATCGGGACCCTCCTCTTCTACTTCAAGAACGAGGTCGGAAGGACCCCCGAAGCGTGGAGCTACGTCGGCGCCGTGATCTTCGTGATCGTCATCGTTGTCTGGGCGCTCGACTACATCAGCGCCAGAGTGAGGGAGAAGATCGGATGACGCCGCAGGACAACTACCACGCCGGATTCATGAGCCAACGTCCCAACTGGGGAAAGGCGCTCCGCGCCTACCGGAAGGACCTCGGTGTGCTGGTGACGGACCTGCTCGTCCTGATCGCCCTCTGGACTCTGGCATCGTTCATCTGGAACGATCTCGCGCACGGGACGCGTAACTTCAGCTCCGTCCCGTGGTGGGTGCTGCTCACTGTCTGCTTCGAACTCGCGCTCGTCTGGCAATCGTTCACCGTCAGCCCGGGGATGAGACTCCTCGGTCGACGAATAACCGCCGCTCGGGAAAGCCGCGCTCTGATGATCGGACGACGCTTGCTTCGCGTCTCGCTGCTACACGCCCTTCCGCTATTTGCCGTGCCGATCTTGGTCACGACACGCTACATCCCGTGGCAGGACCGGTTCGCCGGATTCCGATCGGTCAGCGCTGCCGAGGCCCCCGATCCACGCGGGCCCTGGTATCGGACCAGCTGGATGCTCGCCCTCGTCGCCCTCGCGGGCGCGATGTACCTCGCCTCGGCCCTGTTCACGCAGGTCGATCTGGTGAAGTTGTTCACCAACGCAGGTGCCACAGCGGAGATCTGGGACCGGATCTTCCACCCCGATTGGTCGATCCTTGGTCTCGGCGTCCGCCTTCTGATCGTCACGCTGTTCATGGCGTTCATGGCGACTTTGTTCGGCGTCCTGGTCGCTGTCCCTCTCAGTTTCCTCGCCGCGCGGAACCTGGCGCGAGGAATCACCGGTCGTTCGATCTACACGTTCCTCCGCGTCCTGATGAGCATCGTCCGATCGATCGAGCCGATCATCTGGGCGATCATCTTCGTCGTCTGGGTTCGAACAGGAGCAGCGGCATTCGCAGGCGCACTCGCGTTGTTCGTCCACTCCGTAGCGGATCTCACCAAGCTCTACTCCGAGCGACTGGAGTCGATCGATCCGGGCCCGGTTGAGGCCATTCGGGCAACGGGCGCCAATGGTCTGCAGGTCATCTTGTACGGAATCGTCCCCCAGATCATCAACCCGTACCTTTCGTTCACGATCTACCGCTGGGACATCAACGTCCGTATGGCAACGATCATCGGTCTCGTCGGCGGAGGAGGAATCGGCCAGCGGCTGATCCAGCTCACGAGAAACTGGGTCTGGGATCAGGCGATTGTGTTGATGCTGCTGATCATGCTCGCAGTCTGGGCAATGGACTACAGCTCGTCGCGACTGCGCGAGCGACTGGCCTGAACTAGATATCTGACTACTGTTGTTCTACCGCCCCATTAGCTCTTCGAGATACGCCTGAATATCCTCCAATCCGTAGGTTGTCTTCAGTGCTTCGTTGTCCTCCAGCCACGCGTCCTTGATCGTGTCGTCGCGTCGAATCTCGATGTCATCGATACCCAGAGCCTCAACCATTCGCCTGGCTTCGGTCTCGATCTGCTTGTCCTTTACGCGAAAAAGAAAACGAGGAAAACTCACCATGATGTCACCTCCAAACGTTGCTAAAAGTATACCGAACCGAGTTATCTGGAAAAGCCGCAAAGGTCCATGCTAAAATCCGGTCGATGAAAACGGTTGAGTTGATCAAGAAGAAGCGCAACGGAGGGAAACTCTCCCCAGAAGAAATCAAGTTTCTAATCGACGGATTTGTCGCGGGAAAGATTCCCGACTATCAGGCCTCCGCACTGCTTATGGCAATCTACTTCCAGGGGATGGATGACGAGGAAACCGCTATTCTGACCGACGCAATGGCTCATTCCGGCGCGATGCTCGACCTCTCACGGATGCCCGACTACCCGGTGGACAAGCACTCGACAGGCGGAGTGGGAGATACGACCACGCTCGTTTTGATCCCGCTTTTGGCAGCAGCTGGGTTGACGGTGGCCAAGCTTTCCGGCCGTGCTCTCGGTCACACCGGCGGAACGATCGACAAACTTGAGGCGATTCCGGGCTTCAGCACCGACCTCTCTCGCGAGGAGTTCTTAGGCCTAGCGCAACGTGCGGGTCTGGCGCTCGCTGATCACACCGCGGACATGGTCCCTGCCGATCGTTTGCTGTACGAGTTGCGCGATGTCACGGCCACGGTTGATTCCCTTCCACTCATTGTCTCCTCGATCATGTCGAAGAAGATCGCCGGTGGTGCCAAGGGGATTGTGCTTGACGTTAAGACCGGCGCCGGCGCGTTCCTTCCCCACCTGGAGGACTCCCGTAAGCTTGCTTCGGCC
This sequence comes from uncultured Thermotogae bacterium, assembly GCA_964582975.1. Taxonomy (GTDB): domain Bacteria; phylum Bipolaricaulota; class Bipolaricaulia; order UBA7950; family UBA9294; genus CAZDDA01. The sequence continues at coordinate 1,517 of CAZOUO010000057.1, read as the reverse complement.
CTAGTCTCAATTGGAACGCGTCTTGGTCGCAAGACCGCCGCTCTGATCACCGACATGTCCCAACCGCTCGGACGCATGGTCGGAAACGCCCTAGAGGTAAGGGAGGCGATCGAGACCTTAAACGGCAAGGGGCCGAAGGATCTCGCAGACCTCTGCTGTAATTTGGGCGCGGAGCTGGTTCTCTTCGCTGAGAAAGAGACTAGGCACGCAGAGGCGATCGCCGCCCTTCGTGGCCTCTTGCACGACGGTTCCGCGCTTACCAAGTTCCAGGAAATGGTGGGAAACCAAGGTGGAGATCCATCCGTAGTGGATGATCCCTCCTTGCTTCCCACAGCGACCAAGACGGTTGAAGTCTGCGCCACTTGCTCAGGGAACGTAGCTCAGCTCGATGCATTGGCAATTGGGCAAGCAGCAAAACTCCTTGGTGCGGGACGATTTGTCAAGGAAGACACCATCGACCCGGCAGTGGGGGTGGAACTGTGGCGAAAAGTCGGGGACGCGGTAAAATTCGGCGAGCTGCTGGCGATCCTGCACGTCAACGAGGAAACCAATCTGACTCACGCCCGCACTCAGGTAGAGAGTGCTTATGCCATCAGCAAAGATCCCGTCACGCCGCCAGCCCTTATTATCGAGCGGGTAACTGCAGCCTAGACACCCTGTTAAAGGGTGAACGCCTCGGGCAGTAAATCCCTTATCGTTATCCGCTTGAACTGGCCGTCGGGATTTCCCATGAGGATCTCAAGATCTGATGCGTGCTCGAAAAGGACCTGCCGGCAGGCCCCACACGGTCGGCAATAGCCGGCGTCACAAATCACCGCGATCTTGTCGAATTCCCGTTCTCCCTCGGAGACAGCCTTGAACAGTGCAACCCGCTCCGCGCAGAGCGACAGCCCATTCACCGCGTTCTCCACGTTGACGCCGGTATAGACTTTGCCACTTTTGGCAAGCAAGGCCGCGCCGACGGAAAATTTCGAGTACGGACAGTAGGCGTGCTTTCGCGCTTCGATCGCCAAATTCACAAGCGTTTGTTCGTCCATCAGAAACGAATCACCAACCCCAAGTCTCCAGCGAGACTGCCCACTCCAATCGCCCACCACCCCGAAGATTGCGACACGGGAAGGAAGAATCGAACTTCGGCGAACAGACGTAAGAAAGGTGGCCCCAGTTCAAATCCAACAAGGCCGTGGATTCCGAACGCCGACCAATACACTTGATCAAGGTGAAGGGCCGCAAGGGCCGCTTCGGTTCCATCTTTGAATTCCGAAGGAACTTGGTACGTAACCTCTGGCGCAATTCTGCCCTGGATCACGTCCAATCCCAGTCCGAAATCTATTCCAGCGATCACAAGATCCAGCCGCTTCAGAAGGTCCGTGGATAGGATGAACGAAGAAAAAGAGAAATCGGCTGTAAATGAAGCCTCGAAGCCATCTTCCTCGATCTCCACATCCAAAAGGGGCTGGGGGATGTCAAACCCGAACAGATCGTGGAACTGGTCACGCCACGCGATGAAGTGCAGG
>CAZOUO010000056.1:0-13101 GCA_964582975.1 uncultured Thermotogae bacterium | reverse complement strand
CAACGGCCTCTACAACTTCGATCTCTGGATCGAACGTCGTTCCGGGACCAGCGACCGCCGCCAGGCTGATCTCGGCCGAGATCCCCACGGCTGCAAGCCGCTTTCGCAATAGATATAAGCAGAGATCGGCCTCGCCTATCCGCTCGATTCCTTCTTTGCCCAGTGCTTTTCCCAAAGTGCGCTTGGCAAGGTCTAATTCTTGAGATGTGGCTGCCTTCTCCAGCCGCTTCAAGACTCCAAGACACAGGGCTTCCTTCCAGGAAAAGACCTTCTTTTCGTCTTCTTCCAAGTGACATACCTCAAGCAACTCCTCATCGAGCCAACCCAGACGGCGAAGCTTGGAGAAGGCCACCTCCAATTTGGCGTTGACTCGCTCGGTAATCAGGGCCGCCAGATCGTCTAGGGGATGATCCTCCTTAAGTTCTTTGATCCGCCTGATCCGCTCAAGGATCTTCTCCTCGGGGAAGAAGGTCTCCTGGCCAGTGAACGTTGAACGCCGAATGAACCAGCTGTCCGGAATCAGCCCTTTCCTTTTCCAACGATACAGCTGCCCGTAGGAAATCCCTGTCCGCTCAAGGACGTCTTTCTTCGAGATCTGTTTTTCTTCGGCCATCCCTTTCTCTCCCTTTTAAAAACAAAACACTGTTATGTAATTCTGCGGTGGGCGCGTGCTTTGACCGGGAAAGACACCGCTGAAGAACTTCTCTTGCCACCGATTGGTGTTCGAGGCTTTGTGCGAAGTTCTTTCAGGAGCCGCCTTTCCAATACTACTTTAAGTATATCTTCACGTCTTGTCTTTGCCAACATCTCAAGCTGAAAACTCGGCAGTTCCATGTGTGTCCAGCTCCTTCGGGCACAGAATAATAATCAGTATAACATAACACTGTTGCGAAGTCAACCCCTTACTTAAAACCTGCTTCTCAATAGCGCTTTCTCAACCCCTCCCCATCTTCGGCAGTCAGCGCGGAGCCCCAGTGTCGTCCCGTTGATCACAGTCGGCGGGCACTAACAGATAGCTGCTACAAACAAAAAAGACAGGACTTGTCCTCACAGACAAATCCTGTTTGTGTAGTTGGTGTCTGTTCCCTCTATCTCTGAAGGATTTCCTCCGTCACAACGACCGAACGACGATATCTCCCACGCCCAAGTCGAGGAGGAGTTGTCCTGCACCTGCCCCCAGAACGCCTTGAACCTCTTGACCGACGAAGCCCTTTTGCTCTATCGCCATGTCGGCAAAGCCAGCGATGGTGATGTCTCCGAGACCGACCGAGGCGCTCACCGTGTACGAGGCATCCGGAGGCAGAAGTACGTCTAGGCTTCCGGTCCCAACCTCGATTCGGGCAAATTTGCACTCGATATCCGTGAGGGTCAGGTCTCCCACACCAAGTTCGATCTTAAGTTCAGTGGCAATGAGCTGTTCAATCTCCACACTGCCAACACCTAGCTCGATGGAGACCGAACCACTATGGGCACTGAGCGTGATGTCCCCGACACCTTGCTCAATTTGAAGAGCGATTCCCACCGGTACGGTCAACACTAAATCGACGCCCCAGCGGCCCGAGTACCGCTCCGGCGCATCGGAACGAATCCGGAGCCCCTTGTCCGATTCTTCTATGATGATCTCCACCGCGGCAAGAATCTCCTCCGTTCGCGCTTGTTTGACCGCGACAAGTTCAACAACGCTACTGACCCCAGTTTGGACAGTGAGGTCAGCCCCTGGTCCAATGGTGATGCTCCCAATTTCGTTTTCGACACCGAGTGAGGTTCTGCCGGCGAAATCGACCGTTTCCTCAACGGTTTCGCTATAGGGAAAGCCCCACTCGGCGGCTCCAATCCCACCAAATGTGAACGCGAGCCCAACGAATGGCCCGGAGAGATCGAGCGACGGCGCCGAGTTTTCTGCCTCTCCACAGCAGCCGAAGCCAAGCAATGTAAACAGGTACCCTAGGTGGAGTTCAAACCCGAGGAAACCGAGCGGTTGGACCTGCATACTCAGATAGGGCTCCACGGCAATGAACCCCTGACAGTAGTTTGTCGGAGTTGGCTCAATCACAATTCCTTTTGGAAAGCCTGAACGGGGACCGTTCGTATCCCCAAGCGTTATCGCGGGACAGGGTCCGGAATCCCCCGGTCCAACCTCGCGCAGATTCAAGTTGACCCCGCCACCGCCAAGCACGGCACCAATCGTGAGCAACGACCGCTCGTCCCCGCCGACAACGTAGCCGAGCTGACATCCCCCAAATCCAGCGGAAAGCCTTGCTTGCTCGTTCTCCTTTTGCGACGCTGCGGTGCCGCCCCAACCGATGCCTCCAATCGAGAGGCCGCCGAGCGCACCACCGCGGCCACCGCCACCGGCAACAATCAGCGAATCGCCCAGTGCGGCGTACCCGTTGTCCTTCAGAAACTCATTTACCTCATCCAATTCCGGCATGAAACCGCCGGTCATCGGTCCCCCAAAGCCGAACCCTACCACAGACTCCTCCGCCTCCTCGCTGACTGTCATTCCGGAAAACAGAACAAGGAGAAGTGTAACGAGCATCACAATCCTCGGAAGGCTCCACATCGCGTTCCTCCTCTTTGAAGCAACATAGCCCTGAATCGCTTGTTCAGGCATGCCGATCACCACTCAGCTTGGAGCAAATCCACAACAGTTGTCAAGGCGGGCTTGTCAGCCTTGGTAGTGCCCATCTAGTGCAAAACAATGATGAACAAGGGCAGCCAGAGGATAGGGAGAATGCGCTGCAGCCTCAAATACCTCCGCTGCCAGAGTCGCGGTTATAGCACATGCTACATCCCAGCAAACCTGCCAACCGTTAGATTGCACAAACCTGGTCTGCTCTTTTACCCTCCCCGAGGGCAGTGGGATGTGAATGCATGAGTAGGTAACTTGCCGGGATTTGCTGCGGAATTTGTCCAGAGGACAGAGGCGCTTGCCCAGGCAAACCGCGGATATGACAGGACCAGTTCACCAGTACCAGACGGATGAAAGGCCTTTTCGCCTTTGGCAATTCTCATCGCAAGCGAGAGGCTATTCAGTTGGGCTTGGTACCGTGATCGGTACCGGCTCTGTCGGTGTGCGGATAAACTGGGCAAGGGCGAGCGAGACCACAGCAACACCCACGCCCACCAGAAAGGGCGCTTGTGAGCCAAACAGCACCCACACCGTACCGCCTACCACCGGGACGACCACTGCCGCGATGTGATTGATGGTCTGCTCCAGCGACAGATTGCTCGTCAACTCCTCTTGAGACACGGCAATCTTCTGAAGATAGGTGGCGGTAGCTAGATTGAAGCCGAAAATGATATTGTCAATCACAAACAGGGCGAACAAAGCCGGTAGCACGGTTACGTATGCGTAACCCAGAAACACCGGAATCAAAGTCGCAAAGCCGATGGAGAGCATCAAGCGCTCACCCAGTCGGCCGACGAGCTTGCCGACATATTGGTAGGCGTAAGTGTTAATCAAGCTATTTACCAAAAACAGCAGCGCTGTGGTCTCAACCGAAATACCGTACTTCTTCACGAGCAAGAAGATGGCAAACGTTGTGAAGATGTGGCGGCGACTGCCCATCAGGAAGGCGATGGTGTAGTAGAGCCAGTAACGTCGCCGGAAGATCACCCGCCGCCGCGGGGGCAAACCTCCTCTGCCTTTCTCAAACGGCAACAGGAACAGTCCTCCCAGGATGACCATCCCCCCTACACCCATGAACAGCATGCGGTAGCCCAGACGTCCCACGAGCAGAAAAACGACTCCGGTCGCCGCAAGTGCAGCGAGTGCTCCAAGGCTCCTCAACTGACCCAGCGCTTTGGGGGCCCGAGCCTTGTCCACAGTCATCAACACCACGGCATTATTGCTGGGGTAGAAGAAGTGGAAGCCAACGCTCATCACCACCGTACTGATGAGCAGAAACGGAACACTAGCCGCCTGCCCGGTGAGCATCATGCCCACCCCGAGCAAGATCACGCTTAGCGCCATGATGCGCACCTCGGAGAAAAAGAGAACAAGAAAACCGATTAAAAAGCCCATCAATCCCGGCACTTCGCGCAGTGCTTGCACCCCACCGATAGCCGCCGGCCCAATGCCGATGGTCTCCACGGCAAAATTGTTAAACATCGCTTCCCAAACACGATAGCCGAAGTAGAGTGAGAAATTGGAGACAACAAGGTAGAGAAACATTCGTCGATCGGTCTTCAGCATCTCGCGCATACGATCGATTTACCCCTCAAAATGCATCGCCATCGGCCCAAAACAACAGCCCCCAGGTGGGGCAGCCTGCTTTCCCAGATGGCGTGATGATTGATCCTACCTAAAACCCGAAGCTCTTTCCATTTCGGAGGGAAACCAAGCCTTTAGGCAACTGCGCCACAAGCAGACGAAACATCCTCGTCCATTCTCTCATCCCTAAGCAGATCAGCAAGAACATCCATTGCCTGTACGGCTGAAAGTATGTGCTCAAAGTCTCCGACTTAGCGTAGAATGCCGAAAAGGAGGTGAGAGAAATGGTGAGAAAATTGGTCGTAGCTATCATGTTGGGAGCGCTTTTTTCCGGGATAGCAACCTTCGCCAACGGGGAGCCGCAGGAGAACCTAGCTGAGCCCCCGACTGAGCAAACCGTGGTTGAGTCAAACAGAGGCACCGCCACAGATGGATTTCAAATCGTGCTTCGACCCGACCCACGGGTTCCCTCTGCCTTTTTGCTGGGAACGCATACGTTCGAACTAGACTTCGCAACCGTTTCGCTGCAGTGGGAGACAGGTCTGTGGACCTATGTAGGATATCCCCCGCCCGGCTACGGCATGACGTTCTACGTGTTTAACCTAACACCCACCCTCTCATTCCCACTTGGCAACGACGGATGGAAATGCCAAATAAGAAGCCTATTACAGTACAGGACCAATCTTCCTGATCGGATCGTGTTTGCCCCGGAAATCACCTTTTGGCACTCCTGGTAGCAATCTAAAGGGGAGCAAACCCGAAACGGTTAATCAAGAAGGAGGCCCCTTTCGGGGCCTCTTCGGCAAGAAGGGCCGAGGTGCTCACCCTACTCTGGTCGCTTCCTACGGGTCACAACAGCCGATGCGTATCCTGATGCCAAAAGAGCATCGTACGCGTGGCTGGTACCAGCTCCCCCCGGGGAAGCAGAACCCAAAGAATGGAAAGTAGGGAGGCGTGGGCTTGTAGCACGGTGGAGGTGTGTAACTGGGAGTAGGTGGAGTGTAGCACGTAGGGGGTGGTGCGGTGATCGTAAACGACGCCCAAGCCGTGGCCCAGCTCGGCTGGCACACAGGCTCGGGAGTAATCCCCATGATGTGGCCTTGGATCTGGTCCGGAGTAGCCATGGGAAACGGTTCTGCGTAGGTGCTGGGGGAAAGTGCCAGTGGTGTCTGGCTAGCGAAGATCTGGAGCTTCTCTACCCCGGTTGGGTAGGTCACCGTGTAGCGGTACGACGGGTGATCCGGGAGACCGTGCGTTCCCGCAGAGACAAAATTGCTCTGGGAGTAGGCATTGGGAAAGACGAGCCGCACGACCCCGTCTGGCTGGATATCGTACAAATAGATGTACGCTGGTTGGTTCACGTTGAAGTATACACGCATCGTCTCGCCCACCGTATAGGTTGACTTGTCGGTCCAAACGTTGATCGTGAGAGGCTGTGGAGTCGGTGTGGGAACAATTCCTAGCGGGCTCGGTGGCCCCTGCCCAGCCACGACGGCCGAAGCACCCACAAATCCGACCAACAGAAACGTCAGCGAAAGAGTTAGTCGTATTTTCATGTGTACCACCTCATGCCATCTACACACGCTTCTAAGCAAAAGTTTCATTGCCTGCCTCTAGCGCTAATCAAACGGTCAATAACCAGTGGCCAATAAGCGTAACTGCCTGGAAGGAAAAAAGAAGTCCCAAACTGCACAAGATCCCTTCCAAATCGAATACCGACGCACACGAACGACATCCGATGCCCTCCCTTCCATGCACAGGTACGTATAGACTCCGTGTGCTCACCGCGGTTGCTCGCACGGGAGTGGCACGCTATAATGTTGACCAGAACAAAGGATTAGAGATTGCTGGAGGTGGAAATGGGTATGGTAAGAGGTATCTTTTCTTCTTCAAAAAAGCTTCTCTTTCTTCTTGCGCTTGCTGGACTTGGGCTTCTTGTGTCCACCCCGGCGGTGCTGGCCCAGCGAGGATTGAATTTCTACACCGACTATCCCGCGGTTGTTGTCGCAGAGGGAAAGGAGCTTTCGCTTGAAGTCAAGTTGGTCAACACGGGCCTGCGCACGGAAGATGTGTCGCTCTCCATCGAAGGACCAGAGGGCTGGAGCGCCCGCTTTGAGACCACGTCCTATCCAACAATCCAAGTCAAGGCAGTGAGCCTGCGACCCGGGGAGGACGAAGAGGACATCGTAACGGTGAAATTTAAGGCCAAGCCCCCTGAGGGCGCCCCCTCTGGCGACTATTTGTTTACCTTGAAGGCCCAGAATCAGGATGGGTCCATCGCCCGGGAGATCGCCGTAACGGTGTCGTTGGAAGCTGAGGCCCCAGAGGAAGCGGAACCGGGCGAAGAGGGGTTGGAGCTCACAATGAACTACCCTGCGCTTGAGAACGCGGCTGGCGAGGACTTTGAGTTTGAGATCCAAATCAACAACAAGGCTGACAAGGAGCAGGTGGTTGAACTTGGCGCACAAGCTCCGCTCGGCTGGCGCGCGTACTTCATGCCCCGCTACGAAAGCCAGCGGATCTCGTCGATAAAGGTGGGAGCCAATGCGACGGAGACCATCAAGTTTGTCATCACCCCACCGTTCGGTGTTGCCGAGGAAGAGTACCCCCTGGTCTTCGTCACCCAAGTCGGTGAGACGCAACAAACCCTGGATCTCAAGGCCGTCGTCACCGGGACCACTGAGCTGAACCTCGGCACAGAAGCAGAAGTGACCGGCACCGGCGACACGCGCAACGTCCGCGCCACCGAGGGCCGCGAGCGGCGGTTCACCTTGTACCTGTGGAACAAGGGTTCGGTGGCGTTAAACGACGTCAGCTTCTTTGCCTCCAAGCCGGAAGGGTGGGAAGTGACCTTCGAGCCAGAGCGCCTCGATACCCTGAAACCGCTCATGGAGACGCGAAAGCCGGAAGCTGTCGATGTCATCATCAAACCTCGATCGCGGGCGATCCCGGGAGACTACCAGGTCACCTTGACCACGGCCGGGCAAGAAGAACGCGAGCAGATGCAGCTGCGTGTAACCGTCGGCGCCTCCATGGGCTGGGGATGGGTCGGCGTGGGGGTCGTGGTCTTCGTGGTAGCGGCCCTGACAGGCGTGTTCGTCCGCCTCGGGAGACGCTGAAGATGCTGGTTGTCGAAGCCCAGGATCTGGCAAAGCGGTACAACGGGGTTCAAGCGGTCCAGAATCTGAACCTCGAGATCCGCGAGGGGGAAATCTACGGCCTTCTCGGTCCGAACGGCTCAGGAAAGACCACAACGATCCTGATCCTCCTTGGTCTGACCGAGCCGACCTCCGGCAAGGTACAAGTGTGCGGACGAAACCCGACCCGCAATCCCATCGCGGTGAAGCGGCTGACCGGCTATCTTCCTGAGAACGTTGGCTTCTACGACGACCTCACCGCCCAGGAGAACCTACGGTTGGTGGCCAGGCTGAACAAGATCTCCGACCGGCGATCCAAGGACCGGATCGCCGAGATCTTGGAACAGGTAGGCCTAGCCGAGGTCGCTCGTCGCCCGGTGAGAACCTTCTCACGTGGGATGCTCCAACGCTTGGGAATCGCTGACGTACTCATCAAAGACCCCAGTTTCGTGATCCTCGATGAGCCGACCTCCGGCATCGACCCCGAGGGCGCGACACAAATCCTCGACATGATTGTCGGGATGCGCAATGGGCGGGGGATAACCGTCATGTTGGCCTCCCACCTCCTGCATCAGGTTCAACGGGTATGCGATCGCGTCGGGATCACGCATCGGGGACGACTCGTGGCCCAGGGCTCGCTGGATGAGCTTTCCGCCGAGACCGCCGACGAGGATCAAGAGTTGGAAGTCCGCGTAGCGGGAACCGTTCCTGAGCTTACTAGCCGCTTACAGTTCCTCGAAGGAGTCAGCGAGGTGGAGTCGATGGGAGACCGCTTCCGCATACGCTGTCGCGAGGACGTGCAGGGACGCATCGCCCGCACGGTGATGGATGTCGGTGCGGAACTCCTCGAACTCCGCCGGCCAACCAACACGCTCGAGGACATTTATCTGCGGTACTTCCAGGAGTGATTAACGATGAACGTCGTGTTTTGGAAAGAACTTGCGGATCATTTCGGGAGCAAGCGGTTCATCATCTTCTTCTTTCTGATTCTCATCGTGGCCGGTGCCTCAGTGTATTTGGCCGGACAAGCCTTGCGAGAAAATCCTGAAGGGACCGGCTCATTCGTCTTCCTGAGACTGTTTACCTCAAGCAGCGGGGGGCTGCCTTCGTTCCTCTCGTTCCTCGCCTTTTTTGGCCCTCTGATCGGGGTGCTATTGGGGTTTGACGCGGTGAACAGGGAGTTCAACCGAGGGACAGTGAGTCGGGTGCTCGCTCAGCCGATCTACCGTCATTCGTGGATCAACGGCAAGTTCCTAGCTGGCCTGGCTGCTCTGGGCTTAGCACTGGCTGGGATTATTCTGATCATCTTTGGCCTGGGGCTATTCACCCTCGGCTTCGCCCCCGATGGCGGGGAGCTATCGCGGATGGTTGCCTTCTTTGTGATCGGCCTCGTCTACCTCGGCTTTTGGTTGAGCCTGGGGATCCTGTTTTCGATCGTGTTCCGGCAAGCAGCGAGCTCCGCTCTAACGTCAATCGCGCTGTGGCTGTTCTTCACGCTGTTTCTGTACATGATCGCCGGCCTGATCGCCGACCAGGTGGCTCCGGTCCGACTAGATTCGGCACCGGAAGTGTGGACACACCACGAGCACATCCGCGATCTGATCCTGCGCTTCTCACCGGTTGCACTGTTTGAGGAAGCCACCTCCGCCGTACTCATCCCAAGCTACAGAGGTCTCGGTGTGGCCGAACTGCTCACGCAGGCGCAGGTGCCGACAAACCCTCTACCTTTGGGCCAGAGCTTCCTCATCGTCTGGCCGCAACTTGTGGGGCTGATTGCGCTCACCTCGATCTGCTTCGCTATCTCGTACATCATCTTCATGCGCCGAGAGATTCGGGCAACGTAGCGATAGACTACTGTGCGGCGGATAGAAGGGGGCCCTTTCGAGCCCTCTTTCTTCTCTGCCAAATTCAAACAGCAATTGAGTAGTATCTCGTCTTTAGTTTGTTGCTATGGATATAGTTTAAGAGAGTGTGAAAGACAGGATAGATAAAACCGGCAAGCAAAGTCTTGGCCCCTGAAGACCTTTTGCCCCCACGCGGTCAATCCCTTTTCAGTGTCTCTTTCAGCCAGTCTAGATAGGCCCGGCCTCCTGTCACGACAGGAAGGGCAAGGACCTCAGGCGTTTCGTAGGTATGCTGCTCATTTATCCTCCGCTCAACCTCTTCATAGAGACCTGTTTTGCTCTTGATCAGGCACAGCCATTCTTCCGCGGTCTCAATCTTGCCCCGCCACCAATAGGTGCTCGTAATCGGACCGACAATCTGGACACAAGCGGCCAATCGTTTTTCAAGTAGCTTTGTTGCGATTTTCTCTGCGCCTTCTTTGCTCTCCACTGTCGTCATAATCTGTACATAGTCAGTCATTAGGCTCACCTTGCTTGTCAGGCGTTGCATGTGCGGTCATAAGAACACTCCTTTTTCTTAAGTCGCTTTGTGACCTTGAGGCCATCGCTAGCCTTTGAGCGCTGCCTTGCTCATTTTGCTGCGCTCGTTTCAATGCTCACAAGGTAACACCTCTGAATAACATTGCACCCGCCCTGCAGAAAGTCAAGCCTGAGGCACTGTAGATCGACGCAAGGGCCCACTCTCCTGGGCTAAGCCTTTTTCGCAATCCCTAAGCGAGACCCCGCAGATTGCGTAGCGGCTGCACGAGGTTTACTATGCCCGAGCCAGTGCACAAAAAAGAGGTGGCGAATTACCTGAGGCAAGTCCGTACGTTCTCGAGGAACGCGCGGCTTTTTCTTGCCAGCACGGTCCTCTACGGCTTCATGTTCGGGCTGTATTACCTCTTCTTCAATCTCTACATTCTCAGCCTCGGCTACGATCAAGCGTTTGTTGGCGTGCTTGCCAGCATTCCCGCTTCAGTCACCGCGATCGCCGCGATTCCCGTTGGGGTATTCTTATCCCGGATCGGGTACAAGCGAAGTCTCCTTCTGGGAACGGGCCTCCAAATGTTCGCCCTCCTCGGCTGGGCCTTCCTCACAGCAAGGACACCCCTCGCCCTTGCTAGCGTGCTTTTCGGACTTGGATCGTCTCTGATCTGGATCAGCTCCTCGCCGTTTATGGTCGCTTCCAGCACGGCGAGAGAGCGAACCCATCTGTTCAGTATCCAATTTGGGCTAAACACCCTCGCTGGAGTAATTGCAAGCCTGGTTGGGGGTATCCTGCCACGCGTGTTTGCATCGCTGTTTGACTTTCCCCTAGAAGGCGCCGCCACTTACCGAGGAATCCTTTTTGTCGCCGGAGCACTCTGCGCTCTGTCCCTTATCCCGCTTTCCGCACTGCGTAGCCACACCGAAGTTCCCAAGGGGCGTGAGAAAGTTGGAGAGATACGTCCACATCGGTCCATCATCGGTAAGTTGTTCCTCATTGAACTCATCGTCTCACTCGGAGCGGGTCTACTTATGCCGTTTGTCAACGTTTTCTACAAGCTGCGCTTTGCACTTCCCGATCACCTCCTTGGAGGACTCTTCGCCGCCTCCTCGTTGACCATGGGGTTCGCTGTCATGCTCGCTCCTCTTCTGGTCGATCGGATGGGAAAGGTAAAGACAATTGTGTTAACCCAGGTGCTCTCCTTGCCTTTTCTTGTCTTGATGGGCTTTTCACCGATCTTCGGCCTCTCCGCAGGCAGCTACTTGGTGCGTACCGCCCTGATGAACATGAATGCACCGGTACTCACTGCCTTTGCAATGGGAATTGTCCCCGGTCGTCTTAGGCCGATCACTTCAAGCTTGTTGGTCCTCGCTTGGAACGCTGGCTGGGCCGCCAGTGCGTTTGCAAGCGGACGACTGCAGACAAGAGTTGGTTTCTCACCAATCTTTCTTGCCTCCGGCTCACTCTACCTACTTACCGCCCTTCTGATCTACCGCTACTTTCACAAAACCCCTGAGGTAGAAGAAACAAAGATCGCTGAAGCTGCACTGATCGATGAGGAGATCAAGCCATAACTGTTCGATTGTGTACGAGGTTGAGCCGGTGATTTTCCCACCATTGGGAAACCAGCTTCCTACTCTAAGGAGCCTCCTCTTTCTCGTCGGCATCGGTTGTCTCTAAGGTGCGGTAGCGACCGACCGCGCGATAGCGTTCGAACCGGGCGGCAAGCAATTCCTCAAGCGGCATCTCCGTGACTTCCGCCACGTGACGCAGAAGGCTCTCCTTAAGAGCGGTGGTGATCTTTTCGGGTTGCTTGTGCGCACCGCCGAGTGGCTCCGGCACGACCTCGTCGATCAGCCCCAATTCGAGAAGGCGCGGCGCAGTAAGGGTAAGGGCCGCTGCCGCCTCCTTTGTGCGCTCCTTCTCCTTCCACAGGATCGCGGCTGCTCCCTCAGGGCTGATCACAGAGTAAATTGCGTTTTCGAGCATAATGACCCGGTCGGCTACGCCAATCGCCAGAGCCCCACCGGATCCCCCCTCACCGATCACCGCAGCAACGATTGGAACACGGAGCGTGGCCATCGCGGACAAGTTCTCCGCAATGGCACCCCCAATGTTCAGCTCTTCAGCTTCCAGACCGGGATAAGCGCCAGGAGTGTCGATCAAGCTGATAACGGGGAAGGAGAACCGCTCCGCCAGGCTCATCGCCCGCCGCGCTTTCCGGTATCCTTGAGGCCGGGTCATCCCGAAGTAGCGCTCCTTGTTCTCCTCCGTCGTGCGCCCCTTTTGTTGGGCCAAAAGCACGATCGGTCGACCCTCAAGCCGGGCGAGGCCAGCAAGGAGAGCCCGATCGTCACCTCCAACGCGATCCCCGTGAATCTCGTAAAAATCGGTAAATATCTCTTGTATGTAGTCCAGTGAAAAAGGACGCTGAGGGTGACGAGCAATCTTTACCCGTTCCCAATCGCTTAAGTCTGCGTACAGCTCCTCCCTCAGCTTCTCAAGTTTCTTCTCCAAACGGGTGATCTCGTGGGAGAGATCGATCCCGTCTGTCTTATTCAGCTCGCGTAGCTCCTGGATCTTCGCCTCCAGGAGGTCGAGCGTCTGTTCATCACTCATTGCCCCTCCACGAAGAAGCCGAGCACTTTACCTAATTCCTCGCGTAAGTCCTCTCGATTGACGACCCGATCGATGAACCCGTGCTCGAGGGCAAACGCATCGGTCTGGTAGTTGGCAGGGAGCTCCTCGGCAATCGTATTGCGAATCACCCGGCGTCCTGCAAATCCGATCATTGCTCCTTTCTCGGCAATGATGACGTCACCCAGGCTGGCGATCGAGGCCTGCACTCCAGCGGTTGTAGGGTAGGTCATGACTGAGATAAACGGAAGGCGCTCCTCGGCAAGGTGCGTGCGCACCGCCGAGGTCTTCGCCATTTGTAGTAGCGAGAAGATGCCTTCCTGAAGCCGGGCTCCGCCGGAGGAGGAAACAAGGACAAACGGCCGGCGATGGGCAATGGCTTCCTCCATCCCATGACAAATTTGCTCGCCCATCACCGATCCCATGCTCCCCCCAATGAAGCGGAAGTCCATCACACCCAGCACCACTGGGATTCCACAGACGGTGGCACTCCCGATGATGATCGCATCCGCCAGCCCTGTCTTTTCTTGGGCCTCTTCGACACGCTGCGGATAGGGCTTGGAATCCTTGAAGGAAAGCGGATCATCCGCCATGATCGGCTTGGAGATGTCCTCAAAGCTCCCCTCATCGATCAGCGATTCGATCCTCTCTTTGGCAGTGAGAAAAAAGTACTCCCCGCAGTGGGGGCAAATGTTGTTGTGCTCCCGCACCCGCCGTTTAAACACGAGCTCCCCGCAC
>CAZOUO010000055.1:0-13831 GCA_964582975.1 uncultured Thermotogae bacterium | reverse complement strand
CCACTTGACGATCATGCCGGCGTTCGGGTTTGCCGTTGCGGCGTCGACGTTTGTGGGGCAGAACCTCGGTGCCGGTAATCCTGATAAAGCGGAGCGGTACGCGTGGGAAGGAGCGAAACTGGCAGCTTACCTCATGGGTGGGCTCGGGCTGTTGTTCGTCATCATCCCTGTTCCGGTCTTCATGATCTACACTTCAGACCCCCAAGTTATTGCTGCCGGGCGCCTCCCCCTTGTACTCCTCGGACTGACCCAGGCGTTTGGCGGGGTAGGAATTGTGCTCAGCAACGCGCTACAAGGTGCCGGCAACACACGCTTCGTGATGGTTGCGGAGTTGTTCATCTGTGCTGTAATCTACCTTCCGGTGGCCTATCTTCTTGGCTTGTACTTCAATCTCGGAATTGTCGGTGCCTGGACAGGCGAGTACCTCTACTGGCTCTTTCTTGCGCTTGTGATGAGTTGGAAGTTTCGCCAGGGAAGCTGGAAGGCAATTCGCGTCTAGCTAAAACATCGTCTGCCTCTACCGCTTGTTTCAGCACGCAGCTCGCGAAGCTCTGTAGCGATTCGATCCTTCCTTTCGCTGATTGTTCACAGCATTTGCACGAGTACTTCTGTGCCTCGTCCAAGCGTCGTCCTTACCAGTTGGGGGATATTGGATGCTCTATCCGTGAGAGAGAAGACTGGATCAAAATAGCGGTTGTGGCTATTCTCCTCACTATGAAAAGGGTGATGAGAGGTTTCCTTCTGCTGGGCACTCTCCTGTCGCTTTTTTCGATTCCTGGCAGTGCTAGTTCTTTTGTCCACGGCCCGTACTCAGGGGCTCCAAGTTGCGATACCGTTGTGATCAGCTGGTCGAGCTCACCGCCCCTTTCAGGACGGATCGAGTACGGCCCCAGCGCGTGGTATGAGAGTCAGGGCGTGTTGCCCAACACCGTCCCCGTTCCTGCCGCCGATGTGGATCCCTATCGTCCGACAACGCACGTGCGTCTTGAAGATCTGGAACACGCAACAGAATACGTTTACCGAGTCGTCCTCGCTGAAGGTGAGACCGAGTTTGCTAGTCCGCTGGGAGCTTTCTCAACCGAGCCCAGTTTGGGTGCGGCCGTTTCGTTCGCCGTTCTTGCCGACACCCAGTGGCAATGGGAAGAACTCAATCGCTTGGAGATGGTCGGCGATGCAATCGCCGCTGACCCCACGCGGTTCGATTTCATCCTTCACGCAGGAGATGTAGTAGAAAGCCCGGCAGCAAATTACTGGGATCACTGGTTCGCCTCATTCGGCGACATGCTTCTTACGGCTCCCTTCATCCCCGTCCTCGGAAACCACGAGCGGAATCACCGCTCCTACTATGAAGCGTTCGTTCTCCCGCCGGGCGGAGGAAAGGACGACGAACGATGGTGGGCCCTTTACTGGGGCGACGCCGTTGTGATTGGTCTTGACACAAACGTTCGTAAAGCCACTGAAATCACGGCGCAGCAGGACTGGGTCAGGGCGCACCTCTTGGGTCCCGAACCCCACAAGTTCGTGATTTTCCATCACCCGGTCTTCTCTTCCGATCCCTACCACCCCACAGGGGACTTCTACGAAAAGATCTATCATCCCATCTTCGTTGAGGCGGGAGTCAACATTGTGTTCAACGGTCATTCCCACCACTACGAGCGCATCGTGCGCGACGGCGTAACCTATCTCGTGGTCGGCGGAGGTGGGGCTACGCCACGTACTACAACCCCGGAGCACATCGAGGGGTCGGACGTTTCGGTCGAAGGCCACAACTTCTACGTTCGCGTGACCGCCTCTTCGTCCGGAATCGCTGTCGATGCCATTTCCGTAGCCCAGCTAGTTGATGAGGCCGTCGTTCCCACAGACGGGGAGGTGCTTGATTCGTTCAGCCTTCCCAGTGTAAAAATCGAAGTCCCTTCTCTTGGCCCCCCGATTCCCGCCTGGGCGTTTGCTCTGGGCGTGCTTGCTGTCATCTTTGTCATCTGGATCGTGGTTCGTGCAGTGAAGCGTTGGTAGTCTTCGCACCGCCTTCGCAATTCATAGCAGGAAGAGGTTGAAGCACTCGCCGTTGGAATGCCCCTTCGGCAGGCATCGGGTGCGCTTTTAGTTTCCGAATAGGGGCTAAGATGGATTGCAGTAAGCCGCGCTGCAAAACGAATTTTGCCGCGCGTTGGGAAGCCCGCAGGTGCCCTGAAAACCGTTGCCTCGCAGAGCGATTCTTCTGTATACTAACTCTTCACAGTAGTAACAAGTTGATGAGGAGGGCCGTTGGAGGCAGTACGCACGGGACGGTATTATATCGCCCAACAGAGAGCCTACTGGTTTCTGCTTTACGTTCTCCTTTTTGCTGGCTGCGCCATCATGCTCCTTCCGTTCTTTTGGATGATCACAACGTCACTGAAGACGGAAATGGAAACCCTGCTTATGCCGCCGCAGTGGCTCCCCAGCGCGTTCCGTGCGGAGAACTACGTCAAGGCGTGGCATGCAGCACCGTTTGATCGCTACTTCTTCAACAGCTTCTTCATCGCCATCACGACGACAATCGGTGAGGTGTTCACAACGATCCTCGCCGCCTACGCCTTCGCCAAGATGCGCTTTTTCGGAAAGAACGTCCTTTTCGCTGCCCTGCTTGGGACGCTGATGATCCCCGGGGAGATGCTTCTTCTCCCCAACTACGTCACGATTGCGCGCCTCGGCTGGCTCGATCACTACGAAGCGCTGATCATTCCGTGGCTCGTCTCGGTGTTCGGGATCTTCCTGCTTCGCCAGTTTTTCCGTTCTCTTCCTGACGAGCTTCTCGATGCAGCGCGGATGGACGGGTGTTCCCGCTTTCGCTTCCTGTTTCGAATTGCTGTTCCCCTTTCGCGGCCAGCGATCTTCACCGTCGCCCTGTTCAAGTTCCTCGGTAGCTGGAACGCCTACGTGTGGGTGCTGATCATGACCAACAAGGAAGCTATGCGGACGGTTCCTGTGGGACTGCAGGTCTTTTCAAGCGAAATCGGAACGGCATACGAGCAACTGATGGCCGCTTCGGTATTGGCCATTATCCCCGTGCTGATTCTGTTCTTCTTCACTCAGAAGCAGTTCATCCAAGGCATCGCTCGAACGGGGATAAAATGATTTTTAGCAAGGAGGTGGTCAAACTTTCGGAAACGTTGGATCGTTGGAGGAGAGACAGCAACCCAGTTTCAAGGAGGTCAACCAAAATGAAGTTGCGAAATGTGGTTATTCTTAGCCTGCTCAGTGCATTCCTCATCGG
The DNA here is from genome assembly GCA_964582975.1 of uncultured Thermotogae bacterium. Lineage (GTDB taxonomy): Bacteria > Bipolaricaulota > Bipolaricaulia > UBA7950 > UBA9294 > CAZDDA01. Next base: position 10,575 of record CAZOUO010000055.1, on the reverse strand, counting down.
CTTTCTTAGCTATGCTCAGGAGCCGGTGACGATTACGTTCTGGCATCGGTTCAGCGCTCGTCACAACGAGACGTTGAACAATCTGGCCACGTGGTTCCAGGGGCGGTATCCGCACATCACCGTCGAGTTTGTGTATCAGGGAAGCTACGGTGATCTGCAGCGGGCGATCAACAACGCCGTCGTCGCCGGTGAAACCCCGACGATGACCATCTTCTACGAGAACTGGATCCCGCCCGTGGCAGATGCCCTGCTTCCACTCGACGACTACCTCACCGCCGAGGAGAAGGCCGACATCATTGCTGGTTTGATGTCAACAGCAATCTACCAAGGGCGAATGCTCACCGTGCCGTTTAACAAGTCGATCATGGTCTTCTACTACATCGAGGATCTCGTTCCCGAGCCTCCGACGACGTGGGAGGAGTACTTCGATACCGCCAAAGAACTGACTGTCGACCTTGACGGAGACGGGGCCATTGACCGCTTCGGAACGGGGTTCCGTCCCGGACCCAACCCAGAGCAGTTCCTCACCCTCTTAAACCAAAACGAGGGCACCATCCTCAACGAGGACTGGACCGAAGTCGCGCTCAATGATGAGCTGGCCATGGAAGCCGCGGAGTTTTACGCGAGCCTCGCCCCGTATTCGCTCATCACCAGTGAGTACCTGAACGAGAACGTCACCGCCATCGCGATGGCGATCGACACCTCCGCCGGACACTATTACTGGGATACGGCCGCACAAGCCGCTGGTCTGACCGTCAAGGTCGCTCGCGTGCCCGGAAAGAAGAACCAAAGTTCGATGATTCAGGGAACCAACATCGGGATCTTCAAGAGCGATAACCAAGCAGAGGTCGACGCCGCGATCCTGTTCCTCAAGTTCCTACTGGAAGGGGACAACACCGGCTACTGGGCTGCGGCGACCGGGTACATGCCCGTCACCTACTCCGGATACGCTAGCGAAGTCTGGACGTACAACGGCCAGATCAATGACTACGTGGAGGTAATGTCCGAGCAGATGATCGATGGGTTCTCGCAGATTCTCCATCCGAACTACGGAGACATGCGTGACGTCCTGAGCACGATGTGCGAGGAGATCATGCTCGGAGCAGCCACGGTACAAGACGCTGTGAACAACGCGGCAATGGAGATCGAGGATTTACTCGAGTAGAGAAGAGGATTTGAGCGGGGCCGGGCCACGCCTGGCCCCCGCACTTCTGACCATGAGAACCGCATCGTTGAAGAGCACGCTGGTGTTTTGGAGGCGGCCCATTCCCGATGAGTGGCGCAGTCCGAATTTCTGGAGGGAGACCGGGTGGGCCTACGCCTATCTTCTTCCCTCCCTCGTCATTCTTGGCATTTTCGTCTTCTACCCGTTCTTTTCCGCTTTCCGGCTGAGCGTGTATAAGGTCTCGTTTGTCAATTTTCCTGGTACATTTGTGGGAATGGATCATTTCCGCTACATTTTCACAGATAAGTACTTCTGGCGGGCGCTGTGGCACACCGTCTACTTCGTTGGTGTGAACGTCCCCGTGACGCTGTTCATTGCACTGTTAGTAGCCACCCTACTCAACAAGGCGCTGCGTTTTCGAACGTTCGGACGCGTATCCTTCTACCTCGGGTACATCACGCCACTCGTGGCAATCGTGATGGTGTGGCGGCTGATGTACAACTGGCAGTACGGGTTGCTCAACTACTTCCTCGGTTTTTTTGGAGTCAGCCTGATCAACTGGTTGAACAAACCGCAATTCGCTCTGCCGGCCGTGATCATTATGAACGTGTGGCGCTACGTCGGCTACGAAGCGATCATCCTTCTCGCGGGTCTGCAAGCAATTGACAAGATGTACTACGAGGCAGCCCGGATCGACGGGGCATCGGGGTTCCAAGTATGGCGTAAGGTCACGCTTCCCTTGCTTACCCCGCAGATCTTCTTCGTCCTCATCATCTCGCTGATCGGTTCGTTCAAGGTCTTCACGGAGATACACGTTCTCTTCACCGGCAGTTCCGGGCCGCTGAAGAGCGCGGAAACCCTCGTCTACTACATCATGCGGCAGGGCTTCTTCGGGACGCCCCACTACGGACGCGCCGCCGCCGCATCGATCATCCTGTTTATCATCATCTTTCTCGTCACCCTGTTCCAACTGAGAGTGACGCAGAAACGCGTCCACTACCAGTAGCAAGGACTCGCCAAAACGCCCTCTATACCCAACCCGTTCAAACGCTACTTGCGAGCCTTCTGCATGTTCAATGTCAAATCGTTGGTCCAGCGATCACAGGAAGGCACACCAGATACCGGCAGCAAGACTCAGGGGCGCTCTGCCAATTGAGCTACCGAGGAAAATGAATTGATTCCATGGCCAGCTAAACGGTGGGGCAATACTACAACTCCACCTCGGTGCCAATGCCGTGCTGAACTGCTCTGTCGTAGACCAATTTGGCTGTGGCCACATCCTGAATAGCCAGCCCGTTGGATTTGAAAAGCGTTATCTCCTCATCGCTCTCTCGAGACGGTTTCTTGCCGATGATGATTTCGCCCAGTTCGGCATGGATGTGTGATTCGTCGACAGCCCCTTCCTGGATCGGGATTATGATGTCACCAGCTTCGTTCAGGCAGGCCTCGATCGTATCCGCGACGAATTTCGATCTCTTGACGATGGCGGTATCCAATTCGCGAGCGTTGGGGGTATGGCTTCCGATGCCATTGATGTGGGTTCCCGCCCGGACTTTTTCGCCATCGAAAAGCGGCGTTGAAGAAGACGTCGCGGTGCAGACGATGTCGGCTTGCTCGAGGACAGACTCCGGAGAGTCAGCCTTAACTACTTCCAGGTCCAGCTTGTCGCTCATCTCACTTGCAAACTTTTCGACGGTCTCTTTCGACAAATCGTAGACGCACGCCTTGCTCAGCTCCCGGGCAACAGCGACTGCCCACAACTGCGTTCTGGCTTGTACACCGGCACCGAATACCCCGGCGACCTGGCCTTTGGCATCGCGAGCGAGATACCTGGTGGCGACGCCGCTTGCCGCACCGGTTCTCACGGCAGTCAGATATCCGCCATCCATGATGCAAACCACATCACCGGTCTTGGGATCCTGTAGCAGCACTTTGCCGATAGTCGTTGGCAGGTTGTGCTTGGTCGGGTTGTTCTTGTACACGGTCACAACCTTGCACGCCAGGGCGCCTAGTTCCTTAAGGTACGCCGGCATGTACAAAGAGAGACCTTCGGGCGGGGTGATGCTTGTGCGCAGAGGCAAGACTGCAGTACCTGAGGCCAGTTCGGCAAACGCCTTTTCGACAACGTCCATACAGTCCGCCATCTCAAGAACCTGGGCAACATCGTTTCTGGATAGCAATAGAGGCATAGGTTCCTCCTGATGGTTCGGTATTGATTCGTCAGTATATCGGCGACGTTCGAGCCTCGGCAAGGGGGATTCGTGGTGTGGATGTGGTCGGCGGGTGCGCTTCTCTCATTCCGAGCCAAGTTGGTTCTCGTATAGCACGCGATGCGATTTCCAAGCCAACTAGCACCGCGTGTCAGGCGAGGTCGCGGGACGGCCTGAGAGGGCCAATAGTCTTTTGCTGCCAACACAAACTGACTACCAGCTCGCAGTAATCAGGGTTTGCTGTACGCCTCTCTCAATAGAACGAAGCCGTTTCTTCTACTATAGTGATGTCACAAAGGAGGGTACGCATGGTCAAAGGATTAATCTCGGGATTGTTGGTGTTCGTCGTATTGGGTGTTGTGGCTGCGGCAGATGAGATCGACACACCGTCGCCTCAAGAGTTTGTCGGCGATGTCTGCGAAACGGCGGTTATCTGGTTCGACAGGACGAGTGCCACGACAGAGATGACCGGTGAGTTATTGCTCTCCGGCAGCGTTGCGGTTGGCGGCAAGACGGTCCCTTTTACCACACATGGTGGAGTAAGCGGTTTCGGAGAGGGTGATACCGCAACCCTTACTGGTGTCTTGTGGGCGATTCTTACTGCTGGAGGAACTCTGGAAAGCGGAGAGGAAATCGAGATCCGAGGTGGCTTCACTATCGACAGCGGCGATTTTCTTCTCACTACGGAAGCTTCGGGAGAAGGTTCTGGGACCCACTATCTACTGATCCTCCTACCCGATGCGAGGCTCGAGGTTGTAGGTGCCGTGCACGGAACAGCAAGTGGGACTTTCGTGCGACCGGATGACCCATCCACGATGCAACTGAGCATAACAGGGGCTATGCGCTTTGAGGCCGACTCCACAACTTCATCCTCAGGAGATGCTGCAATTGACCCAGAGATTCTCAGGGAACGCCTCCCGTGGGACCTGGATACGTGGCCACAGGATTTGTTGGGCCAGCTTCTCCGGCTATTAGGAGAACCGTCCGTCGAGGAAGGTATGTTCCCTGAGGGCGGATGTGATGATCCAGGTTTCTAGCCTTTCGGTAGGGCTGAATCAGGATGACCAAGGGTCTGTGAAGGACGGAATCTAAATACGTGATGAAAAAGAGGTTCATCCTATTTTTGGCCTTCGGCGATCTCGATCGATGCGGGCTGTCGCTGAGAACCACTGGTGCGCGCGTTTCACAATGATTCTGGAAGGGACAAGCTCCGCGGGAGATGATTTCTGGTATCGCTTGTGTCTAGGCGCAAGATGAGTGACTGAGCCCCCGGACCAAGGTTCCTTTTCACTTTAGACTAAATGGGCGCCGGAGGCAAGCACGAAAGCGATGGATATACAACTATGGCAACGAAAGCGTACTTCTGATGCGTGAACCGCATATAGACAGTCATTCCAGGAGGCTCCAATGGCCGTGAAGATTGAAAGCGATCGCATGGTGAAGGTCTCTGAGTTACACAATGATACGTCTAAGTGGGTGAACGCTGCACAAAAGGGGCCGCTGTTCATCATGCGTTACGGTAGCCCGAAAGCTGTCCTTATCGGTACCGATGCCTTCGAAGAACTCCTCGATCGAATCCAACTAAGAGCAGAGCTAAAACGACGAGAGAAAAGCAGCAAAGCCAAGATTGCCTTGGAGGAGATAGAGAAACAGTATGGCCTATAAGGTTACGCTGCGTGATGTAGCTCCCAAGGACTTCGAAGCTCTTGACGGCGATGTGCAGCATCAACCTCTCAAGCAACTGAACAAGCTACAACAGAGCCCTGAGTTAGGCGCTGACTTAGGCCACAAAAAGGGGGTTGATCTGAGAGGCTATCGAGGGCTCCACTTCTATAGGAACCAATACAGGATTGTGTACAAGATCATCGAAGACCAGGAAGAAGTGGAGGTCTGGGGCAACGGTAGGCGAGAAGCAGGCGCAGTCTACAAAATGGTTAGCAAGCGCGTTGGCCAAAAGCGCTAGGAACACACCGGCAAGACTCTCGCAACCTTAGGTTCCCATTGATGCGTAAGTTGTGAAGTATGGACTGGATATGGGGAACGCAAGTTATGTAGTTCGCACATAGACGCTTCTGCTCGCGTTTCTTGTAGAGCTGCACTTGCCGTTTTCTCTGTTGCCCCGGCGCGCTTCCGATTTGGACAAACTCCTTTTTGATAAGTGAACCGCTGTGTCTGAAAAGCTGTCCCCACTGGCGCACGAACGTGATGGCTCTGGAAGCTGTTCGAGCGTGCAGCCGATCGTCGGATAATAGAGGCCTCATCCAGCGGCCCTGCCCTGAAGAGACTCACGTACTACATACTAGCAAACTCCTCCTTGGCGCGGCGCATGAGGTCGGGATCGGTGAATAGATCAACCACGGTCATCGCGAGGGCCTTGGCGGCAATTAGCATAACCTGCCGCCCGCGCTCGGAGTTGGCGGCCTGCGTGAACTCGCGCGAGTGCCCGGCCACCTTCTCATCTGCGATCTGGATGTAGGCGTGGATCGCAGGCACGGTCTGGCTGACATCACCCATGTCCGTCGATCCTAGACCGGCATCGGGCGGCGGCGGGTTGAGTGGTTCACCCAGCGTCTCCAGGTTCTTTGTGAATGTTTCAGCCATCGCTTTGTTCGGCTTCATCGCCTTGTACGCATGACCGACCGTCTCGAAGGTGAGCGTCGCTCCGGTTGCCACCGCTGCGCCTTCTGCACAATGGCGGAGTTTTTCCAAAAGCTCGTCCCGATAGTCGTTTTCCGGCGCACGCACGTAGAAGGAGGCAGCAGCATGTTCGGGGACGATGTTCGGCTTGGCCCCACCGTCGGTGATGATCCCATGAATGCGAGCGCCGTCCTTGATGTGCTGGCGCAAGGCGTTTAGCCCATTGAACGTCTGGATGACCGCGTCGAGGGCGTTGATCCCTTTCTCCGGCGAGGCCGAGGCGTGCGCGGGTTTTCCCGTAAACTCGAGCTTCACCTCTGTAATTGCTAAGCTCCCCCGATCGGCGACGGTATGAGTCGACGGATGAAACATCATCGCCGCTTCAACGTCGTCGAACAGGCCGGCCTCGATCATGATCACCTTTCCTCCACCACCCTCTTCAGCGGGTGTACCCATATAAACGAGCCTTCCGGGCAGATCCGCCTTGATAGCACCCAGGGCAAGGCAGGCTCCGAGTGCCGAGGCGGCAATTAAGTTGTGACCGCAAGCGTGGCCGATCTCCGGCAGGGCGTCGTACTCACCGAGAATCGCCACCGTAGGCCCGTCGCTCACGTCCGGGTGTGTCGCAAGAATGGCTGTATCCAAACTAGCTACCCCCAGATCGACCGAGAATCCGTTTTTTTGCAGTTCTTCAGCGATGCGTCGCGAGGCTTGCACTTCCTCAAACTTCAGCTCCGGGTTGTCGTAAATCGCCTGACTGACCGCCAATATTCGATCCTGGATCGCGTCAATGTGCGCGCAGACGCTCTTCTTGTGCTTGTTCATTCTGCCTCCTTAGCTTGAACATCCAATGAAAGGGCGACCATCATCAAGGCTTTCTCTAGCGGACTTGTCTGTCCTCATGTGATCGGTTCAAAGCGTGCCTGGAAGAAGCGCAGGAGCTTCGGCTCATACACCATCTTGAGGCCCCGGGCCTGGTCGCGGGTATCGTAGACCGCCTTGACGGCCTCGGCTACAACGTCCATGTGGGCCTGGGTGTAGACCCGCCGTGGGATGGTCAGCCGCGTCAGCTCGAGGGCGGGATAGCGATGATCGCTTGTCTCAGGATCCCGCCCGGCGCTGACGATACCCCGTTCCATGCTTCGAACACCGGAATCGATGTAGAGTTCTGCCGTTAGCGTTTGCGCCGGGAACTGATCCTGAGAGATGTGCGAATAGAAGCGCTTGGCGTCCAAGAAGATCGCATGCCCGCCAACCGGTTGCACAATCGGAATGTCCCAATTGGTCAACAGGTCACCCAGGTAGCGAACCTGTTCCACCCGGGAGCGCACGTGATCGTCGTGGACACATTCGGTGATCCCGATGGCCAAGGCCTCCATGTCGCGTCCGGCCATTCCTCCGTAGGTGTGCAGCCCCTCGTAGACGACGACCATATTGCGCAGCGTGTCGAAAAGATCGACGTCATTGACCGCAAGCCAGCCGCCGATGTTGACCAAGTGGTCCTTCTTGGCGCTCATCCACGCGCCGTCAGTGTAACTGCAGAACTCCTTTAATATATCTGCGATCGCCTTGTCGGCGTAGCCTTCCTCCCGCTCTTGGATGAAGAAGGCATTTTCGACCATCCGCGTGGCATCCAAGTAGATGGGAATGTGATATTGATCACACAGATCTCGCACGGCCCGGATGTTGGCCATGCTGATCGGCTGGCCGCCGGCCATGTTAACGGTGCCCGCAAGACTGACGTAAGGAATGTTGTCCGCCCCAACCCGCTTAATCAATGCTTCCAACTTGTCCAGGTTCACATTGCCCTTGAAAGGGTGTTGGTTGGAGGGATCGTGCGCCTCATCGATGATCACGTCAACGAACGTGCCGCCGGCGAGTTCTTGGTGTAAACGGGTGGTGGTAAAGTACATGTTGCCGGGAATCGTGTTGCCAGGCTTTATTAGCGCTTGGCTGATTAGATGTTCGGCTCCGCGGCCTTGATGGGTGGGCACAAGATACCGATAGCCGTAGTAGGTCTGCACCGCCTCCTCCAGATGATAGAAATTGCGACTGCCTGCGTAGGCCTCGTCCCCCAACAGGATACCGGCCCACTGGCGATCGCTCATCGCGCTCGTCCCGCTGTCGGTCAAAAGGTCAATATAGACGTCCTCGGAGCGAAGGAGAAAGGTGTTGTATCCCGCTTCTGCCATCGCTTGTTCGCGGTACTCACGGGTGGTCATCGTGAGCGGCTCGACCATCTTGATCTTCCATGGTTCAGCCCAGGAGCGGCGTCCGAATTGCTGTCCCATTGTCTTAAGGGTAGACTGGTTCATGGTTCCTCCTGTAAAGATCGAGCTAAGAAACGTGGGGCTTGATGAGTAGCTCTTAATTGTTGGGCTCAGTCGAGATTTTAGCCGTTCAAGAACCGTTGAGCAAATTCAGATATGCTGCAAGTTCCAGGCCCTGGGATGCAGAGACCTTCAAAATCGTCTTTGAAGACCGAAGAAAGCCAGAGTATGCTTTCCCCGTAGGATCCTATCGATGTCAAAGACTCTTTCTAAATTGAGTTTTCGGTGCACGGAGTGCAGCAAGAAGCAACCCGCTGACACCCCCAACTGGCGTTGCCCGGACTGTGGAAAACCGTTTGTCCTGTCCGGCGCCTCGCCGTTTGCCAAAAACAAGATAGCCGCTCACATCTATAGCCTCTGGCGTTACCGGGAATTCCTTGGGGTAAAGGATTCCGTCTCGCTCGGAGAGGGGTTGACGCCGCTTGTGACCGCGAACGAATTCGGCCCCAATGTCTCCTTCAAACTGGAATTCCTTGCCCCAACGGGATCGTTCAAAGATCGCGGTGTCGCGGTGATGATTAGTTTCCTAACATCGATCGGAGTAAAAGAAGTGGTGGAGGACAGCTCGGGAAACGCTGCGGCAAGCCTCGCCGCGTACTGCGCTCACACCGGAATCAAACCCAGAATCTTTGTCCCAGGCTATGCCTCACCGGCCAAACACCGCCAGATCGAGATCTACGGCGCTGAACTCGTGCCGGTCCCGGGCCCACGCAGTGAGGCCGCCCGGAAAGCGGAAGCCGCAGCGCAAGCCGGCATCTACTACGCCAGTCACTATTGGAACCCGTTCGTGCTGGAAGGCTTGAAGACGTTCGCCTATGAGCTGACTGAGCAACTCGATTGGTGTTGCCCGGATAACATCGTCGTCCCCTGCGGGCATGGGACCTTGTTCCTCGGCGCCTACTACGGGTTCCGTGCGTTACTGAACGCAGGTGTAGCGTCTAAATTGCCACGCTTGTTCGCTGTGCAAGCAGCGGCGTGTGCCCCGATTGTCGCCGCCTTTGAAGCCGGATTGAGCGTCCCCGTCCCTGTGGAAGGAGGCGAGACCGCCGCCGAGGGAATTCGGATCACTGTGCCTGTGAGAGGTCGCGAGATCCTGACTGCTCTTGAAGAAACGAACGGACAAGCGGTCTCGGTCAATGAACAGGAGATACGACAGGCTCGAAAAAGGCTATCCCGAATCGGCCTGTTTGTCGAAACGACCTCAGCTGTTGCCGTGGCGGGTTTGAGTCTGTTAGTCAGGGAAGGCGTCATCGGGCGAAATGAGCAAACAGTTGTGGCATTGACTGGGAGTGGATTGAAGAACCTTTCAGTTGAATGAAGCTCCCCGCCCTTTATGCAGAGAGTTCCCTTGAGCATTCGCGCTCTCACAATCCAGCTTTCCAAATGGGGCAGTTGCTTTTTCACAGAATCTATTGCATGCTTTGGCCATTGTGTAAGAGTCGTCTGGGACGTGGAAGATGGGCAGAGAACCTGAAATAGAGATCTGGATCGGCAGAAAAGCATTTCCCGCCACGTTGAACGAGTCAATCACTGCACGTCAGATTTACGACGCATTGCCGTTATTTGGCGACGGGAGCCGATGGGGCGACGAGATCTACTTCGACATTAGTATCGAACTGGATCCGACAAACCCACAGGAAGAAGTCGAAATCGGTGACATTGCGTATTGGCGTCCTGGAAAGGCGCTGTGTCTCTTCTTCGGTCGCACTCCAGCCAGTACGTCCGACCGTCCACGAGCGGCGTCACCTGTCACCGTTGTCGGAAAGCTCGTCGGACATATTGAGTCCCTAAAGTCCGATACAGATCTTAAAAACATAGAAGTCAAGAAAAAGCAGCGTTGACCTTCCTGCGCGGTGATCCTATCTGGATGAGGCTCGGTACCAACAGGAGAAGGGATCATGCTTGCCTCAGGCACAGGTTATCATTAGTAAAAAAGTGGCTCGCACAAGCACTCCTAGATGATGCGAAATTCTTTCCGCAACTTAGGTGACTGGGCCAAGGATGACGCTACTGCCTAGCAGGAAGTAACATGACCACGTTCGTTTAAGATCCAAGGAGGTGAACTTCGATGCCCAGGAAAAGAGGTTGGTTGATCAGCGTTTTGGTTGTCGTTGTGATGCTCTGTACAGGGCTGGTGACTGCCCACGAGGATGAACCAGCATCTTCTTTCTTCCGATTGGCTGAACTGGAGGATTTGACTGGCTATCCGGAAGCTCTCACAGAGAGCGTGGCC
>CAZOUO010000054.1:0-13856 GCA_964582975.1 uncultured Thermotogae bacterium | reverse complement strand
CCAAGCCAGCTGAGGCCATTTTCCGTTCACTTAATATCCAGACGAGACACTAGCGGCTGCGTTTGACCACCGTGGACGGGCGGTCGCCCCATGCCGCTGAATTATCCGCAAGGTTACTCGGCGAACATTTCAGCCAGTGTGGCCAAAACGGCCTTTTGCGTCTGCTTTCTGAGCCGCCCTAGTTTCCTGACTAACCGCACCTTGTCTATGGTCCGGAGTTGATCAAGGACAACCTGACCGTCTTTGCCTTCAAACTGGCACGGGACACGAGTCGGATACTGCCTTCCCTTCGTGGTCATTGGAGCAACGATCACCGTTGCCACATGCTTATTCATCTCATCTGGCGAGACGACGACACAGGGGCGCGTCTTTCGGATTTCAGTCCCTACGGTTGGATCGAGGTTGATCAAGTAAACATCAAAGCGCTTGACTACCATTCCCATTCATCCGTGTCCCAACTGGTCAGACTGACAGCCTCCGAATCGAGCAGTCGGTCGTCTCCACGCTCTGCCATTTTGGCGAACTGCTCGTCCCAACCATGGCGCGGAATCCGAGCGGGCCGAACCACTATTTGGCCATCCTTTACCTCCAACTCCACTTCCTCGCCAAGTTCTGCTTGGTGAAGCAGAAGCTTCGGGATGCGGATGCCTTGGGAATTCCCGATCTTCACGATGCGCGTCTTGACACGGTTACCCACAATTGCCTCCTCGGCTAACTTACAGGTGTCCGTAATTACATAGTATACACATTTGGGGACGTGTCAAGCCGCCAACACGGCGGAATTCTGTCACCTTTGTTGGCCGCACTGCTCTACGTCTGACAGGAGGAGCACAGGTAGCAGGAGCCGCCGAGGTACAAGATCTTCTCGATCGGCGTGCCGCAATTCGGACACGGGGTTCCGGTGGCTCGCTTGTCCATGACAGGTGTGTACCGTCCGGGGGTGCCGAACAGATCCCGCTCGGTGTCGCGGCCGTCAAGTAAGATCGCCTCGTTCATGGTCTCGACCATTGCCTGATGAAGGCGCTTCCGTTCGTCCTTTGCGATATCGGCGACCTTCCTCTTGGGACTGAGTCTGGCTCGGAACAGGATATCCTGCAGGTATCCATTCCCGACGCCGGAGACGTTTCCCTCGTGGGTGAGAAACACCTTGATCGGCTTGTTCTCGCGCTTTGCGTATGCATCGAGAATAGTCTCGAACTGGCGGGGCGTGAATTGCTCGTTGGTTGGCGAAGGTCCGCGATGGCCTGCGTAGAGATGATCCTCCAACTCTTTCGGTGTGAGAACCTGGGCGCATCCCCACATCTGGATTGTGATTGACAGTCGCGATTCATCGTCGAACGTGACGAGCATGTGGTATTTCTTCGGCGCAGGTCCCTCTGGAGGGTGGTATTGGATGCGTCCGAACATCTCTCCGAGTAAGAAGATCTCTCCACTGTCCAGTTTCGTGAAGATCCACTTCCCGTCGGCGGTCACCTCATCCACACGCACACCGGCAAGCTTCATGTCGTATTGCTCCGGTGCCAGATTGAGGAACATCCACTTGGGTCGCTTTTCAGCGACCGTTGCCCTAGCGAACGTTTTGCCCACAAGGGTCTCGTTCATCTGCCTGGCAAGGGTCACAGCTTCCGGTAACTCGATCACGTCAACGGACCCCTCCAGTCATCGGTTTTCCCACGTCTGCAATTCAATGATGTTGCCCTCTGGATCGGTGGCATAGACTTCCGTAACCCTCCCCCGACCGGGGATATCCACAGATACTACATCACCTACTCTCCCGCCACCGGCCGCAATCACTGCGTCCAGGGCTGCTTTGACGTCATCGACCGCGAAGGCAATGTGGCCAAAACCGGGCCGATTGGCTGCCGTTGCCTGCCGCTTTTCTTGGTTGTTGTAATGAATGATTTCCAGCGTTGGGCCTTTGCTATCATACCCGGGCAATCGCAAGTGTACGACGCGGATCTCGGCGTCAGCGACTCCTGTAATCTTTTCGACCCATCGCCCAAAAAGATTGCTCTCGGGGGACACTGGAGTGCATCCAAAGACCCGCTGGTAAAACTCGGCAAGTCTTCTCCAGTCTTGAGCGATGAGGTTGGTGTGCACGTATCTCGCTTCGATAGCCATAGCAGTTCTCCTTGATTGCTTACGCCTGATTGTGATTAAGCCACACGCCGGAACCATAGTATTGCGAGCTCGGCATTCTGCCAACTGCGTAGATATGAGTTCTTCATGTTCTCTCCGGATAGCACGACGACCATCAGTCGAGTGACTTTGGAGGAAGGACAAAGCAAGATATGGCAGCTCTCGATGGGCGTCTAACGATAAGTACTCTCGGTGCGGACGAGGATAGCAGCGATCTCTATGCACTTCTCTGACGGATCTAGAGAGAAGACGATGCGATAACGGCCCACGCGCTTGCGCAAAGCCCCCTTGAATTTCCCACTCTTAATCGGGCGGACATCGCCGCGGGTGGGATCGTGCTCCATTTCATCAATTGCCTGAGCGAGCTGCTTTTGGCGCTCTTGCGGCAAACGGCGAAGTTGCTTTGCCTCTTCTCGGGAGAGACTACAGGCCCAGCTCATGCTTCAATTCTTTCCAGGCCACGACCTCGCCCCGTTTGAGCTGCTTGAAGCCTTTCTCTACGAGCTTTTCCTCTTCCGGGCTCAACGACTCCTCAACATCTACCAGCCGTTTGGGCTTAATGACGATATCCGAGCCCCGCAGGCTCACATCGACGAAGTCTCCTTCTTTCAGACCGAGCTCATCGAAAATGGCTTTCGGGACGGTCACCTGGCGATTGGTGCGAATTTTCACGATGGCCATATGCGCTCCTCCTTCGATCCGATTTTGCAAAATAATATGCTAATATTTTATCACAGTGACAAGATCTGTCAATCCCCAAGGGGACACTGTGGTGGAGTCTCAGTGCTCTCCTGTGAGTATGGCTAGCCAGTGGAGGAGATCGTTGGTTTCCCTGGGGAATGCTGGGCAACTGGCACGCAGTAATTTCGGAGGCAAGAATAGGCCCGAACTGGCAGGCCTTGGTGTCGGATTGTGGGATTGGGCTCTACCGTGCTCCAAAATAACCGTCAGTACCTATCAAGGCCGCTAGAACTAGAGCTTATGTCCTTCGATCTTCCCTGGAATTTCCCGGATTGATTGTGCGATTATAGGAGCATCGAAGCTTTGCTTGAGAAAGCGGTCTCAGAGGGGATGAAGCTTGCACATGAAAAAGGATCAGCTTGATACCCCGTGCCTTATTGTGGATCTCGACGCCTTTGAGGAGAACCTGAGAACGATGCAGGACTCCGTCTTTGCTTCTGGGAAGACCCTTCGTCCTCACGCCAAGACGCACAAGTGCTCGCTGATAGCAAAAAAGCAAATTACGATGGGCGCAATTGGCATCTGTGCCGCGAAGGTTTCGGAGGCCGGGGCTTTGATCGACGCTGGCATCGAGGGAATTTTGATTACAGGTCCTGTGGTCACTCCAACGAAGGTAGCGCGCCTTCTGGCATTGCTGGAGCGTTCGCCCTCCCTGATGACCGTCGTAGACCATCCGAACAACGTGTCACTGCTCAATGATGCGCTACGGGTGCGTGATCTGCGGATGGATGTGTTGTTGGACATCGACGTGGGGCTTCACCGGACCGGTGTGCCTGCGGACCGCGCATTGGAGCTTGCCGATTTGGTGTTCGACTGTGACCACCTGTGCCTCAAGGGGATTCAGGCCTACGCCGGCCAGGTCCAGCACATCCCGGATTACGAGGCGCGAGCGGAGGCGTCGCCCGCCAGCTTGAAGGACGCGATCCGCGTTTTCCGCACGCTGAAGGCGAAGGCCCCTGCATGCGCCATCTTCAGCGCTTCCGGAACAGGCACCTACGATATCGATCTTGCGATCCCGGAGCTCACCGAACTCCAAGTGGGCTCCTACGTACTGATGGACGCTGAATACCTCGCAATCGGCTCCAAGGAAGATCCTAATCAGTTCTCCACGTTTCGCCCGGCACTACGGCTACTGACAACTGCTGTAAGCGTCAACCAGAGCGGTTTCGTGACAGTCGACGCTGGTCTTAAGGCACTCTACCGCCACGGCGGGATTCCACGCGTCATCACGCCCAAGTACGAAAGCCTGCAGTACGACTGGTTCGGTGACGAATACGGCCGGTTGAGTGCCAGTGATGGGCAAGCACTTCCCGAATTGAGTGAGGTCGTGGAGTTGGTCGTCTCACACTGTGACCCCACGGTGAACCAGTTCGACTGCTACTTCGTCGTCAGGAACGACGAAGTGGTTGATACCTGGCCGATCGATCTCCGCGGCAAGAGCCAATAGGGATTCCTACAGCGAAATAAAGTGAACGTCTGCCTTCTCCCCAAGTTCGAGGACGGCGAAGCTCGATCGGCCGTGCGAGGGCGCAACAGCCCCGGGGTTGATGAACAGCCGATCGTTCCATTCCTTGACCACCGGCACGTGGAAGTGGCCGAAGACGATGATCTCCGCGTCCGGAAGTTGGGTCGCCATCACCTGATAGAAGAGGTCGAACTCCGAAGCATCGTAGGGGAGGGCGATGTAGCGGCTCTGTAGTCGCCGGCGCTGGTGGCCGTGCTTCAGTCCGATCGTTCGACCACCCAACTTCAAGATTTCCTGAGCGTTCAGCCTGCGGGTGACTTCCGGTGGATCCATGTTCCCGGAGACGGCGGTCGTCGGCGCGAGCGCCCCGAGCGTCTCGAGAACATCGAGCGTGACCAGATCCCCGGCGTGGAGGATTGCGTCAGCCCCGGCGAGCTCCTGAAGGAGCCGATCAGGAAGCCGCGGCAGGCTCGCGGGAACGTGCGTATCGGATACCAGAGCAATCTTCATTCTAGTGCCTCACCGTGATTGGGCATGATGGCGTAGCGATCATGACTCCTTTGGGGCGCAGGCTACTCCAACAGCGCCGTCATTTCCAGGCGGAACGGAAGGCAGGCAGGGATTGGCAAAGCAAAAGATTTGGGGTATGAGTGAGAAGGACCGTCTGGCAGTTGCGGTTTAGCCGGACAGTCAGCCTCGGAAAGGACGGCCGTCAAATGTCAGTCACTACAGCGGCATTCGGCGCTTAGCTACTTGCCTTCGGTGGACAACATCATCCAGGAAGAGATCCTGCCTCGCGTTACCGC
Source organism: uncultured Thermotogae bacterium (assembly GCA_964582975.1). Classification (GTDB taxonomy): domain Bacteria; phylum Bipolaricaulota; class Bipolaricaulia; order UBA7950; family UBA9294; genus CAZDDA01. The sequence continues at coordinate 8,705 of CAZOUO010000054.1, read as the reverse complement.
GACCTGTCACACGGTAGACCTTACTTTCTTCCTTCCTTCTTCCGCCTTCTTCCTGGTCGTGTTGTAAATTGCCGGGGAAAGACCTAAGATATAGTTAATTCTTAAGGGGAGGTAAGAAATGAAAGTCTTGATAGTCTATGCACACCCGAATCCAGAGTCATTCAACCACGCCATTCTTGAAGAATTTACGAAAGGTCTTAAGGATGGTGGCCATTCTTCTGAGACAGTGGATTTGTACGGGATAGGATTTGACCCCCGCATCAATTCGCAGGATTTGGCTCAATTTAAAGGTGTGAAGCCGCCGGATGATGTATTGGAACAACAAGGGAAGGTAAAAGAAGCGGATGCCTTGGTTTTCATCTCTCCAATCATATGGGGGAGTCTACCAGGCACGCTCAAAGGTTGGATGGATAGGGTTTTCTCGGCTGGATTTGCATACAGAGGTCCAAAGAAAGGTGAGATGGGACCTCAGGGCCTTCTTTCTCATAAAAAGGCTCTAATTATTAACACGATGGTGTTTCCTGAACCATTCTTCAAGCAGTTGGGATTGGAAACTGCTAACAAGACCATCTTTGAAGAGAACATATTGAAGACGGTTGGCGTTCAGAATGTCGAACATGTCTTCCTATACAGCGTTTTACAAGTTTCAGACGAGGTCCGAAAGGGATACCTAGAAAAAGTGTACCAGTTAGGGGTGAAGTTTTAGGGAAATTCGGGGGACAGGATACCTATTTCTGGCCTTTTTTTATTCTTTCCGAAGAACATTTCGCGGATGAGTTGTCCTCATTGAGGAGTCAAGGAGCTAGAACCTCACGTTAGACCTCGACAGTGAGTTCCAATGGTGTGAAATAAGGTTTGTGCCCCCGGATTTCCCTGCGTATCGGATACCAGAGCGATTCTCATTCTAGTGCCTTACTCTAGTCGGGCGTGGAGTCGCAACGATCAAGATTCCTTTGGGGGTGCAGGCTACCGCAACAGCGGTTTCATTTCCAGGCGGAGCGGAAAACAGACTGTGCAGGGCCTGTTCTTCGCTACTCTCCAATTCGATAGTAGACCCACTAGTGGTCGGTGTCAGGAGGCAAAACTTGTTGACTGGCGCGAAAGGAGATCCTATACTTTCACTAAAGTAGAGAGATGCATGGAGAACGGACGTGTTGTATCAGATGCTTGGAACCTGACCAGAGGAGGCCAGGCCCGTTGTTCGGTCCTCGGCGCAATGCCGAAACTGCTGGACCGGCCGGAGTTCGCAGCCCCGTCGATGTGCTCTGAGATGGACATGGAGGGTTTTATGCTGATCCGTACAAGACACTGTGATAAGAACATTGCCTCGACGCAACAGCCTGGTATGTCTGCGCTTAGGCTCAAACCGATACTTCATTTGCGGGCGTCTTATACGGCAATCGCAAACGTATTTGGGGTGTTATGCAGATCGATATAAACAATGTTAGGCAGGTAATTTCATGACTGAAGCAAGGCCCTCAATCCCTATGGAACTCCGCCGCCGTGTCCTTATTGAAGCAGGTCACCGTTGTGCCATTCCCACTTGCAGGCATATCGATGTAGATGTTCATCACATTGTTCCGTGGGAGCAATGCAAAGAACACAACTATGACAATTTAATTGCGCTTTGCCCAAATTGCCACCGGCGAGCGGATCGGAATGATATTGATAGAAAATCCCTAAGAATCTATAAAGCCAATCTACGGTTTGCCCACGACAAATTTTCTCAGTTCGAACTGGACACCCTTTTTGCCCTCTACGCAGCACCTTCCACTCATGGTCTTCCTTGGCCATCTTATCTGAATCTACTTTTGAAACGCCTCTTCGATGCCAGTTATGTTCAACTAGAAGAAATGAGGGCGAGCATGACGATCGGCAATATCAAGACCACCCCTGATATTTTGAAAATCACACAGACTGGGCGTAGCTTTATTGATTCCCTCGGTCTAGAAAAAACAGATGAAGAACCTGCCTAACAATCACTACAGCGGACCCCGAAAGCGTTCGGGGCCGTTGAGTTTGTCCGTTAGGCGACTATAGGGGTCCGAAAAGACGATGAAGGCACAAGTGAAGATAGCATTTGGATTTGGTGTCGCTTTTGTTGTGGCATTGCTGTGTCTGGCAGTGGTGTTCCCCACACCTACGGTTTTCCAATATAATGTCTTCAGAATAGTCCTATCTTTGGCAGCAGCGGGTGTGGCTGCTATGATCCCGGGATTCATTGAACTCAAATTGAGTACAATTGCCGGGCTGTTGATTCGCGCTGGCGGCGCTCTGGCTGTGTTTGTTATAGTGTTCTTCTTTAATCCCGCTCAACTCGCTGCCAACCCACCACTCAAGCAACTTGCTAAGTTACGAATCATCAATATTGATGTCGAGAAAGTCTCTCAGACTGTCCGACGGTTGGATATCAAGTTGGTTAATGATGGAGACTCTGTTGCTTTCACGCGCGAGCTCAACATCAAGGTGAAAAGACTTGCTTATGCCTTGCCAGGCGTGGAGCCCAGTGGTGAGTACGATCTTGAGATAACCAACGCTGAGAGGAACGCTCTCAGCATTTCCCACAAGATAGCACCAGACGATGCGGAGAGAATAATCGTAAATGTCAGCTTCAGCAGGAAATATTGGTGTTATGTTTTGGATATGACAGTTGAGATCCTCTATGATGAGAATATGAAGGTTGTTTCTGGTCCCATCGGAGTGAATGTCTTCTGATTCAGCGAGGACGCCTAACAAGCCCATGCAGTCGGACGCTCGTACCTCGCGCCGCTGATGCGTGGCGTTCGATGGACTGAACCGTAGCAACATGAAAACTATCTTTGTTCTCTAAATCCTTGCTAGGCCACCGCGTGACCATGTTGGCGTACTGCAAGTTCGTGGTCACCGGCAACATGTGACTTCCCATGAAGCTGGGCTTGTTGTTCCACCAGCCGCCGAAGGCGTAGGGAGAGCGTCTGTGCAGAGCAAACCCTACACTGCGGTGTCGAGCTGCATCCAGATCGGGCGGTGGTCCGAGATGTGGAACTTCACGTAGGGGTTGAATTTCGGATTGGCCTTCTCTTCGCCGAATTCTTCCACGAGTTCGTTCCACTTCGCGGCGAAGACGGCGTTGTCGTAATCGAAGACGTCGTAAGGGAATCTTTCCCTCTGTGCCATAGTTGGCGTGATCGCTATCTGGTCGTAGGTCTTGCTCCCGTCAAGATTCGATCCGCCTGTCTTGGAGTGGTAATTGAGAGGACGAAGGCCGGACCGCTTCAAAGCTGAGAAGGCGGCGTCGTCATCGGCCATCTGCGGGACGTTCATGTCTCCGAGGAGGATGATGTCGCGGTCGTAGGTCGCCGAGCGCTGCTGTCTCTTTTTCGCCCACTTCGCGAGGGCGAAGATCTCCAACACCCGCCGCGCATACTTCGCCCTGTCTGCGACTTTCTTGGAGTCCTTGAAGGCGCCGAAGTACAGATGAACGTTGACGAGGGCGAAATCGAGATTGCCCGAACGAAATGTCCCGATGAACGGATTGCGGTCAAACGGGGTGAACCGCAGATTGTAGAAGACCTCAACGCGGCGCTGCCTCCTGTAGGTGTACGGGACAACAACGGTGTGGCGGGGAAACAATCGCTCGGGGATCGCCACTTCTCCGAACAATCGCCTCGGCTGGACCTTGTCTTTTCGGAAGATGAAAGCGAGTCGCTCCTGGTTGCCTGCGGTGTCGTTCACGACCCAATCGAACTGTTGCCCGAGGTGCTCGGCGACGGTGCGGAAGTGCTCAAGGTTTTCTTTGACTTCTTGTACCGCGATGAGATCGAATCGTTGCAGGATGTGGGCGATGAGCTCGAGGTCCTTGGGATCGCGATCCTGCTCCCCGAGATTGGCGATGTTCCAGCTCGACAGCAACACGTGACCCGGCTGACTGGTCGGTACCTGACGATGCGTAAACCAGTTGTCAATTGCGGCCATCTCTTCCTGAAGATCGTAGACCAAATCTGGGTCTGGACGGCCAAATGATGGTATGGGTCTCACCTCCTTATGAATTTCTACCTGTGGTCATCTATCAACCAATTCTGATCTCTCGACTTTCTTTTTCACGAAAGTCCATGTTGCGGATCATCGTAAAACATTGGAAACACCAAAAACAAACCGTCTATCCGCCGAGGCTAGGAACGAGGTTGCCTGAGCGTTAGAATAGAAGCTCGATTGTCCTGTAAGGGCGCGAAAGGAGCTTAACATGGACTTCGAAAACCCCTCTTTTCTCTTTGTGTTCTTTGATGGATGGCTTGGTCCGCGCCTGTTTTCCTCTTTCTATCGTCGCTACGCGGACACGATCGATCTCAAAGGCGATGAAGTGGTCCTCGACTTCGGGGCGGGCAGCGGCGGGATCGCGATGCATTTGGCCCCGCGGCTCAAGGATGGTGGCTCGGTGACCTGCGTCGACATCTGCCCGCCGTTGGTCCGCATCGCGGAGAAGCGGCTGCGACGCTACCCGAAGGCCAAGTGCCTGTTGGGTCGGATCGATAACCTAGGCTTGGAAGAAGCCTCGTTCGATCGCATCGTCATCCACAACGCGCTGCACGACATTCCGGAGGGCGAGCGAAAAAACACCGTCGCTGAATTGGGGCGGGTTCTAAAACCTGCAGGGAAGCTCTACCTGCGCGAGCCGGCGAAGCCCTCTCACGGTGTGACTCCGGACGGGATTCGCGCCCTGATGAACGGGGTCGGCCTCGAGGAAGAGCGATCGAGGGAGCACAAGCTCTTTCCGATCGGCCCGGTCTACGATGCCGTCTTCGTGAAGAAAGGATGACGAGGTGAACCGGCTGCCGATCGTGGGGGTGCTCGGTTCGGGTAGCGAGCCGCACGAGGAGAAGGCCAGGCCGTTGGGCGAGTGGCTCGCCCGCGAGGGGGTGCATCTGCTCACCGGCGGGGGCGGCGGGGTGATGGAGGCGGTCAGCCGCGCGTTTCATCGCGGTCCCGATCGCAAGGGGCTGGTGATCGGGATCCTTCCCGGAGAGTCAACGGATTCCGGGTACACCTCAAAACCCGGTTATCCCAACCCGTGGGTGGAGATTCCGATCCGCACCCACCTGTCGAAAAGCGGGGCGGAGGGGACCGACCCGCTGTCGCGCAATCACCTAAACGTCCTCACCGCCGATGTCCTGATCGCCTTGCCGGGATCGGCCGGTACGGCGAGCGAGGTTGAGCTGGCGCTGCGCTACGGCCGTCCGCTGATCGCGTATCTAAAAGGCCGCGAGGAGATCCCCAATCTACCGGACAAGGTCGAGGTGGCCTCGGATCTTGAGGCCGTCAGAGCGTTCGTCCGCGCTCAGCTGGCGGACACCCAGTGGGACTAGAGACGGTGAAAGAAAAGCGGAGCCAGTAACGTTGCATTCCGTTCGGGCTCTCTTTCCGCGAACGAATTTTGGGGCCTGACTCTGTCATTCGCCGCTGTTTGTGGCAATAACCCTTCTTGAGAAGGGCTTTTCAGCCCGTGTAAGGCTGAGAACCTAGACCTATTGACTTTTCACGTGATTTGTGTTATGCGTGTCACAATGTAATGAGCATCACGCTTGGTTCGACGGCGGGCCGGGCTGCTGTCAGGATGAGGGGGAACGTGCTGCGGCACGAAAAACGAACTCACCGGCCCGTCCGCTTTTTCTCAATAATCGTTGGCGAGTGGCGCCCGCTTACTAAAGCGCGCTTTATAAAAAAGAAAATGGTCTGAACCTCTCCCTGACCTAGGTTCAGACCACCTTCTGCAGCTCATTCTTTCGAACCCGCTGCTGTCAGGTAACTGTAATATACGTTACGTGGTAGAGCTTGTCAAGAGGGGCTCATCGGGGAGATCGGGGAAATTGGGTAGCGAAGGCTCCTTGGTCGCCAGTGTGATCTTTATCACCTTCGCAGGGTGGACTCAAATCCGGAAAAGTCGCAGGACTACAGGGTTTCATTGATCCTGTGCTACATAGTTCTTCTTACGCTTTCGTAACCCGCCACCGATCTTTGTAATGGCGATTACAGAGACAGCGTGATGCATGGCGCAGCATTGTAAGATATGTACAAAAGTTATATACTACTAGCTATCTGCAGCACTAGCGTTGCCATTCACTTCACCCCGTACAGGATGCTCGAACCAAAGGTGAGCGGTCGTAGTAGGAGCGGGATTCTCACAACATTGGCGAGCGGGACGATCTCCACCTTTGCTAGTCCATCCGACCGTAGGGATTCCAGAAGCGTGTCGAGATCGCCGTAGAGGGCCTTCATTCCAAACGGATCTTGAAACGCAAACGCGCCGCCGGGCCGCAACACACGTAGGGCTTCCCGCAGCAGAGCGAGCTTGTCTTTCTGTTCGCGGACCTCGTGGAACACGTAATTGCTCACCACGGCGTCAAATGCTGCTTCCTCATAGGGTAGGTGAACGGCATTGCCTTCCTCGAAGCGGACACGGTCGGCGACCCCTTCCGCGATGGCATTCTGCTCACAACGGTTTCTGCTGAGTCCGACAAATCCGGCCGCCCACGTGTCGCAGCCCACCACTTTGGCGTGGGGATACCGCAACGCCAGGCCGATCGTCATCAGGCCGGAGCCTGCACCGATGTCGAGCGCCGTGCCTTCGCCGTCCCAGTCCAGCCGTTCAAGGATCGCATCGCGCAGTGCTTTCTTGTAGTCATCGTCGCTCAGTGCCCACGTCATGTACAGCATGTAGGTGCCGATGAGGGCAGACAATCCTGCCAGTGCAGCCAAAAGCACCGTCGCCCAAAGCGGTATTGGCAGGAATACCAGCCCAATAAGAATGACCGCGATGCCGAACGGAGTGATGATCAGCCATTTGTTGGTATAGGTCCCATAGCTTGCCTTCACCCATCCTCCTGAAGGCCTTTTCTTAAATATCGCAATGAAAGACCGGGAGTCAAACCCGATTCTTGCAGCAAAAAACCATTGTATTTATCTGATAGAGCCTTTCGAAGTCCACCCTTGATCCCATATCGCACTTAGTGTCCGGACGAGCCTCGCCCCGATTAGGCCCGCTGTGCCGAACGCTACCGGAAACCACGCGGGCACGCCAAGGTAGGAGGGATTGGCGTAGCGCCACACGCCGAAGTGGACGAACACCGTCTCTGCGATTGTCCCGACAACGGCGATGACCAAGAAGAAGACCACGTCCTGCCGGCGGTGCCAACGCGCAAACACGGCCGCACAAATCCCTAACACCGACAGGAGTAGGTGCAAATTGTTCCGCCGTAGCAGGATAATCGCTGCAGACAAACTGGCAAACGCAACCAGTTCCACGATGAGCTCGATCCACGGATGCTTGCGATGTTGCATGGTACAATGCTCCTCGATAGCGGTTACGGTCGTTTCTTGGCATTCTAACGGATTTGTGGGCGAAGACGAGAGGTGGCAAAGTCTAGATCGTTTCAGAGGCCTTTGCCTACGACATTTGGAGGGTTGAGAAGCATGATCGGAAAGCTGCGCGCGTGGCTTGTCCTTTCCCGCTTGCCGTTTCACTCGGTGGGTGTGTTGCCGTTTGTGCTGGGTGCCGTGCTCGCGTGGCGATTGGAAGGGACCTTCCGCTGGGACGTCTTCGTTTGGGGCGCACTGGGCGTGGTACTCGTCATGCTATCGACGTACACAGCGGGTGAGTATTGGGACGTCAAAGAGGATACCTTGTCTGCAAAAAAGGAAATCGCCAGCCGGTTTGCCGGTGGCTCGGGAATGATCGCGAAAGGGATCTTGCCGCGACGGGCTGCGTTAATGATGTCGATCCTCGCTCTCGTTTTGGCAAGCGGAGTCGGCGTCCTCCTGCAATTTGGCTATCGCACTGGGGTGTGGACGATTCCATTTGGTGCGATCGGGATGGTGGGTGGATTCTTCTACTCGACCCGACCGCTTCGCTGGGTCAGCCGAGGTTGGGGAGAAGTGTGGATCGCCTTTTGCTACGGTTGGCTGCCGGTCGCGGTTTCCTATTACCTGCAAGTTGGGACGATCGACCGACTCATTCACTGGTTAGCGGTGCCGATCGGCCTGACAATTTTTAACGTGATTCTGCTCAATGAATACCCCGACTACGAGGCAGACCTTGCCGCCAACAAACGCAACCTGCTGGCGCGGCTCGGCCGTGAGCGCGCGGCGGTCCTCTACGCCATTGTACACCTTGCGGCGGTGGGGGTTGTCGGAGTTTCGCTCACGCAGGGAGTCCCCTTGCAGGCGCTTTGGTTCTGCCTGCCGATTCTCCTTTTATCGGTTGTCCTGGTAACGCTCGTCATGAGGGGTCGCTGGCGGGATCCGCTCGCGCTGGAAAGGCTGTGTGGGGCGAACTTGGTCGTGAATCTTGGTACCACCGCTGCCTTCATCCTGTCGCTTGGGGTGTTTGGGGCGTGAGCCACTGGCTGGAGGAATGGGGCGAAAAGCCAAGGCGCACCGTGCGGCCTTACTGGTGGTCGCCGGGCCTGATCCTCCGTCAAGCGGCAAGTGCGCTCTACTTAGGCAGGCTGACGGGCTGGCGGGGGCTGCCGCGTTGGTTCCTCACCTATGGTTTCAGGTGCCTTCCTGGCGCAGCCGGGTCACGGGGAATGGGGTGCATCGGCTTTCCCGCCCATCCGGTTTGGGAGATAACCACTGCCTGCAACCTCGATTGCATCCACTGCCACACCTCGGGCGGGAAACCGGCTCCTGATGAGTTGGGCACGGATGAGGCCAAGCACCTACTTGACCAA
>CAZOUO010000053.1:0-14115 GCA_964582975.1 uncultured Thermotogae bacterium | reverse complement strand
GACCTCCACCATAATCGTGTGGGTACCTACTTCCGCCCCCCAGGTTACCGAAACAGTTTTGGAGTGGCCGGCCTTGAGGCCATCCGGGACCGTTGGGGTTTCAATCTGCACGCGATTCATAGTGAATCGGACAAAAAACGCTCTGTCAGCGTCACGCGTTCCTGCGTTCCTTATCGTGGCTGCGATCGTTACAGCCTCGCCAGCGACAGGACTCGCTGGCTGCAAGGCGATGTCAAAGACGACAAGATCCGGCTTAGCATGCACCACTCCCACTACAAACAGGCCGATCACTAGAGTGGAGAGCGAAATGAGACGCTTCACCATCTCCTCCTTGCAAGCGATTCTACGTCCCTATCTACACGAATTCCAACGTAGAGTTTCAACGATCGCCCCACCTTCCCGAAGGACTTCCTCTGGTGTGGAGTTCGCATCTCTCACTCAAACACCCAATCAATCGGCAGAAAACCAATCAACGTCGCCAGTCCAGCCATCAGCAGGGTGCGAAGCTGCGCTTCGACCGAGTGGCCACTCGCTATCGTCTGAGCAAAAAAGACGTTCTGGAGGTCGCTCACGGCCATTGGCTGGTAAATGTTCTGCAAGAACTCAATCCGCAGAAGGAAAGGGGCCGGGACAAGGATCATTCCTTGAGCCCGGAAAGGACAGAGTGATCTTGAAAGGAGGGTGTGCTAACAGCGCGCAGAGACAGTTTGCTCCCCCAAAGCAACTACCGTTAGTTGAGCCCTCTTTAAATGCGTTTCGCAGCAGCTCGCACGAGACTCTGTTAGGAGGCTTGTGACAGTATTCTGGCAACACACACGATCTGCAACCCTGCCAAATTCACTAATTGAGAAACCAATTTCACAAATACTTGACTTCTTTCACCGACCCAAGTAGGCTAGTTGCATGGCAAGTGAAAGGTTCCCCGAACTCGGCCGGCGAATCCGCGCCGTACGTCAGCAGAGTGGATTAACCCTAAAAGAACTTTCGAAACAATGTGACCTGTCGGTAAGTTTCCTTTCTCAGATAGAGCGGGGCCTGTCCTCCTTCTCCATCCCCTCGTTGCGTGCTATCTGCACAGCATTGGACGTTTCGCTTCCTGACCTACTCGTCCTCTCCGACGGACCGGGCATGGCATTTCTTGCCGATCCAAGGCCGCCTGAAATCACCAAAGGCGATAATTTACCCTACATCAATCTGTCGGACGCATCGATCAAATACCGCTTCTTGAGCGGAGGCTTTCCGGGCCGAGAATTTGAGGCGCTCATCGGAGAAATGACACCTGGCTATCACAATCCTCCCACGCCACACGAAGGTGAAGAGTTCGGATACATCCTAAAGGGAACTGTCAAGCTGACGATCGGAGAAGAGGTTTACGCTCTTGGTCCCGGGGACAGTTATCACTTGGTCGCCACAACTCCCCATAGTTGTGAAACGAGCAATGAGGAGGGTGCCAAGGTCCTTTGGGTGCAAACGGCAAAATACGCGAAGTCACTTAGCTTTCTCAGGGAGGAGACAGCCATCGTTGAACGTCCCAGCTTTTCAAAAATAAAGGCGGGCCAAGGCACCGAAGATGAGAATCACTCGCACATCAACTTGTCGGACACCTCAATTAAGTATCGGTTTTTAAGTGGCGATTTTCCCGACCGGCATCTTGAAATTCTCATCGGCGAAATGTCTCCTGACTGTCACAATCCGCTCGCGTCTCACGAAGGAGAAGAGTTCGGGTATGTCTTCGAGGGACGCATCAGGCTATCGATTGATGAGGATTCGTATAACCTCGGCTCCGGAGATAGCTATCACTTGCTGTCAGCCACTCCTCATGTCTGTGAAACGCACGATAAAGAAGGAGCTAAGGTGCTCTGGGCCCAAACCGCCAAATGCCCGAAATTGCTGATGGGTATCCGAAGTGAAGGATCTACCATTAAAGAAGTAAGGAAGGTTATAGCTAAATCCCAACGAAAGTCATAGAATACGTTAACCGGAGGCGAGAATGTATAGACTCTGTACGGATGTGGGCGGTACGTTCACCGATGGTGTGTTGCTCGATGAAACCACTGGCAAAATAAAAGTCAGCAAGGTTTCTTCTACACCGGATAATCCTGCTATTGGCACAATTCAGAGTATCGAAAAATTCGAGACACCCTTAAGCGAAGTCTCTTTCTTGGCACACGGAACCACAGTAGTTATCAACGCACTGATCGAAGGAAAAGGCGCTAACACTGCGCTGGTCACCACAAAAGGATTTCGCGACGTGTTGGAGATCGGCCGCTCCAACCGCACGGAGATGTACAACGCCCTGTACAAAAAACCGACACCGCTGATTCCTCGACATCTTCGGCTGGAGGTTGACGAACGGACCGGGCCAAACGGAGAAATCCTGGTCCCTCTAGTTAAAGAGAACCTATCGGAGATCATTGCGTATTTGCAGGAAAAGAAGATCGAGGCAATTGCCGTGTGTCTTCTCAATGCGTATGCCAATCCAGACCATGAACAAGAAATCGGTAAGTTCTTGATAGCGCACTACCCAGAAGCAACAGTGGCACTCTCCCATCAGATCACAAGACGGTACTATGAATACGAGCGAACAAGCACCACGGCACAGAATGCTTACGTGATGCCCGTCGTGCAGCGATACCTTAATAGTCTGGAGGAGGAACTCAGCAAGCACCAGTTCAAACACGTCCTCCAGGTCATGCAATCAAACGGTGGCGTGATGGCATCTCCTGTTGCTCGAGAGATGCCCATCGCGATGGTGGAGTCTGGGCCAGCGGGAGGCGCCATTGGAGCCGCACAACTGGCTAGTACAATCGGCTATAAGAACGTCATCTCTTACGACATGGGGGGAACCACAGCTAAGACATCCATCATCACAGATGGCCTGCCGGAAGCGGCCGATCAATATCTGGTTGAAGGACGTCCTATTCTACTTCCAGTTGTTGACTTGCGCGAGATCGGGGCCGGCGGAGGGAGCATCGCTTGGATCGATGAGGCCGGAGCCATGCACGTTGGCCCACAAAGCGCGGGAGCGGATCCCGGCCCGGCTTGCTACATGCTCGGTGGTGCTGAGCCTACGGTGACTGACGCGAACCTCCAACTGGGAATCCTTGATCCCGAGTACTTCCTCGGTGGTGAAATGGAAGTCTCTCCCAAACTGGGCCGTGAAGCGATTCAAAAGGTGGCCGATCACTTCGAGCTCAGTGTCGATGAAGCCGCACTGGGGATCATCAAGATCGTCAACACCAACATGTCTGGATTGCTGCAATCGATGACGGTGAAAAGAGGATACGACCCGAGGGAGTTTACGATGGTGGCGTTCGGTGGGGCCGGACCGATCCATGCAGCTGCCATCGCGAATGAACTAGGTATCACCACAATCATCGTGCCGCCTTCTCCGGGAGTGTTCTCGGCCTGGGGGATGTTGATGGCTGATTTGCGGCACGACTTTGGCCAGACCTACATCGAACCGATGAACGCTGCCAATGTCGAAGAGATCAATCGGTTGTTCGAGAGCCTCGAGGACCAGGTGAAGGATCTATTCGCGCGGGAGAACATCTCCGATGACTGCATCGCCGTGTCTCACCAGCTCGACATCCGGTACGTTGGACAGGAGCACACCCTTGCTGTTGCTTCTCCTGCTCGCCTGACAGAAGGCAGCAAGTCTGCCCTCACAAAGAGTTTTGATGAGCTTCACTTGCGAGTTTACGGACACAACGCTCCGGAAGAGCCAAAAGAAATCGTCTCTCTCAAAGTGGTCGGTCTGGGCAAGGTGACCAAACCCGTGTTAAAAATCATCTCAAGCGGTTCGACATCTCCTCCCTCGGAGGCTCACTTGGGAGAACGGAAGGTCTATGCTGGAAAAGGGAAGTACCAAACGTTCCACATCTACCGGCGCGACAAGCTTCTCGCGGGCAATGCTCTGGCAGGACCGACGATCGTCGAGGAGGCGACTGCCACCACCGTCGTGGAAGAAGGACAAACCTGCACCGTCGATCAATACGGCAACCTGATCATCTCGTTGGACAAGGAGGAGCAATGAAGCCAGATCCGATAACAATTGAAGTGATCCGTAACCAACTGATCGCAGCCAGCCGCGACATTCGAAGGACGGTCGAACGGGCAGCGTACAGTCCTGTCCTCTACGAGGTCGTCGACTTCAGCTGTGCGGTCTTGGACAGTGAGGCGAACCTCATCGCTGAAACACCAGGGCTGCCGATTTTCCTGGCGAATCTCAGTTACTCCGTTGATTCGACCTATGAAACGATTGGACGCGCCAATTTGAGACCAGGTGATGTCATCTTGTGCAACGATCCCTACAACGGTGGCGGTACACACTGCCCCGATCTTGTTGCCCTCTGTCCAGCGTTCCACGATGGGGTGATTCGCGGGTGGGCGGCCTTCCGTGGCCATACTGTCGATATGGGGGGAATCTACCCCGGTGGATGGTACAGCAACACGACCGAAGTCTTCCAGGAAGGATTTCGGCTTCCGCCGGTCAAGCTGATGGTCGAAGGCAGCCCAAATGAAGACGTGTTCCGGCTGATCAGAGCAAACACTCGCGTTCCTGACCCCGTGTTAGGGGACATCCGTGCGATGATCGCCGCAGTGCGAACAGGAAGTCAACGGTTCTGTGAAATCATTGAGAAATACGGTCTTGGGGTAACATTGGGAGCCCTTCAAGAAATCCTCGATCAGGGTGAGAGGATGTCACGCGCTGCCATCCGCCGTATCCCGAACGGGACCTACTCTGCAGAGGCCGTGCTCGACGGCGATGGCAATGACGATGCACCGTTGGATGAGAAGCTGCAACTGAAAGTCACGATAACGGTCGACGATGAGGAAATGACTGTGGACTTCACGGGGACAGATCGACAATGTCGCGGGCCGATGAACGTTCCCGAGCCGTCAACGGTTTCATCCGCGCGGTACGGGTTCAAGATCATCACGACTCCAGATCTGCCCAGCAACGAGGGGTTCTTCCGCCCATTGAAAATCGTCATTCCAGAAGGGAGTTTGTTGAAGCCGCAATTCCCTGCTGCCTGTGCGATGTGGCCGGCTCCGACAACCACAATCCCTGATCTGATGCTGAAAGCACTTGCCCCCGCGGTACCAGATCGCGTGCGAGCGGGCCACTTCGGCGACTCCATGGCGGACTTCATCTACGGGACAGACCCAAGAACGGGGAAGTACTACGTCTGTGCTGAACCAGACGGTGGCGGCTACGGCGGCAAACCTTATGAGGACGGTGAGTCGGCCCTCTTCTCGATGGATCTCGGTGATACGTACAGCGTTCCGGCTGAAGTTGCCGAGGTGCGATATCCGTGGCGCGTGGAGCGCTGCGAGCTGGTCCGGGACTCCGGCGGGCCTGGAAAGTTCCGGGGTGGCCTGGGAGTCAGACGGGACTATCGGATCCTTAATCACGAGGCCGGGCTCACTGTCACAACGGATAGAGTGAAATATACGCCGCCATGGGGCTTGTTTGGTGGAAAGGATGCAACACCAAACATTACGGTGATTTTTCGCAACGACGGCAGCGAAGAACGGTGGCGAAAAATCTCCAACCTGCCGCTTGCCCCCGATGAGGTCGTCAGCTTTCAAACGGGCGGTGGTGGAGGTTACGGTTCACCGCTGGAACGAGACCCAAAGAAGGTTCTTCAAGACGCCATCGATGGATATGTGTCCTTGGAAAAGGCAAGGGAAGAGTACGGCGTCGTCATCGATGAGACAACGATGACAGTGGACGGCCAAGCTACCGGGGAATTGAGAAACAAAATGAAGAAAGACCATTAAGGGGGGAGGATGCCAGAAAAGATCGTGTTTCGATTCGAGCGGGGGAGCGAATTAATCGCTGAGTTAATGCCCGATGTGGCCCCCAAGTCTGTGGAAGGATTCCTCGAGATCCTCCCGCTGGAGGTCACCGTCTATCATTCACGTTGGTGCGGACGGGAGTTCAACTTTCCCATCAAGACCAAGCGCAATATTCCCCGGGAAAGACAGACCGCTACGTGCAACACCGGGGACGTCGTCTACTGGACAGAGTGGGAGCTGGATCCCTCAGAGGCCGCAGAAGCGATTGGTGTTTACTATGGCGCTGAAGTGCTAAGGGATCACAGAGGATACTTGCCCGTCAATCCCTTCGCACGCATCTCTCAAGATCAATGGAAAACAATCGAGGAAATCGGGGTGCGAATTTGGCAACAGGGGACCGAGAAGCTCACCATCGATGTATTAAGAGAATAAAACTTCAGACCAAGCAATTAAGGTGTAATATGGACATCTACGAGAATAGGATCGCGAAAGCTCAGGGACTGATGGCCGAACTGAGCGTTGATTTGATGGCCCTCTCCCTTGGCTCGAACATGCACTATCTCAGTGGTTTCACCGATGAACCCGGCGAACGCCTGCTGTTGCTACTTGTGCCACAATTTGGGAACCCAATCTTTCTCGTTCCAGAGCTGTACGCTGACCACGTACGCCAAGCCTCGCCGTTTGAAGAGGTACGCGTCTGGAAGGATGAAGATGATCCGATGGCTCTGTTGGAACGAACCGTAAAGGAATTTCACCTAACACCTAGCACCAAAGTGCGCGTGGACGACTCGATGTGGGCAACGTTTCTCCTCACGCTGAAGGGAGCGTTGCCGCAAGCTGACTTTGGCTTGGCCTCACAGGTGATGATACCCCTGCGCATGCAGAAGTCCCCAGATGAGATTGAGCACATGTCACAGGCCGGGGCCATCGCGGATCAAGCATTCGAAGAGATTCTGAAGTTGAAAGTATCAGGCATGAGTGAGCTTGAGCTCGCCACGGCTCTCGAAAAAGCGATGAAAGAAAACGGAGCGGAGAAAATCGCGTTTGAAACGCTGGTAGCCTCTGGTCCAAATGGCGCTCTTCCTCACTATCGAGCGGGCCAGCGAAAAATTGAGCCGGGAGACGCCGTCATCCTAGATTTTGGATGCCTCATTCACGGGTATTGTTCGGATATGACACGAACGATCGTGTGTGGTGAGCCCTCAAACGAAATTCAGAACATCTACGAGATCGTGAAAGGGGCCCAAGAAAACGCGGTACAGGTAGTCAAGCCCGGTGTTGACGCACAAGCAATCGACCGAGCCGCGCGGCAGGAGATCACCAACGCCGGCTACGGTGACCGGTTCATTCATCGGACCGGTCATGGTATCGGCCTCGACGTCCATGAAGCCCCCTATATTGTCGAGGGAAATGATCTGAAGCTTGAGGAAGGGATGACCTTCTCCGTGGAACCGGGAATCTACTTGCCGGGCGAATTCGGCGTTCGTATTGAGGACATCGTTGTTGTCACTGAAGCGGGAGCAACACGTTTAAACACGTCAACGCATGCGCGACAGGTGGTAGAATAATAAGATGAAGCAATAAGTAAGTTTGAACCTCTCCACTAATCTAAAAGGAGGTGATAATAAAGAAGACTCAAGGCTAAAGATGTAAACCACACACACTGAGAGGTGATGTCAGGTGAAAAAGGGACGACTTATAGGTATGGTTGTGGTGCTGTCCGTTATTGGATTCTGTTGTGCGGTGGGGGCCGTCGAGAACGTCGCAGTCATCAACGGGTACCCCGTCATCACCGCGGACCCGGCCACGGCGTCAGACTGGTACGACACGGAGACGATGTATAACCTGTATAGCCCGCTGGTCTACCCCTCGCCGGAAGGACCAGTCCGAGGCCACCTGGCCACAAGCTGGGAAGCGGTAGGGGGAGACCTCGCCCACTGGCGATTCACGCTGCGCCCGGGAGTGAAGTTCCACTCCGGAAACGAGCTGACCGCCGAGGATGTCGCTTTCTCCATGACGCGATTCATCACTATGGGAAGGGGAAACTCTGGTCCCTTGGGCCAGGTAACGGCAACCGTAATCGACAAGTACACGGTCGATTTCGTCCTGGACAAGCCCAGCGCGATCTTCCCCGACACTCTGGCACTGTTCTTCCCTGTGGAGAAGGCTCTCGTACTGGAGCATCTCGGGTCTGGCGACTACGGGGATTTCGGAGACTACGGTGAGGACTGGCTGGGAACACACGATGCAGGGACCGGCCCCTACATGATGACCAGCCACATCCCAGGCCAGCGCTTGGAAGCCACGCGGTTTGTGGACTACTTCGAAGGCTGGAGCGACGAGGGCTGGGGACCGGATGAGGTGCCCATCGAGCGGCTCATCTTCATCATGGAGACCGACTACACCACGTTGATGACGCTGCTGAAGACCGGCGGGCTGGATCTTGAGATCAACGGCGGCTGGACGCTGCCACAACTGCAGGAGATTCAGGGTGACCAGAGCTTCGATCTCGCGAGTGTCTGGGCCCAGAACGTGACGGTGTGGATGAACTCGAAGGTGCCGCCGACCGACGACGAGCACTTCCGGAAGGCCATCCTCTACGCCTACGACTACGAGAGTGTAGTCGGTCCATGGGAGGCGTTGGGCAACGGAGAGACAGGAATCTTCTTGCCGAACATGCCAGGCTACGTACCGATCGAGCCGCAGCCACGTAAGCAGGACCTAGAGAGGGCGCGCCAGGAGCTCGCGCTCTCCAAGTACGCCGACAACCTGGATGACGTGAAGGTTGTGTTCCACTTCTGCGGCGGTCTCGATTTCGAGGAAGACGTCGGCCTACAGCTGCAGGCCGACATGGCCCAGCTTGGCGTGACAGTGGAAGTAGCCGGCCCGCCGTGGCCGGAGTACTCTGCGGAGTGCTCTGCCCCGGAGACGACGCCGAACATGACAATCTTCCTCTTCGCCCCCCAGGCTGCTCCCGCACACGACTACTATACCTACATGATGTTTCATCCTAACGGCCTTGGCTGGATCTTCGAGGCTCACTGGTTCTTCGAAGATTTGCAGATCGTCGATATGCTCGAAAGCACGCGGGCGGAACCGAACAGCTACGCGCGGATGTTGACCTACGAGCTAGTGCAGCCGCTGATCGCCGAGCACGCCCTGGCGTTCTACCCGTATCAGAAACCCACGCTCTTCGCTCACCAGGCGTACATTGCTGGCCCGAAGGAGACGATCGTCTTCGTCGGCCCCAGCGAGAACATGCACAACTGGCGGATCAACCTCACCCTCAAGGAGCAACTGCGCGGAGGCTAGAAGGCACGTAGGCGGGGAGCGGGCTTTTGGGCCCGCTCCCCATCATCTGGAGAAATCAATAGGGAAGAACATGCTTACATTTATCGGCAAGCGGTTGTTCCAGTCGTTGTTCGTTCTTTTTGGTCTGTCTATGCTGATCTTCTTTATTGCACGGGTCATGCCGGGAGACCCGGCCCGTGCAGCGCTGGGCCATCTGGCGACGGAGGAGCAAGTAGAACGGGTTCGGGAGGAGATGCATCTCAACGACCCGTTTCCGGTTCAGTACTACTACTGGCTGCGAAACCTGGTGCGGGGAGATCTGGGCAGGTCGTCCTACACACGCCGGCCTGTCACGATGGACTTGCTCCAGTTTATCCCCGCGACGTTCGAACTCATACTGTTCGCAACACTGATCTCTGCCATCGTTGGACAAGTGTCAGGCGTTCTCGCCGGCTACTTCCGGAATTCCTGGTTGGATGGCCTTTCACGGCTTGTCTCGTACCTCGGGATCGCGACACCGTCGTTTGTCGTCGCCATCTTCCTGCTGTTCATCTTCAGCCAGGTGCTGAAGCTGGCACCCGGCGTCGGGCGGCTACCGCTCATAATGACACCGCCCCCAAGGATCACGGGGTTCATGACGCTTGACAGTCTAATGGCGGGCCGGCCAGATCTTGCCCTGACCGCTCTCAAGCACATGATCCTTCCTGCGATCAGCCTCGCTGTGATTCACATCGCGCAGGAGGGGCGGATTACACGGACGTCGATCGTCGAGAATATGCAGAAGGACTACATCACGGTCCACAAGGTCCACGGGATTCGCACCTCGCGACTGGTGTTTAAATACTTGCTCAAACCCTCGATCATCCCGACGGTAACCGTGATGGGACTCGACTTCGCGTTCCTCATGTCGAACGCGTTTCTGGTCGAGATGGTCTACATGTGGCCCGGATTCTCGCGATACGCCGTGACGGCGATGCTCAACAAGGATTTAAACGCAATCGTCGCGGTGGTTCTGGTGATTGGCCTCACCTTCGCCATGGTGAACCTGCTTGTGGACATCATCCTGACGTTCCTTGATCCGACGACAAGACTGCGTAGGGAGGGATCCTAGTCATGCGTGAACAGCTGAAGGCTGATATGCTGGCCACTCTTAAGCAGAAGCGCAGAGGCTTCGCCAAAGGGTGGTACAAGTTCTCCCGGAATCATCTCTCTGTCCTTGGATTGGCGGTCCTGATTCTCATCGTCCTTGCTGCGATCCTCGCGCCGTACATCACGCCTTACCCCGGGCACGCGAAGCCGTACACCAATTTCCAAGATGCGGGGAAACCTCCCAGTCTGAAGTACTTCTTCGGCACGGATCGGGTCGGACGAGACGTCTTTAGCCGGGTGATCTTCGGGTATCGATTCTCCCTGATGATCGGCGTTGTTGTTCTCAGCCTCGGCGTTGCCCCCGGCGTGATCCTCGGGCTGATCGCCGGGTACTACCAGGGACCGTGGATCGAAACGGTGATTATGAGAATCACAGACGTCTTCCTGGCAGTGCCACCACTAGTGCTGGCACTGGCAATAACCGCTATGTTGTCGCCCAATTTATTTAACCAGATGATGGCCATATCGCTGGTGTGGTGGCCTTGGTACTCACGTTTGGTGTTCGCTCTTGCGTCATCGTTGCGGAACGAGTACTTCGTGCGTGAGGGGGAGTTGACCGGGGCAAGCAAGTTGCACATCATGTTCAAGGAGATCTTACCCAACTGCTTGGCTCCGGTGATGACGAAAATCACGCTCGACATGGGGATCGTTATCCTCTTGGGGGCGACGCTCAGTTTTATCGGGCTCGGGGTTCAGCCGCCGAAGCCGGGGCTGGGAACGATGGTGGCCGAAGGCGCAAAACGTCTCCCAGGAGAGTGGTGGGGGACGATCTTCCCGGCGCTGGCCATTGTAGTGGTCATCCTGGCATTCAACCTCGTTGGCGACGGCCTGCGAGACGTGTTTGCCGTTGAGGAGGTGTGAGGCCAGTGATATCGCCTCTATTGGCCGTGAAAGGTCTCAGTGTCGGTTTCAAGATCTTCGAAGGCTATCTCAAGGTCCTCAACGGTGTGGAGCTAACGCTTGGAGAAGGCGAGCGAGTTGGTCTGGTGGGAGAAACAGGCTGCGGAAAGACGACCACGGTCAAGTCCATCCTGCGTGTCTTGCCCATGCCACCTGCAAGGATTGCCGACGGGGAGATCTTCTATCGCGGCAAGGACATCCTCAAGATGAAAAGGAGAGAGATTCAGATCCTTCGAAGGTCAGAGCTGACTGCGATATTCCAAGATCCACTAATGTCTCTTAACCCTGTGTTCACAATCGGGACGCAACTTCGAGACATCGTAAAGGACTCACTGGGGGCGTCCGGGCAGAAACTCACTAAAAAGCAGGTCACGACTCGGTGCATCGACGCGCTTAAGGAGACTGGCATGCCGGATCCGGAACGTATCATGTCGAACTACCCCATTCAACTCTCCGGCGGAATGAGACAACGTGTTTGCATCGCCGAGGCCCTTAGCACAACGGCCCAGCTTCTACTGGCCGATGAGCCGACAACAAACCTCGACGTCACGATTCAAGATCAAATCTTGCGAAAGCTGGATGAACTGGTGGAAGAGAAGAACGTATCCGTCGTGATCATCACGCACTCGTTGGGAGTGGTGATAGACCTCACCGAGAGGCTCTATATTATGTATGCTGGGACCATGGTCGAAGAGGGGCAGACCGAGGAGCTTTTCGCGCGACCTCTTCATCCCTACAGTCAAGGGCTGATGAACAGCGTTCCCAAGTTGACGGGTGAAGGCGTCAGCGATGGAATCCCTGGCCGGATCCCGAACTATCTTGCCCCCCCGGCGGGGTGCCGGTTCGAACCACGATGCGAGCGTGCCATGACAATCTGCCAAACCGAAAACCCATCCGCGTTCAACGTTGGAGACAGCCACAGGGTGACTTGCTTCCTGTATCGAAGTTGATGCCGATGCCAGATGCGATTTTGGCCGTAGACAACCTCAAGAAGTACTTTCTAACCAAAAGAGGGACCGTAAAGGCGGTTGACAACATCAGTTTCTCCGTGACCACGGGTGAAACGATCGGGCTGGTCGGCGAATCCGGGTCGGGGAAGACAACGACCGCGCAGTGTATTATTGGGATTTATCCGCCCACGGACGGTGAAATCCGGTTCAAGGACCAGGATATCAGCAAACCTTCTGATAAGCGGGCCAAATCGCTAAAGCGGGACATCCGGATTGTCTTTCAAGATCCTGGTTCATCCCTGAACCCAAAACGCAGCATCAAGCAGATTCTTAGTGTGCCCCTGAAAGTGCATCACATGACGACAAATAAGGATCACCTGGTAATGATCAAGAATCTGCTCGACATGGTGGAACTGCCTGCGGATGAGTACATGTACAAGTATCCCCAAGCGATCGGTGGCGGAGAGAAGCAGATGGTGGCTATTGCCCGAGCCCTCGCCACAAATCCCTCCATGGTCCTCTTGGATGAACCGACATCCGCGCTGGACGTCTCTGTGCAAGGCAAGATCATCAACCTCCTCATTCGTCTGAGGAAGGAACTGGATCTTACTTATCTCTTCATCACCCACGATCTAAGCCTGATGCGCAACGTAGCGAGCCGAGTGGCGATCATGTATCTGGGGAAACTGTGCGAGATTGCACCAACCGTGGAGTTCTTCCAAAACCCGACCCATCCCTACACCAAGATGTTGCTCTCCTCAATTCCTGTGGTCTCCGTGGAAGAGAAGGCGCTCAAGCCAACAAAGATTACTTCTCGAGGAGAGATTCCCAGCCCGGTCAACGTGCCTCCCGGCTGCAGCTTCCACTCGCGTTGCCCGGAGAAGATGGACATCTGTACGCAAATCGACCCCACGATGGTAGAGATCGGAGAGGGCCACGTTACGAGATGCAATCTGTATCAAGGAACCGGGGTCGCCGCGTCAAGCGAGCAAGAGGAGGGAGTACATGTCTAAGATCCTGTGGATCAATCCGATAGCGACGGCTGATTATGATCAGGCCCTACAAGAGTGGATTGATACGGCAAAACGTCCCGAGACCCAGGTGGACGTAGTCTCACTAGACCGGGGTCCGAAGCACCTCGAGTACCACTACTATGAGGCGCTGATCCTGGCAGATGTTCTCCACTTGGTGAAGCGTGCGGAAAAAGAGGGGTACGACGCGGCCATACCGGGTTGTTTTTACGATCCAGGTCTGCGCGTGGCACGGGAGATCACCGATCGGATAGTTGTCGCTGCGCCAGCTGAGGCGAGCATGCTCATCGCAGCGGCGCTGGGTCATCGCTTCTCCATCATCGTGGGCAGGAAGAAATGGATCCCCAAGATGCACGAGAACGTGGTCAATTACGGGCTTAAAGAGCGTCTTGCCTCGTTTGAATCGGTCGATCTCGGCGTCGAGGACTTCCAGAAGGACAAGGAGGAGACCGAACGTCGCCTGACGGAAGCTGCACAGCGGGCCGTCGAAGAAAAGCTTGCCGAGGTGATCATCCTTGGCTGCGGCCTCCAGTATGGCTTCTACCAAGTGCTGCAGAAGAAGCTGGGCGTTCCGGTCATCGATGCAGTTGTGGCAGCGCTGAAACATGCCGAAATGGGGATCGAACTGCGACAGCGATTCGGTTGGGGACACAGCAAACAGTATGAATACGAATCGCCTCCATCCGATGAGATCGTAGCGTGGGGCTTGGCCAATCAGTTTCCTGAGATGAAGGGATTGTGGTACTAACTGGCCATGCTAGTAGAGTAACTACTTTTCCTTCTCTTCATGAACTCTCTGTTCTAAAAGGATCTTACGGTGTGCCTTCTACAACTGACACGCAAGAAGGAAGAAAGCGCCAAAGAACCTCAGCCCTTTGGTTGTTATCTCTGGTACGTAGTCCTTCAAGTTTACAGTTGCGTACTTCGAAACAGTCTGAACCGCCCCGGCTTTTCCGGAGGCACTTTTACTTGAGTCCGGCGACCATCAC
>CAZOUO010000052.1:0-15125 GCA_964582975.1 uncultured Thermotogae bacterium | reverse complement strand
CTATCATTGGGAACTTGGGAGACCTTCCAGCCCCTAAGTCGTAAACTCAGGCTAGAATTATCGAGTCCCAGCAATTTGAAAATGGTTATTCAATACAACCTGCCCTTCATGGTACAGAAACAGCGCGGTTTACTCAAGTTTCGGGTGTTTATGAGCAAGCACGTCCAGCAAGAACGCCAAGTTTTTGCTAGTCGCTTTGTGCATCAAGCCACTTCTGCCAGGGTTGGCCCATGTGCGACTCTTCTCATCTTCTCTTAAATGTGGTAAAGTAAGTTTACTATTTAGTAATGAGGGGGTGAATCGCATGGCTGAGAAGAAGGTTCGACCTACCTTCTCCATCTACATTCCAAAGAAGGCGGAAGAGAAGAAGCCGGTGGAGCGCCTGATGCGTTTGAGCAAGCGACGCGACCGCTCGATCAACTACCTCGTTGTAGAAGCGATCCTCCAGTATCTCGACAGGGAAGAAAGAAAGAAGAAGTAGAAGTAGTGTCATAGGAATCGCGGCTACGAAGGTATTAGAACGGTTTCCTCCTGCGGCGAGTGTTATCCAAAAACGCTAAAAAACCTTCTCAAATGAAGGGAAGGCCAGCTTGCTGGTGAGGGTAGATTGTTTTTCGAAGAGGGTTGATGACTTCCTGCAAAGCTCGCGCAAAAAAGAAAACTGGGAGGGTGAGCGCACGCAGACGTTTCACCCTCCCACCGTCTTGGCCTTTCCTACTGGTCCTGGGCCCGACCCAGAATCAGGTTGAACCGAGTGGTCAGATACCTCGCATCCAACCCCGCTTTGAGTGCGCGCCGAATCGCGTGGCACAGATCTTCGTACGCGCGCTTTTGCTGGACAGCACGGTTGTATCGTCGGCTGTATTCCGATTCCGCCAGCAATTCTCTCTGCCTAAGTTGCGATAGTTGTTCCAATTCATATATGTTTTGCATCGTTCATCCCCTCGATGACTATCACGGTCGAAGACGCTGCTTGCGTCTTCACCTGCGAGGTCACCAGCTCCCAAGCGCTAAACGGTGACCTCGTCACGCCTGCCAGTTCTCCAGCTCACTTTTCATGGTTGATCCTCCTCATCAACCCCCCGCACGTGCGCGTGGTCCTTGGGGAGAAGCACTGACAGTTGCCAGCCTTGTTTTCTCCGTACCGTGCTCGAACTCAAGCGTTGATTCCACCAACCCAAACACCGCCTGGTCAAACCGGCTTCGCTTCACAAAATGGCGTTGGTCTTTTGCCGTGGGATTCCAAGGCAAGCACCAACCCTGCACCGTCGAGCTTTTAGAGTTCTCCGCGTTAGCGGCCGGATCAGTCTTTAAGGGTTTGGATAGGACGGCCAGGCGGTAGGCCTTTGCCGCGTCGTGACAGCTCGTAGCAGAGTCACACGACGACCCGATCTCTTCGATTGGATTTTAAAAAGCCTTCCCTGTTAGACCGTCTGTCAGGGTTTGGCCACTTCAGGACAAGGGACTAACAGTAAGTTTGTCCGAGGCGTGGCAGCCCGCTTCCAGCTGGGGATACTTTATCGGTCGCGCCTCCTTTCTCGCGATTTGAAGCAAACTTACCATCCGACCCGCCCCTGCGAGTCAGCCCTAGGAGTTAAAACTACGAGGTGACATTATACAAAACTGTCAGCAGAGTGCAAGTTTCATCAAACCGCGTTTAACCCGTTGACAGAAACTCTCAGCCAATGAGGAATAGAAACATCACAGCAACGCCGTTTTCCGTTGTACAACAGATATTTCACCGGTGAACAAGAAGCAGGATCCAGCAGCTCACGTCCACCGGTCGACGTGCACGCGTAAGGTGTCGTAGCGATCTACGGGCGGCTTCTTCTCGTCCGGATGCCCGACGGCGATCAGGGAGAAGGGGAAGACCCCTTCTGGAATGCCCAACAGCTCTCTGAAGGGATTCATTCGCTCTTCGTTCGGATAGACACCACACCACACCGCCCCCAAGCCACACGCATGGGCCGCAAGTAACAGGTTCTGCGTAGCCGCGGCGCAGTCCTGCGGCCAGTACTCCTTGTACTTGGCCAACCGCGCGTCCGCACACACTACAATTGCCACCGGTGCCTCCTTCGCCATTTGGGCGTAGGGGTGCAGCTTGGGAATCTTATCGAGAGTTGCCCGATCGCGAATCACGATGAAGTGCCACGGCTGTTGATCGCCTGCAGATGGGGCGGCCATCGCTGCTTCCAACAACTTTTCGACCACCTCGTCGGAAACTTTATCGGCAGTGTATTTGCGGATACTGCGGCGGGTGAGCATCGCCTCGATCGCGTCCATGATCTTCCTCCTTGGCTCTTGCTGGATCGGCACATTTTCTCTTTTTGTCTCGAAGGCGGCAAGGCCGGTACGCTTGCTTGGGGGATGGTAGCCGGGTGGAGGAGGCAAACGATGAAGCGTAAATGGATGGTTGTTCTCTGTGTGGTTCTGGCAACCGTGCTGTTTCTTTGTTCGTGCCAGATGGGAACGCTCATCTCGGCAGGCAAGCAACGGGTGACGTTTGCTCTGGTTATCGACACGCGTACCTATAACGGCGAGATGGTTTTCGCCGACGTGCTCACCGACGTGGGTGGAACGCTCGTAGAGACGGTTTCTGCGACGTTCGAAAGCTATCCCAACACCACCTATCAGGCCTGGGCCGAGCTGATTACCCTCGAGCAGATTGACACCAACCGCCGCTACTTCTTGGATTTCTTCATCGACTTCGACGACAGTGGCGACAAGACGAGCGGCGACCTCGCCGGCATCCAACACTTTGACGTCATGCCCAACGCCGTTTGGTCCGAGACCAAGTACTTCGCGAGCGAACTTGAAGTCGTCCCTTAGAAGGTTCGCCTATGGCAGGGTCTCCTCGATGAGCGGCGACCTTCCCATTGCGCCCTCCTTCTTAAAACGGCAAGAATCTACTTGTTCGAGTCGCAAACATTAATCCGTCGATCAAAGGCTGTCAACCCATTTCGGCGGCCTGGGAGCAGCGGGATCTTTTGTGCATTGAAGAGACGTTGGTTGGTCATCACGGGACAGCCAGCGGTCCGATCTTGAGGTTCTTCTTCGGTAACGACCCTTCTGAACTGCGGTCCTACAAACGGACATATAGTTGTGTTAGAGGATGCTTTTGGTAATAAATATGAGCGCATCTATTTGCCGCGAGGCCGACGCAAATGGTATTCTCTTACTATCCAAGAGCTTGAGGTGATCGCGATGAAGCGCACCAATCCGGTAACCAAACGGTATCGGCCCGGGAAGACAACTTCCTTGGGTGTGGTTTTGAGTGTCCTGACGATGGTCATCGTGGTCTGCGTCACTTCGGTCGCTGCCCCACCCAGTTGGGTCCGGATGACCGAAATCAATGCCCTGGGCGCACCGCCCACCGGCACCCCCACCCAGCTCTTCGTCTTCGGAAACGACCTGTTTGCCTACAACGATTATGGTCTCTATCGCATGCAGGAAACGCCCTGTGTGAAGTGGGAAAAGCTAGCTACTCCCGGCTCCGCGGGCAATTGGTGTTTCACCGCACACGGCAACGTGCTCTACCTGTACAATGCGTCGAACCAGCTCTACAAGATTGGACTGGGTCAAGCGATCAAGTTAGCCAATTGGCAATCGATTACGTCTTCCGGTCCGCCTGGGGGAGTCGACCCACTCCCGCGAGTCCTCTTCGGAGGAGATATCTACGGCGTCTACTACCCGCCAGCGGCGGACACATTCGAAATCTGGCGATCGGCGGACCACGGCAAGTCGACCATGACCTGGACCAAGGTCGTCTCAGCTGGCTTCGGGGATCCGCAGAATCACGCGCTCGGATTTCTCATCGCCTTCAACTACAAGCTGATCGCGGTAACCACCCAGACGCGCACGAGCCTGTTCGGCGATTCCAGTGGATTCCAGCAAGGGATCGAGGTCTGGGAGAGTCCCACGGGAAACTCGGGCAGCTGGGCGCAAGTGAATGTTGACGGTTTCGGCACACAGACAACGCTGGTCGGTACAGGGAAAACCTTCCGCACCAACCACGATGTGGGAAGCGCCGCCGTTTACAAAGGAGACCTCTACATCGGGACCAAGTCGCACTACGGGGCGGAAGTGTGGCGCTACAACGGTCTCGGAAAAGCAGGCTGGACCAACGTGACTCCTGCCTGGGCAGGCGTCTGTGCCCTGGGGTGCCCTCCCGGCCGAAACGAGGCGATGGCCGTCCACGGAAACGAACTCTACCTCGGTGAGGGCTACACAACCGGCAACTTGGCCAAGTACAACGGTAGCACATGGTCGATCGTCGAAAGCGGGCCGAACCCCTTCCACGCGGACAACGGCGGGATAGCATCGCTCTCTGTCCTTGGAGGAAAGCTATACGCGGCGACGCTGCACGCCCCCTACAGCGGAACAACGCCTCAAGGGGACCAGGTTTGGGGCTATCCTTACAGCACGCAGCCCGGATTCTGTATCACGCCGAGCCCCCCTGACCTTCTCTACGATCCGCCCTTGATTCGCTATCTCATCCCCGACCTTCTCATCGAGATCTTCCCAATCCTGAAGTACAAAGGCGGCGATCCGATCGACCGAGTGTATCTGATCGCCATCTATCTCGATCGGGAACTGGTGTACCTTGAGGAGGGCCCACTTCTCGGTCCCGACGAGACGGCCGAGCTCTTCTACAGCTTCGACGTGTCACCGGGCGAACATACGCTGACCCTACAGCTTGACCCGGAGAACGCCAT
Source organism: uncultured Thermotogae bacterium (assembly GCA_964582975.1). Lineage (GTDB taxonomy): Bacteria > Bipolaricaulota > Bipolaricaulia > UBA7950 > UBA9294 > CAZDDA01. The sequence goes on along the minus strand of CAZOUO010000052.1, from coordinate 10,410 downwards.
CGAAGAGATCGACGAAGAGAATAACGTTTATACGATCACGTTCTCCGTCCCAGAGGAGGAGAAGGAGGAACCGCACGAGCCCGGAATCGAGCTGCGCGTAGAAGCTGTTCCGATCTGTCGATCGCTGCGGGAGACCCACGAACTTCACATTGCCTGGTTCGCTGGGGGGGAGCCGTTCGAAGGGCCCGGTCTGGAGATCGTCTATCCCGACGGAAGCACCGATGCCGTCGATCTCTCGGCTCCAGAGGGCGAGCTTCCGCTTATCGTCGGTCTGAGTGAAGGCGGTCTGGTGACGGTGACCCTTCGCGTTGAAACGCCGCAAGGAGTGGCAAGCACAACAACGAGTGTGTACCTGCCCCCATGCTGATCGCATGGTGTCAACGTCTGCTTTAGCCTCTATCGCTATGACTCTGCAGCTTGTGTGAAACTTCGCGTCCAGTCAGAGATTCATATTTTCCCAGCTGTTTTGACGGATGAGCCAGCGAGCCATACGATGTTTTCACTAACCGATCTGGAACAGAATCCAACAGGGGGTCGTCACTGATGGAAAAGGCTCAATTCAAGGTCTACGGCTATCGATGGATCGTGCTCATCGCGTTCATGTTCGTCATCGCGGTCAACCAGCTGCTCTGGATCACGTTTGCCCCGATCACCGGCGACGCCGCGGGATTCTACGGTGTCGACGACCTCGCCATTGGCCTTCTGTCGATGAGCTTCATGATCGTGTTCATCCTCGTGTCGATCCCTGCCTCGTGGGTCATCGACACCTACGGGATCCGCTTTGGTGTGGGAATCGGTGCCGCGCTGACCGGCCTGTTCGGCCTTTTGCGCGGTCTTCTTGCGGCCGATTACACTTGGGTTCTCGTCGCGCAGATTGGAATCGCGGGCGGCCAGCCGTTCGTCCTCAACGCACTGACCAAGGTGGCAGGGCGGTGGTTTCCCTTGCGCGAGCGTGCAACGGCCACTGGGTTGGGATCCCTGGCGATCTACGTCGGCATCATCGTCGGCTTGGCCGTCACCCCGCAGCTTGTCCTGCGGTCAAGCATCGAAAGCATGCTCCTCATCTACGGCATAATCTCTGCCGCTGCGGGTGCCGTGTTCCTGCTGCTGGCGAGGGAACGTCCGCCGACGCCCGTGGGCGAAGAGGCGCGCGCGCTGGTGCTCGATGGGTTCAAGCGAATCTGGAGAAAACGAGAGTTCATTCTGTTACTGATCCTCTTCTTTATCGGCCTTGGTGTGTTCAACGCCGTGACCACCTGGGTCGAGGACATCGTTCGGCCGCGCGGCTTTACCATCAGTCAAGCGGGCCTGACTGGTGGGCTGATGGTCCTCGGTGGGATCGTTGGGGCGATCGTCATCCCGCCGTTGTCGGACCGCGCGCGCAGACGCGTCCCGTTTATACTCCTTGCCCTCGCCGGAGCGATACCGGGCCTAGTCGGGATCACCTTTGCCCCGAGCTACGGGCTGTTGCTCGCCTCAGCGTTTGTCCTCGGCCTGTTCTTGCTCAGTTCGGGCCCCATTGGCTTTCAGTACGGTGCCGAGATTGCCTACCCCACCCCCGAGGGCACCTCCAACGGATTGCTGCTGTTGATGGGTCAGATCTCCGGGATCGCGTTCATCATCGGCATGGACGCGCTGAAATCCACAACTACTGGCTCGATGACGACCTCTCTTTTGATCCTCATCGGCTTGATGGTCGTGAGCCTGCTCCTCGCCACCCGGCTGAAGGAGCCTGCGATCTTTTCCGAGGCACCAGACTAATCCTTTGCCCCTGCCGGTATACGTTGGCCGCAGTTCGTGGCGCGGTCTTCCCGGTGAGCGGTGGAAGATCCGGAATCAGAGATGGCCTTCTTGCTTCAGCGAGAGGTAGCTCTTTCGGGTGACGATGAGGTGATCGAGGACGTGGATTCCCAGAAGCACACCCGCTTTTACGAGCCGCTTGGTGAGGGTGAGATCCTCGGGGCTGGCTTTGAGTGCTCCGGAGGGGTGATTGTGGGCGAGGATCACCGCCGCGGCCCGGTCGGTGATCGGATCGGCGAACACCTCGCGGGGATGGACCTGATTGGTGTTGACCAGGCCGACGGTGACCACGCGTGTCTCGATCACTTCGTGCGCACCGTTTAGTGAGACGCAGACGAAGTGCTCCTGCTTCTTGTCGCGGATCCCTTGCAGATAGGGGAGCACGTCCTTCGCCTCGCGGATCACTATCTTTTCTTTCATCAGGTGTCGTCGTGCCAGCTCAAACGCCGCAACGATCTGGCAGGCCTTCGCGGTCCCTATGCCTTCAATCGACTGCAACGTCACCACGTCGATTCGATCGAGCCGTCCTCCTAGCTTGCGCAGGATCTTGGCGGATAGATCGAATACACCGACTCCCTTGACGCCACTTCCAAGCAGCACGGCGAGCAGCTCCACATCCGAGAGTGCCGCTGCTCCCTTGGCGATCAGCTTCTCCCGCGGACGATCCACATCGGGCATGTCCCTGATGCGCTTGCCCCGTGGTGCCCATTTGAGTGCCGGCGGTTCTGCGGTTCTCTCAGTATCTGTCATCAGTGATCACGTATTCATTATGCGTCTTTTGACATATAAATGCAAGACGTTGGAGGAAGACAGAGCCGCTCGTTTGATCCGCTGCTGGGCTGGAAATGATTGAACGATGCGTTCCCTGAAGCTGCAATCTGCGACACTGAAAACTAAAGCCGCTGCTGACGTCCGAAGCTGCCCCCGCGTTGACCCAATTTGGCTACGAAAGCCCAAAGAGGCCGTGTTTTGTAACGCACATGCTACGAGACGTGCACGCTGAATTCGACAACCTCTTCTGGTTCCACCGACTCCCACGGCCGATGGTAGACGAACCGAAACGATTGCGATCCCGGTGCGACCGCTTCGTAGCGGAAGAGGAACGTCCCACCGAAGCCCACCATCTCCTTGGGGTAGGGCTTGGCGCGGTACTCCGCCTCTTCGGTCTCCCGCAGCACGGCGAACTCGTCGAGGAGCACGTTTTTCCATTGAAAGCCAGTCGTCGCGTTGCCGGCGAGGGCCACCATCAGGCGATCACCCTGTCGCAACGCTAGGCGTGCGCCGTCGTCTTCATTGGTGACGAGCCGGTACACGCGCAGTCCGAGCCCGCACACCGACGCGCTTGCCGAGAAGCGTCCCGTCTGGGGCATTCGCTGCGAGGCCACAACCTCCACACAGGCTGAGAACTCGCCGATGCTCGTCTGGACAAAGACGATGTACGACCCTTCGGAAAGCGGTTCCTCATTATCATTGACGAAGGCGACGCGACCCAGCCACTCCACTGTGTCCACCGCTGGGTTGTAGGCCTCGCTTTGGATCATCTCCCCTGAGCCATCGACAAGCGATAGGCCGGTCACCCACACCGGGTCACACAGGCACGTGCACGGCTCCTCGCGCACGATCTCAAGCGCCAGGCGCGCTCCTTTCTCGATCACGAAAGTTCCCACCGATACCCGCGCCGGCTCACCCGTGGAAAACGAACTCGACGCCGAACTGCTCGCGCTCACCTGCCCGCTCATCGCTCCTCCCACAAAGACTAAGCTACAAAGCACGACCAAGAAAATGGGCAATCCCTTCATCGCCATACCCATCACCTCGTAGAGACCTAACCACAGCCGCAGGGATTGTTTCAAGTCGTCAGACTGCCCGGCTCCCCTCCTGATTACTATAAGAGATACCGAGGGTCGTGCAAGAGGCGCTCTTGAGGCTTGACCACGCCCTCTTCGGCACGATGGAATGCGTCGGGTATCTTCAGCCTGGGCAAGGGTTAACGCAAAAAACCTTGGCGCGCTTTGCGATCTTGGCGAGAAACAGAGCCGCTTGCAGAGCACGCAAAGGACGCAGAGAAGGAATGAATAGGCCCCTCTGCGTGCTACGAGGGCATCGGATCGATTCCTTAGCACGTAGGGCAGGGGGCGATGTTACAAAACCAACACGATCCCGCAACGTCGGGACCCGTGTCCGACGCTACAGGACTGACCCGGAACTGCATGAAGATGAGGAATCCCTCCTCATTTGCCCGCACAATACGATTGGGATAGGACTTTCTAGTTAAGATCAGGACCCGTTGTAGAACGGTCCAAGGCAACGTGCGAGGTGGTCGCAATCTGCGACGACCTCACGGACTTGATGCCGTGTGCGAATGGGGGTGGTGCGACCGTGAAAAGGGGTAGATAGGGTTGGCACAACCCCTTCTCACAGAGAGCGCGTGGTAGGCTGCTGAGAAGCCGCACAGGAACTGGAAGGGGCTGGGTTTCGATGTTTATGGAAAAGGCGCGGAAGAGCGGGAAGCCTGACCAAAACATGGATGACGCAATTGTGCAAGAGCCTCTTGCACAATCGGGAAAGGCTTTGGACAGCTATGGGGAGCTGCTAAACGAGCTCAAGCAGCGAATCCGAGCCGCACGTGTCAAGGTGGCGCTATCAGTCAACCGGGAGCTGGTTGTCCTCTACTGGGAGATCGGTCGGCGCATTCTCCTTGCTCAGGAGCGCGAGGGGTGGGGAAGCAAAGTCATTGACCAGCTCTCGGCGGATCTCGGCCAAGCGTTTCCCGAAGCGCGTGGATTCTCAGTTCGGAACCTGAAGTACATGAGATCGTTCGGTGAGGCCTACCCAGAGGCTGCGTTTGTGCAGCAGGTTGCTGCACAAATCCCCTGGTTCCACAACTGCACGCTTCTTGACAAGGTCAAGGATTCAGTCCAGCGGGAATGGTACATCCACGCTACGATCGAGCATGGCTGGTCTCGTACCGTCCTCGTTCATCAGATCGAATCCAACCTATACGATCGACAAGGGAAGGCCCTGACTAACTTCGAGCAGGCACTGCCCGCCCCACAGTCCGAACTGGCGCGCGAGCTCGTCAAGGATCCATACAACCTGGACTTCCTCGGAATTGCAGACGAGACCAGTGAGCGCGAGCTGGAGCAATCGCTACTCGATCACCTGAAGGACTTCCTTCTCGAACTTGGGAAGGGCTTCGCCTTCGTGGGGAACCAATACCATCTGGAGATCGAGGGACAGGACTACTACCTGGATCTTCTGTTCTACAACTACATCCTGCGGGCGTTCGTTGTGATCGATCTGAAAGTCGAAGCGTTCAAGCCCGAGTTTGCGGGAAAGATGAACTTCTACCTCAATGTTATTGATGAGCTACTGCGTCAACCGGATGACCAACCGCCGATCGGCTTGATCCTCTGCAAAGAGCGCAGTCACGTGACCGTCGAGTTTTCGTGGCGTGGTATGGAACAGCCGATGGGCGTGTCAGAGTACCAACTTCTTCCGAAGGCAGTACGAGAAGCGCTGCCGACGCCGGAGGAGTGGGAGGCAGAACTAGAGTCATTAGAGATTGAGGAGCGCCGTGCGGAGTAATACGGATTCATATGACGTCGTATGACGACAAGAACAAGCGCCGTTTCCGAGATGCACGGAGAGGCGCGAACGCGTCATCAGGATCTTGATGACGCATGATGACGGCGGGAGGGAATCGCCAGTTTATCATCAGGCGAGAACGCGGAATCGTCAGATGCCGGACGATCGATCGCTTGACCGGCATTCGACCGACGGATCATGCGAATCGACCGATCGGCGCACATACGGACGGACAAAGCAATCCGGTGGGTTGCCGACCGAACGAACGTGACGACGACTCCCATCAATCCGTTCTTCATCGCGCTTGGTTGGCAACCGCTGCCGACGCAAGACAGGCCGAGCGCTCGAAAGGGGGTGTGACAGCCTAAAAAGGGGTAGTATGTTCAAGAAGGGGTTGAATAGGGCTGAAGTACCCCCTTTCAGCGGAGGCGACCATGCAGTCCCTGAGCAAGGCGTATCTGGACGCACTCAGATTCTCGACCGAAGAGGTAGCATCTCTCAAAGCGCTGGGTGAGTATCGAGGAAAGCAGCAGCTCTTCTCTCGGCAGAGCCCCGAGGTGCTTGAGAGCCTTCGTAGGATCGCCCTCGTCGAATCGGGGGAATCCTCGAACCGTTTGGAGGGGATCACTGCGCCCCGCAAGCGGATCGTAGCCCTGATGCAGGGGGACACGGCACCCAGGGATCGCTCCGAGCAGGAGATCGCTGGATACCGAGACGTGTTGAATCACATCCACAGCAACCACGCGCAAATCGACTTCTCGCCGAGTACCGTGCTGCAGAGCCACGCTGCGATGATGAAGTACGTCTCTTCCGAGGGAGAGCATTGGAAGACCCACGACAACGTGATCATCGAGCGCTACCCCGACGGAACGCGACGCGTTCGATTCAGACCGGTCGAGGCGTCGAGGACCGGAGAAGCGATGACGCAACTTGTCGAGCGCTACCACGATGCCGTTTATCGAGACGGTCGGGAACCACTTATTGTCGTACCACTGACGATCCTTGACTTTTTGTGCATTCATCCCTTCGACGACGGAAACGGCCGCTGTTCCCGGCTGCTGACGGTTCTCCTGTTGTACCACCAGGGATACGATGTTGGGCACTACATCAGCCTGGAACGCGTCTTCGAACAGACAAAAGAGAGCTACTACACCACGCTGGAGCGCTGCTCGCAGGGCTGGCACGAGGCAGAGCACGACGCCTTCCCTTGGATGAGCTACTTCTGGGGAGTGCTGCTTGCGGCGTACAAGGAATTTGAGGACCGTGTTGGAACCATTCGGACCGGGAAGGGAGCAAAGGCCGAACGTGTTCGAAACGCTGTCGAGCGCCAACTTGGGCCGTTTCGGGCAGCGGACATTCAAGCGGAGTGCCCGGGTGTGAGCCATGAGTGGGTGCGGCGAATCTTGCGGGAACTCAGAGACGAGGGAGTGATCGAGTTTCGCGGGCACGGACCGGGAGCCCGGTGGGTCAAGAAGCGTCCAGGCGGAGCGCGCGGCCTCGAGGGATAGACTTAGTAGACAATGTATGCTATGGTTGACCGGAGGTCGAGATGAGCACGACAACCGTATCCACGAAGGTGCCGAAGGAGCTTCGCGAAAGATCGACGAAATAGCTAAACTCGAACGGCGAACGCCGAGCAACGTTGTGCGCATGGCCATCGAGCAGTTCGTCAGCCAGTACGAAGAGCTCCATCCACAGTTCAGGGCAGACATCGTGGAAGCGCTCGAACAGATGAAGGCTGGCGAAGTCGTACCCTACGAGTACGGCTAGGGTTCATGCCCTATACGCCAGTCTCCGTTCGCAACTTCGATCGCATCAAAAAGAGGCTGCCTTCTGCCCTGCGCACCGAAATCGACCGACAAGTTCGAGCCATCTGTGAGGATCCTACGCTCGGGGAAAGGAAGCGAAGCGACCTGAGCGGCGTCTTCATTCACAAGTTCCGACTAGCGGGCCAACTCTACCTCTTGGCCTACTGGGTCGACGAGGCGGAGGAGGTCGTCACGCTCCTTGCGCTCGGCGGCAACGAGAACTTCTACCGAGACCTCAAGCGATACCTCAAGACGTAGGACGACGGACGCAGTCCGTGGACGACGCCCTACGGCTCCTGGCGTCCCGGCCAACCACAGAGGTTCTCACGTACTGCCAGGAGCCACGGCTGAGTACGAGGACTGGGTGAACGCCAAAGAGCTGACCGGAAACTACAGCAAGAGTACGCATCCCTCCTCATTTGCCCGCACAATGCGATTGGGATAGGATCTTCTGGTTAAGACAAGAACCGGTCAGCAAAGGGATGGGCACGTGGCGCGAAAGAGCAAGAACAACAACGGCGCGACGCTCGGTTTCGAGGTGGCGTTGTGCCGCTCCACGGAAGTGTTGTCCGAGCAGTTCGCCGGGTTGCGGCAGTTGAAAGAGAAATCCGGAAGAATCTGAAGGGGTTGGGATTCGATGTGTAGGTCTGGGCCAAACCTCCAACAGATTGTTAGAGAAATCGTGCGAGAGCCGCTTGCACGATCTTCGGGGCAGAGATGGCCACAAGCTGTGGCCGTACCAGGAGCATTGAAGCATGGGGAATGAGTTGACAAAATCGGGCAATCCACCTTTGGTACCCAAAGATCTACTGGGTGATATCCGCAAACTCATCGAAAAGACCCGCTCGGCCGTTGCAACAACGGTCAATGTCGGAATGACCGCGCTCTACTGGCGAATCGGCAAGCGGATTAACGAGGAAATTCTCGAAGGGAAGCGGGCTGGGTATGGTGAGGAGATTGTCTCTACACTGTCGCAACAATTGACCGTGGAGTACGGCTCCGGCTTTGCGGCCAAGAACCTTCGGCATATGATGAAGTTCGCTGAGACTTTCCCCGATGAAGGAATTGTCTCTACACTGTGGAGACAATTAAGCTGGTCGCACTTCAAAGAGATCATGTACCTGAAAGATCCCCTGCAACATGAATTCTACGCCGCGATGTGCCGCGCTGAGGGCTGGAGCGTTCGTACCTTGCGAAAAAAGATCGACTCCATGTTCTACGAGCGCACCGCTATTTCCAAAAAGCCCGACGAACTAGCGAAGAAGGAGCTGGCAGAATTACGGGATGAAGACCGTATATCGCCCGACCTGGTCTTTCGTGATCCGTATGTGCTTGATTTCCTCAACCTGAAGGACACTTTCAGTGAAAGAGACCTGGAAGCCGCCATCTTGCGAGAGTTGGAGTCGTTTCTTCTGGAGCTAGGGGTCGGCTTTACGTTCGTCGCCCGCCAAAAGCGTATGGTAATCGATAACGATGACCATTATCTCGATCTTCTGTTCTTTCATCGAAAACTGCGGCGATTGCTTGCGATTGAGTTGAAGCTTGGTAAATTCAAGGCGGCATATAAAGGGCAGATGGAGCTTTACTTGCGTTGGCTTGATAAGAACGAAACCGAAGAGGGCGAGGAGTCTCCGTTGGGGCTCATCCTCTGTGCCGAGGGATCGCACGAACAGATCGAATTGTTGGAACTGGACAAGACCTCCATCCGCGTGGCTGAGTATCTCACTGAACTGCCATCTAAGAAAGCGTTGCAACGCAAATTGCGTGCGGCTATTGAAACAGCGAAAGTGCAGTTGGGACAACGTGATGAAGAGAGTGAATGATGGGCAGTGAACTTGACGGGGTGATCCGGACACATCTGAAGAAGGTCGACTATAGCAGGTAATGGTTTCAGGAAACGTACTCCGACCGATGGGCGCTGCAAGGTACACCCTGCGTCCGAAGAGTGTGCGAGATGCGCTCCCCACCCCGGAGCAACTGGAAGAGGAACTGGAAAAGGCCGACAAGGAAGTGAATGGATGACCGCGCCGAAGGAGATCGAGTGGCTCATCGAGCGGCTTGGCGACAACCGCGAGGTATATTGTTCCAGCGCGTACAGAGAGGCGCAGGCGCGCATTGAGTTTGTCGATCCGTTTTTCATCGCGCTGGATTGACAACCGCTGCCAACGTCAGTCGGTTAGCCAGCTACGGAGCTGACCGGAAACTACAGCAAGAGTACGCATCCCTCCTCAGTTGCCCGCACAATCCGATTGGGATAGGATCATGTAGTCAAGAGCAGAACTCATTTGCAGGGAAGTGCGGACGTGGCGGGTAGGAGCAGGAACAACGGTGCGACGCTGGGGTTCGAGGAGACGCTGTGGCAGGCGGCGGACAAGATGCGCGGGCACATGGACCCGTCGGAGTACAAGCACGTCGCGCTCGGTCTCATCTTCCTCAAGTACATCTCCGACGCGTTCGAGGAACGCCGCCAAGAGATCGATCGTGAGTTGACTGATCCGGAAAGCGCATGGCATGTCGCTGAGCCCAAGCTCCTTCAAGAAGAACTGGAAGACCGCGACGCGTACGCGATGAAGAACGTCTTCTGGGTGCCGAAGGAGGCGCGCTGGTCGTACCTTCAGGAGCGCGCCAAGCAGCCGGAGATCGGGAAGCTGATCGACGAGGCGATGGTCGCGATCGAGAAGGAGAATCCGTCGCTCAAGGGCGTCCTGCCCAAGGACTACGCCCGCCCGGCGCTCGACAAACAGCGGCTCGGAGAACTGATCGACCTGATCGGCACGATCGGCCTGGGAGATGCAGAGAACCGCTCCAAGGACATCCTCGGCCGGGTGTACGAGTACTTCCTCAGCCAGTTCGCGAGCAAGGAAGGGAAGAAGGGTGGGGAGTTCTACACGCCACGCTGCATCGTCAAGCTCCTCGTCGAGATGATCGAGCCGTACGAAGGCCGCGTCTACGACCCGTGCTGCGGATCGAGCGGAATGTTCGTGCAGTCAGAGGAGTTCATCCGCGCCCACAACGGGAAGGTTGGGGAGCTGTCGATCTTCGGCCAGGAATCGAACCCGACGACTTGGCGGCTAGCGAAGATGAACCTCGCCATTCGCGGGATCGACGCCAATCTCGGGCCACATCATGCCGACAGCTTTCACAACGACCTGCACAAGACGTTGAAGACCGACTTCCTCCTCGCCAATCCGCCGTTCAACGACTCCGACTGGGG
>CAZOUO010000051.1:0-15203 GCA_964582975.1 uncultured Thermotogae bacterium | reverse complement strand
TTTCAACCTCTTCACTCATCGACACCTCGTTACACCACATGTGTGGACTCTAACCAGGACAGGATGGCTCGGCGTCTCAAGTGGCAGCATCCAGAGGGGATGCGACTTATTGCCGAGTACTGGTTACAAGGCAATCAACCCAATGTAGTTGCCATTTTTGAGGCAGATAGCGTGGCTCCAATCTTTCAAACACTAGGCGAATGGGGCGATCTGTTTGAGTTCAATGTTGTACCGGCAATCACCGCTGAAGAGGGCCTGCGGCTGGCGGAACGGATGACTGGGGGAGAAGGATAAAGCCGATCTACAAGGGTCTATTGTGAAGGAGGTGGGACAACAATAACGTACGTGCTTGACGTCAAGAAGCCGCCTGATTTCGAGAAGTTCAAAGCTAGCTTCAAGCATCCTGGGAGTATTACGGGGCCGAAAGAAACGGAAATGTAGAGGCTATGTGACCTTCTTTTGCAGAATCCAGTCTGCGTTCTTGCTTGGGCATCCAGCCCTGAGGCAGGGCGGCATTCTCTCCCCTTTGAAGACGGTGATCGTAGCCGAACAAACAGAATGCTTGTATTGTCCGGTTTTTGGGCAGACGGCTCCTACACTCACACGATCTCTTATGTTAACCATATGCTGTAACGCGTCCCGAATGTGTTGCTACACCATACATGAAGGGGGCAAAGCATACAAAGAGGAAGGACCCACATCCCCGCCCTTGTTGGTCCTGGCCTGTCCGTAAGACTGTAACTCCTGCAAGTAGAGATCGACCTTCTTCTTAGCCTGTCGTTCCTTCTCGATCTCACGGGTTCGCCGGTGAGAGGAGGGCTGTCCTCGCTGAGTAATTCCGGAGTAATTCCAGGGACGCAACCATAATTCTTCGAACAGCAGCGCGACATAGGGTTTCTGTCCCTGGAATGCCTGGCGGTGATGGCAGGCAGGCCCCTTGCCGCTGTGGCCCATACGTGCTACACTGAGAGGATCACGGAGGTAGCACTATGAGCAAGACAGCAACTGTCCGGGCTCGGTTGGAGCCTGAACTCAAGGAGCGCGCAGAGACGATCTTCCATCGGCTCGGCCTGAACGCGACGCAAGCGATCACGCTGTTCTACAAGCAGGTAGAGCTTCGTGAGGGGCTGCCGTTCGACATTGTCATCCCCAACGCGGCGACGAAGCGGACGTTCTCGTCCACTGACGCCAGACGCGAACTGGTCGTCTGCGAAGACGCTGACGACATGTTCGAGAAACTGGGGATATGACGTATACCCCCGTCTATACGTGCCAGTTCGAGAAGGACATCAAGCGAATCAAGCATCGCGGCAAGAACCTCGACAAGTTCAAGATCCTTGCCCGCACGCTCCTGGCCGGCGAACCGCCGGACACCATTCACCGCGATCACCAACTGGTCGGCGATTACGCCGGTCGCAGAGAATGCCACATCGAATCGGATTGGTTGTTGATCTACAAGGTGGAGGAGACTCGGATCATCTTCGAGCGAATGGGGACGCACGCCGACCTGTTCCGGAAGTGAGATAGCGCAGCATGCCGTTACTGCTGACGCCGTGGGCAGCGTTCAAGAGGGGGCAGATCTTCACTCTAGGTGTTTTGCAGGCCCGGGAATTCCGGGGGCATCTCTGAAAGCGTGCGCCGTGTCGAGTCTTTGTCTCTCAGACTACCTTCAAGAAAGTCCTTCTGTTATCCTGCCTTCGAACTTGGGTAAAACGATGTCCAAAGCGATAGCAGTCTGGCCCCTGTCACGATAAGGCATGTGTTCCCAAGATCAAGCTTTGGGTAGCATTGGGGTTAACGACATTCAACGATGGATATAAGGAGGAGGCATGTTTTATAAACACCTCAAATCAACCGACCCGCAGGTGTACGGCGCGATCAGGCAGGAACTGCAAAAGCAGCGCGAGCATCTGGAGTTGATTCCGTCGGAGAATCGGGTGTCGCTAGCGGTAATGGAGACGTTGGCCAACCCAATGCAGAACAACTACGCGGAGGGCTATCCGGGAAGACGGTATTACGGCGGCTGCGAGTTCGTAGACATTGTGGAGCGGCTGGCGATCGAACGAGCAAAGGAGCTATTCGACTGTGATCACGTGAACGTGCAGCCGCATTCGGGCGTACCGGCGAACATGGCGGCGTATATGGCGCTCGCCGAGATGGGAGACACGCTCGCGGGAATGGCACTGGCGCACGGTGGACATCTCTCCCACGGTCACAAGGTGAACTTCTCCGGCCGCTGCTTCCATGTGGTGCAATACACCGTCGATCCGAAGACCGAGCGGATCGATTACGACGGGCTCGCGAAACTCGCGAGAGAAGCGAAGCCGCAGATCATCGTCTCCGGCGCCAGCGCCTATCCCCGCGTCATCGACTTCGCCCGGTTCAGAGAGATCTGCGACGAGGTCGGCGCCTATCATCTAGCCGACATCTCTCACATTGCGGGTATGGTGGCAGCGGGGCTGCATCCAAGTCCGGTGCCCCATGCCGATGTCGTCACAACAACGACCCACAAGACGCTGCGCGGCCCACGCGGCGCGATCATCCTGTGCAAAGGTGAGCACGCCAAGGCGATCGATCGGGCGGTCTTTCCCGGCATCCAGGGTGGCCCGCACATGCACACGATTGCGGCAAAGGCGGTCTGCTTCAAGGAGGCGTTGAGCGAGGAATTTCGAGAATACCAATGCCAGATCGTGGCCAATGCCAAAGCCCTGGCCGAGGAGCTAATGAGGCTCGGTTATCGACTGGTTTCCGGCGGCACGGAGGTTCACCTGATGCTGATTGACTTGAGGAACAAAGAGATGACCGGAGTGGAAGCAGAAGCGATCCTCGACCGCGTCCACATCACCGTCAACAAGAACATGATTCCCTACGACCCGGAAACGCCAGCCGTCACTAGCGGCATTCGCCTCGGCACCCCCACCGCCACGACCGAGGGGATGAAAGAGGGCGAAATGCGGCAGATTGCACGGCTCATCGACACCGCGTTGACCCATCCCGACGATGAACAAGTGCTGAAGCGCGTCAAAGCGCAGGTGCACGAGTTGACCCAAAGCTTCCCGGTCTACGAGGATTTCGAGCTGCCCGATTAGAGTGCTATTCTGTGTTTAAGACTTGTCGGCACGGAGAGGCTCCTTGCCCAAGTCAGGCAGGCCTTTCTCGCAAAACGCCTCTCGCTATTCTAGGGTCAGCTCCTCCTCGCAGCAGTCATCCGGCCTGGACCGGAACTTTCTCAAGTTGTGGCTGAGGCCAGGGTTGAGTTGCTTCGCCACTGTGTCCATGAATCGGCCGGGACCGCTGCGACACATGTGCTCGATCGCAGCGTGGTCGATCCCCATCGCCTGAGCGGCTTCGTAGATGGGGCACTTGCTGGATTTGGCCACAACCTTTTGCGGGGTATCCTCTACGAGTTCCATCTGGATCCCTATGGTCTTAGGGACGTTGCTCAGTAGCGAGAAAGCGGTTTTGGCGTCGAATTCCTCCATCCCGGACTGCTCCTTCATCATCCGTGCCTGTTGGATGGCCATGTTCTCAAACGTCTTCGTCACAAGACTGACGGCTCTCTCCTGCCCGATTTCCTGCCCAACCGCCTGGACGTAGGCGTTGAACATGGTGAACGCGCTTGTAGCTGCGTTGAACGCATCCGCGTTTGTCATTGTCAATCCCTCCTTTCGCAGATTTCGCTGACGGTAATCTCACCGCCTCAAATCCAGCGTATCACGAAGGAAGAAAAAAACCAAGCAAAGCGATCCGTTTATCCGATTGCCCCGCCGCAGCAGCGTGAAGGCCGAGAACATCTCTCTGTCCAGACCACCAAACAAATGCCGGGCTCCATAAGCAACGCGGTTTGTCCAAAACGGCAAGCTTTGCGTGCATGTTTGACAAGCAGGCCAAGTAGCTACTAATCTAGTGAACAGGGAACCATGAGTGTGTTCTTTTGGTCCAAACGAATGTCCGGTGCCCGAGTCGATTCGGGCGTTATTTCTTCTCGCAGCAAGCCATACTTAAGTGGGCCGGCTCACTCAAGACCGAGGTAAGAGGAGGCGCAATGAAAAGATGGGTGGGACTCTGGATCGATCATAAGAAAGCAATCATCGTAACGCTCAAGAACGACAAGGCAACGACGAAGCTTATTGAATGCGATATCGAGCGGCATGTACAGCCGAGCGGTGGGGCCCGCTCTTCGACACCGTATGGTCCCCAAGACGTCGTCTCGGAAAGCAAGTGGGAGGGGCGATACAAACACCATTTTGATCGCTACTACAGCGATGTCATTGATGCGATCCGCAACGCGCAAGCAATCTACATCTTCGGCCCTGCATCGGCAAAGGAAGAACTGAAAAAGGCGATCGAGAAGAGCAAGGACCTTGCAAAACGTATCGTAGGGGTCGAGCCGGCCGACAAAATGACGAAAAACCAGATCGTGGCCAAAGTGCGAGAATACTTCGGAGGCCCCAGTGCGGCCTGACGTTCTTGTCATCCACTTGTCTCCCGAATCGATCCCCTCTGCCAGGAATAGAACGCTTGGAACGGATTCCTATTGACCCGGGGTGCCAAAATATGTTACCAGGATAGGATCGACAACGAAAAGGAGGTACGGCATCATGAAAGCCACCAATTGGAAAACCAGGATCTCGCTGTTGTGGGTGTTGATCACCATCGCGATGGTGGTGCAGATTCTGGTATCTTGGTCGGCGGCCAGTTTCCAGCGCGTGTTTTGGTTCATCGATCCGGCGACGGGCATCATCCAGACATCCTCCGTGTTGATGGGCCTGGCGATTTTCTTGTTGACTCCGCTGGTCGCAGCGTATCTTTCCGTAGCGTTGAAGAGTCTCGCCAATCGCCTCTTCAATCTGATTTTGGGCATCGTGTACGCCGGGTTCACCATCGCCAACATCGCGACCAGTTTTTCGCGATCTTCCGCATGGGGTTCCTCAAATGTCCCTGTCCAGCCGTTGGGGGCGCAGATCTTGTTAGCCTTTGCGACGCTGATAGGCTGCATACTGATCATCGCGCATGCCTGGATGCCGCCGGAGCGGGAAAGACAAACGATAGATCTGTAGAAACATTCCAATCGATTGAGCTTTTTCTCGAACGAGGAGGTTGCCGAAAATGGCGAAAGAACCGGGCATCGGCTACAGAATCACGGCCACAATCGTCGGAGTGAACGGCACCTGTCACGCTGGTCATCACGAAGGGGAGACGTTTGAAATCAGCTGCCACGATCCCGGTGGGCTGTGTGGCTTCTTCTACCACAGCATTTTCCCCACGCTTTCGACCTTCCAATTCGGGGGAAGCTACCCCTGGTGGCAAGGAGACACGATCGAGGTTCAGTGTCCCGACCTTCAAAATCTTGTCACCCTAAAACTGGAGCGATCAAAGCGGTAGGGGGACAAACAGACAAACAAGGCCCGTCAGACTCTCTTGGCCACCAACCTCTCTACTTGATAACGATGCCCTGAGAATGAACACTGGACTACTTGACAGTGAAGGACTCCGTTCTATAATGGATTATGAATTCTGCATTGTAATTGTTATCATTATATGATAATAACATCTGAATGATGCTTGACAGCCTCTCTACTGGCGTCAGCAGATCGAAGAAAGGAGGGTGATAAGGGCTCGCTTCGGTGCTAACGCCACCCCAATTACTGGATCAGAAAGACTTCCGACGTGATATATCTCTCGTTCAAGAAGGGAGCACCTAGGAAAAGCGAGCCGAAATGGAACAGCCAGGCGAGGTAGGGAGTCCTATCTACGGGTGAAGATAGTTTCTATCGGAGGTGGAGAATGAGGAAGTGGCTATTAGTTTGTATGAGTCTGATACTTGTTGTGGGAGTGGGTGCTTTTGGTGCGGTCAAGAACCCAGGCACGTTGGTTCATCTCTGGACTTCCGATCTGCGGACGATGGATCCTGCCTACGTAGCAAGTACTCCAGGGAGTTATGCACCGTTCAACCTTCACGATCGCTTGCTCAACTACAAAGGCGAAGCCTTTTCCGAGTTCATTCCGGGCATAGCGAGCGTGGTGCCATCGGTGGAGAATGGGCTGATCACGCAGGGAGCTGATGGACGGGTCTTCTACACGTTCCCGATTCAAGAAGGTGTTTACTGCCACAAGGTCGGGGTCCGCGCTGCCGATGGCTCGATTGAGTGGAAGTACTACGATGAGCTTTCGGCTGCGGAGAGGAAGGACATCGTTCCGGGGTACGGCGAGATCACAGCAGACGATGTGAAGTACTCGCTGATGCGCGCGATGCTCCTTGGCTTTTCGTGGATGGCCAACGCCATTACGGCGATGATGACGGGAAACGAATACCCGGACGTCGAAGCGATGGCCCTGGCCCTGTCCGGCGGCGAGAGCCTCGATGACGTGGACGATGCCACGCTTATCCAGGTGCACGACATCCTCTCGGAGAAGATTACCGTTAGGGACGGCACGGTGGAAATTGTTCTCGACAAGCCTTTCCCGGCGACATTGGGCATCCTTGCTCTTCCGTTTGGGGCATCGATTCTGGACAAGGAATGGGCCGTTGATCAGGGCGCGTGGCCCGGCACAGCTGACACGTGGATTGATTACTTCAAGCCCGCGTTGGAAGAAAACCCACTGTTTGCTGTAGAGAACGGCAGCGGGCCGTTCATGCTCGAAGAGTGGAACCGCGCCGAGAAGAAGGCGACTTTCAAGCGATTCGAAGGCTACTTCCGCGGGGCGGCGAAACTCGAACGCGTGATTCTTCGCAGCGTGACCGAATGGACCACGCGCCTGCTGCAACTTGAAGCGGGTGACGCGGATGTTGTCGCCGCTCCGGTCGAATTCCTGGACGAGGTGGAGGCGAAAGAGGGCATCAAAGTGCTCCGGGGCCTTCCCATGGTGTCGACCACGAATATCTTCTTCCTGTGGCCGGTTCGGGATTCGGGGAACGCAGCACTGGGAAGTGGACAACTTGACGGTGAGGGCATTCCGCCCGATTTCTTCGCGGACATCGATGCTCGGAAGGGGTTCTGCTACTCGATGGACTACAACGCCCTCATCGAGCAGATCAATCTTGGTAATACCATCCAGGCACACGGACCGACTGTAAAGGGGATCATGGGCTACCGCGAGGACAGCCCAGTCTATAGCTATGATCCCGAGAAAGCTGCTGAACACTTCAAGAAAGCGTGGAACGGCGAAGTGTGGGAGAAGGGATTTAAACTTACGGCCTACTACATCGCCGGCATTACCCGTTGGCAGTCCGCGCTGCAGGTCCTCCAGCAGAACCTGGCCATGATTAACCCCAAGTTCAAGATCGACATCCAAGGGGTTCAGTGGTCGGCCTTCTCTGACTTGCTGTGGGGAGGAGACGAGCCAGGCGCGGCATTGATCGTGTGTAACTGGGGACCGGACTACTCCGACCCGGGTGGCCCGCTGGGCGCTGCGTCGTACTATCTGGACGTCAACGGTGCCGTTGCGGGATTCTCGGGAGACGGCTATCGCCAACTGATCACCGAGAAGTTCCAACCGCTTCTCGATCAGGCCTGGGCTATGGTCGATCCAGCAGAGCGTGAGCCGATCTATGCTCAGCTTCAGGCGATGAGCCACGAATACGCCACCAGCCTGTTCATGTGGCAGGACTACACATACGCGGTTATGCGGGATTGGGTGCATGGGTACACGCACAACGCCATCACCTACGGCGCGTGGTACTACTATCCAATGTCCAAAGAGGAGTAGGTACGCAAAACAGAGCGAAGAAAGCCCCGGGACGTTAAGTCCCGGGGCTTGTTAATATCCAAAGAACGAATAGATTGAAAGTCCGATCATGCTGGCATATATCGTGCGGCGACTGTTGTTTCTTCCCATGGTTCTGTTCGCCTTGTCGCTTTTGATCTTCTCGCTGCAGATGCTGCTGACCCCAACCCAACGCATTGCTCTTTTTGCCCCGAGCCCGGATTACTTGAAGGGCGGGCAAGCGTTCATCGATTCTCTGATCGAACTGTACGGGCTGGATGATCCTTTCCACATCCAGTTTGGTCGATGGATCGGCAACATCGTCCGCGGCAACCTTGGTTGGTCCGAGACAGCCAGAATGCCTGTGGGAGAAGCGCTTGGAGCGCTGTTTCCCGCCACGGCCGAGCTGGCCCTGTTTGCGATCATTCCGGTGGTCTTCGGCGCAATCTGGCTTGGGACCAAAGCGGCGACCCACCATGACGATCTCGTAGATCACTCTGTCCGCGTGTTCACCATCCTGGGTTGGTCGTTTCCGACCTTCGTGTTTGGTCTACTTGTGTTAATGATTTTCTATGGTTCACTGCGATGGTTCCCTCCGGGGCGATTGAGCCAATGGGCTGTCCTCGAGGTAGGCAGCGCCTCGTTCCACCGGTACACGGGGATGAACGTCATCGATGCCATTCTGAACGGCAACGGTAGAGTGCTTCTTGATTCCCTGCGGCATCTAGTGTTGCCGGTCATCACCCTGGCTTACGTTAACTGGGCGAGCATGGTCCGCATCATGCGATCGAGCATGTTAGAAACGCTTCGTCAAGACTACGTGACCACCGCGCGGGCCAAAGGAGTCAGGGAGCGAATCGTGGAGACCCGCCACGCCCGCCGCAATGCACTTCTCCCCGTCACTACCATTTCGGGAATTGTCGTCGCTTACTTGATGGGAGGGGTGGTCATCACGGAGACGATCTTCGACTATCACGGACTGGGGCGATTTGCAGCCAATGCCGCGGCGAATCTCGATTTTCCGGCCGTCCTCGGTTTCGCTTTGTACTTCGCTATCCTTCTGGTCTTCATTAACCTATTGGTCGACCTGCTCTACGCGTACCTAGATCCGCGGGTTAAACTCGGGTGACTCGATGAGGACGATCCGTTACCTGTTGAAAAGGCCCTTATCAGTAACCGGAATCGTCCTTTTGCTTTTCTTCGTTGTCATCGGTACCCTCGCCCCTGTGCTGGCTGTACCCAAGGTGTATCAAATCAGTCCCTATCAAATCCCGCGCAGTGGTTTCTGGCAAACCCCGCGGCCTCCAACTGCTGAGCATCCGCTGGGAACAACTCAGGGCCAGTTTGACATCTTCTATGGCATCGTCTGGGGGACGCGTACTGCCTTCAGAATTGGGCTGGGCGTCGTTGCTGTAGCTGCATGTATCGGTGTGATCATCGGCTCCATCGCTGCCTTTTATGGAGGACTCATTGACGAGATCCTCATGCGCATCGTGGACGTGTTCATGTCCGTCCCGTTCTTGATCGCGGCGATGGTCCTAACAACGATCCTCGGGAAGGGCATCTACCAGGTGATGATGGCATTGATCGCGTTTGGCTGGATGGAGTACGCGCGTGTGATCCGAAGCGAAATCCTGCACATCAAAGAGATGGACTACGTTCAAGCGGCCCGTGCCGCCGGCGCAAGAGACCTGAGACTTATTCGCAAGCATATCTTGCCCAACGCTTTCTACCCAGTTCTCGTACAAGCGACCATGGCGACAGGCTCGATGGTCCTTGCTGCCTCCGCACTGAGCTTCCTCGGTGTGGGAACTGAACCGGGATACGCTGATTGGGGGCAGCTGATCAGCTTAGCACGCAACTGGATCATTGGCCAGGCAGGTAATCCATTCAAATACTGGTATACACTGGTCTATCCTGGAGGAGCGATCTTTCTTTTCGTGTTGGCGTGGAATCTCGTGGGTGACGCGCTACGGGACATCCTTGATCCGCGAATGCGTGGGAAAAGGGCGTAGAACAGGCTGACTGAATGAGTCGATTAAGTGATGCGTCGTTCTTCCGGCTTGAGGAAGGAGGCAACGGATGAAAGTCTTCATCTCAGTTGACATGGAGGGGATCACCGGGGTGGCCCATTGGCCCCACGTGATGTCCAAGGAACAGGACTACAAGGAAGCGCGCGAGCAGATGATTGCAGACACTAATGCCGCCATCGAGGGGGCGCTGGACGCGGGAGCAGACGAGATTATCGTAAACGATGCGCACGATCGGATGGGAAACCTCTTGTTGAGCAAGCTCAATTCCAAGGCACGCTTGATCTCCGGTTTCATCAAACCGTTGGGCATGATGCAAGGCGTGGAAGGTGCGGACGCCGCCCTGTTCGTCGGCTACCACGCCAAAATGGGCACGCTGCACGCGGTCCTCGATCACACTCTCTACGGCTCGTCAATTATCAGCGTTCATTTGAACGGAATTGAAGTCGGCGAACCAGAGCTAAATGCCTCTTTAGCAGGGCATTTTGGGGTTCCAGTTGTCTTTCTGAGCGGCGATGAAACCATGTGTCGGCTGGCCAGGGGCTTCATGGGGGGTTGGGTGGAAACGGCCGCAGTTAAGACCGCAATTGGTAGAGGTGCGGCTGAATGTCTTCATCCCGAGGTGACTAAAAAACTGATTAAAGACGGTGTCAAAAAAGCACTCTCCAAGCTTTCCGAGGCCCAACCTGTACACGTGGAAATGCCGGTGAGAATCGACATTGAGCTTGCCTCTACTGAGATGGCTGACATGGCTGCCATTTGTCCTTGTGCAGAACGGGTGGACGGTAGAACAATCGGCGTAGCAGGGGAGACGGTTTTGGAGGCTTACTTTGCCCTCAACGCCGTTGGAATGCTCGGCATTGTGCCAATGGCCTTGAGGCACCTGTAAATAGCCAGCGTCGGTAAGCTTGTGAAGGGGATGCCAATCATCGCGAAATAAGGTCGAATTTCGGAGGAGGTAGAAATGGGAGTGGACGTCTCAAGGGCAAGGCAGAAGCTGGATGAATTAATCACGCACGAGATCGAAGACAAGCAAATTCCGTCCATCTCTTACGCGATCGTCGATGGAGCGGAGACGATCTGCACAAACCACATTCCAAAAGAAGGGGCAGCGATCAAGCCTCTCTCCAATGCCACGATATTTCGCGTCGGGTCCTGCTCCAAGATGTTCACCGCGATGGCGTTGATGCAGCAGGTCGAGAAGGGCCAGGTCGATATCGATGCCGACATTTCCGAGGTCATTCCCTGGTTTCGCCCCAAAAACCCATTTGTCGATCTAAAAACCGGCCCCACAGAAGTGGACAAAGTAACCCTTCGCAAGCTGATGAGTCATACCTCGGGTCTCGTGCGCGAGCCGACCATCGGCCATTACCTCGACGACAGAACGCCCTCACTGGCTCAGGTTGTAGACAGCATCAAGGACTCACCGTTGAAAGACGATCCCAAGGCTAACGTGTTCCACTACTCCAATGCCGGTATCGCCGTGGTCGGGTATGTCGTCGAACAGATCACTGGTGTGGATTTCGACGACTACATACAAAAACAGATACTTGATCGAATCGGCATGGCAAACAGTAGCTTCATCCGTACGACTGAAATTGACGCCAATCTGGCTTCCGCCAACATGTGGAGCATGGAAGGAGATTTCCCGGCTCCTGTCTTTGATATGGGGGGCGGTCCGGCCGGGAATCTCTTTGCGACGATCCCGGACATGGCCGAGTTCATGAAGCTCCTGTTGCGTGGTGGCACCACCAAGGATGGCCAGGCGATCGTTGGGCAGGCGACCCTGCGTTCGATGTGGGAGCCGATCGGATTCGAAG
Source organism: uncultured Thermotogae bacterium (assembly GCA_964582975.1). GTDB lineage: Bacteria > Bipolaricaulota > Bipolaricaulia > UBA7950 > UBA9294 > CAZDDA01. The sequence goes on along the minus strand of CAZOUO010000051.1, from coordinate 3,646 downwards.
GGAAGATGGGATACGGCTTGGGATTTGCGGTGACGGCGCTGGATGACTGGAAGACGGTAGGGCACGGCGGAGCTGTCTACGGCTTCTCCACCCAGTGTATGGTACTTCCTGAGGTGCAATTGGGGATTGTTCTGTGCTCGACGCTTGACGCGACCAACGCCGTAATCGCACGGATCGGTAAGTATGCCTTGCGGCTTCTGCTTGCGACAAAAGGAATGGGGAAGGAGCCCCCCGAGCCGATTTTTCCGGAAGCCATTACCGAACGTCAGCTGAGCGCGTTTGCTGGTTTCTACCATAGTGACAAATCCAAGGAAACCGTGGAAGTGAAGGCAAAAGACGGCAAGCTGTACCTGATGGGCGGTGGAGTCCCCCTGCGCATCCAACCGCTTTCCGAGACCCAATTCGTGGTAAATGGCCGCGTTTTCGGCCCCGGTTCGGAGTACCCACACCTTGACGTCTCCTTCGCCCCTCCAGCTGAGACAACCGGCTCTTCGCTTTCAATGACATGGAAAGGGATTGGGTGGAAACGCGCTCCCAAACCGCCACCAGAGACCCCGCCTGGAGAGCTGCAACCCTACATCGGAGAATACGGTCCCGACTTCAACCCAACACACATCCTCTATCAAAACGGCAAGCTGGAGTGTCTGATTGAGTACTTCTACAGCCATACGCTGGAGAAGGTCTCAGAAGGAATCTACAAGATGCACGGCCTGTTGTACGAGGACGAAACGTTAGAGCTCGATGCTAAAGACGAGGAAGGTAATCTCGGCATACGCGTCGGGCCGATGTTCCTCAAGCGCAGGTAGGCAATGCAAATTTTCAAGAATATGAACCCGATGTCTCTTGGAGGAAGGCCACCCTCGCTCGCTGAGTCGTCATACCAACAAAAAAACGGAGGGGTGAACGCGGAACTCAAAACCATGGGATCTCCCGTTGGCCCCCGAATGGTGATCAACGGGCGAGAAGTGGACTATTACTGTGGTACAAGCTACTACACGCTGCATGGCGACCAACGAGTAATTGATGCGGCGTGTGAAGCGGTTCGCCGTTACGGGTTGGGACCAGCCACCGTGATGGATGTCCCTCCTCACCGGGAGGTCATAGAGCGTGCCAGCGCGTTCTTTGAGACTGAGACGGCGACCTATGTCATTTCAGGGTATCTGGCGGACTTGGTTCTGCTGCAGGGCCTTTGTGACGACTACGATGTGGTGCTTGTCGATGAACGATCACACTACAGCGTGTTTGACGGGCTCCATGCGACGGGAAAACGCCTCGTCCAATTTCGACACCTAGATGCAAATGATCTGGCTTGTAAACTCCGTGATGACGTGAAGCCGGGCCAGATTCCTCTTGTGATGTCCGATGGTATCTTTCCGTCTACCGGGGCCATCGCGCCGCTGAAGGACTACGTTGAAGTATTGGCTGCATATGACGACCCCCCACTGTGTATCGATGATTCGCACGCGCTTGGCGTCATCGGTGAGAAAGGTCAGGGAACGTATGAGCATCTTGATCTGCAGGGCTCAAACCGCTATCTGGCTGGCACGTTGGCCAAGGCGTTTGGTGGGGTGGGGGGGATTGTTCCAGGTAGTCACGAGCTGATGAAGAAAATCAAACAGCACTCGCGGGTTCCAATCGGTGCTAGCCCCGCCAGCGTTGCCGCCGCTGCTGCAGCGGTGATGGGGCTTCGCATTCTGTCCGAACACCCCGAGATGAGAAAACAGCTTTGGAGCAATGTCGCTCTGGTACGAGAAGGACTCTGCAAGCTTGGGCTTGACGTTGGCACTTCGCCGGTTCCGATCGTCTCGATTCAGGCTGCACCAGGAATTGACGTGAAGCGCTTATTTCAGGAGCTGGATAAGCGGGACATCGTGGTTGCGCACGTTGCCGCACGCGGCTATTCGGACGCTCCGGACGTTGAATCGTTGCGAATCGCCGTATTCTCAACGCATACCAAAGCTCAGATTGATCGGCTGTTGGAGGCGATTGGGAAATTGCTCTGATCCCGTCTCAACCAACGACGCATGCTTCACTTTCGCTACAGGTCTTACTTACGCTTGAGTATCGGACCGATCATTTCGCTGACCACGTGATAAGGCGGCAAGCCGAAAAGACGTTTCCTCGCCTTCCGAAACCGAGAAAGAACCCTGACGAAGTGGTGTTTTCCCTCCAGCCAAATGTAATCTAAGCTAGTTGACCGGTTTCGCTGTCCAAGGCGATTTGCGTTATGGTACGGGAAAGATACATTGGGTGGGCAGACAAAACTGAGGAGGAAAAGATGAATTCCATTGCTAGCAGGTGCGTTATTGTTGGCATGCTGTTTGGTGCTGTTGGACTGATTCTTTCAGCTGGCTTGAACCTTTCGGCTGTTGCCGCAGAAGCCGGACAAATCCTTTTCTTGCCCGCAGGGTGTAACCCCATTCTCATACCCGGTTTTCCTGAGACTTGGGACGCAGGTGTGGTGTTCCTCCCCAAGGTGTTGCCTCACAAGGGTGTCCTCTACGTGTTTTACACGGGGACGCCGGGGACGCTTCCGGAGATGGGTGCTCCTGCCATTGGGGTCGCTGCCTCCACCGATGGAGTCACTTTCCGCAAGTTTGACCGCAATCCACTGTTGGCAGGGGACGGTGACGGATTCGACGCCTACGCTGTGAGCGAGGGTGTCCCGTTTGTTGATGGCGACGAATTGGTGCTGCTCTATACCGCGCGCACCACCGAAGGCCACGGCCCGGGGCGGTCGATCGGACGTGCCACCGCAACCGAGGTCACCGGCCCGTGGAGCCGCGATGACCAGCCGGTGTTGACGGTCGGCCCGGAAGGCGCGTGGGACTCAGGTTTCGTGTCCCCGAATTGCGTCGTGAGACACGAGAACGAGTACACCCTCTACTATTCAGGAGGGGAGACCTTTGAAGAAGGAGAGCCACGGCGCTTGGGGGTAGCGACCTCGCCGGACGGAATCACTTGGACTAAATATGATGACCCGGAAACCACGAATCCCTCGTTTGCACGAAGTGACCCGATATTGGAACTTGGCCAAAATGGCGCTTGGGATTCGTTTGCCGCGTGGGAGGCCAGCGTTCTCAAAACGCAGACCGGATGGGAGATGTTCTACGAGGGGATTGGGCCCGTTAACACGCCGATTGGCCGCACCGTTCAGATTGGGTATGCAACAAGTGCGGATGGGATTCGCTGGACGAAATATGAAGACAATCCGATCCTCGGCTTGGGCAGTGAACCGCTGGCGGAGAGCTTCGGGGTTGAAGTGCCTTCAGTGGTCTCCACGAACTGTTATTACTATTTGTACTACGACTATGGACTACACGTTCGCGTCATTGGAGTGGCACTGGGCAGGGTGACTCCAGCAACCAGCGACGAATGATTCTTGTCCGGTATGTAACAAGTCCTCCAGACTCAAGCTCAGCCTTGGGGCATAGAAAAATCTTGCTTGGCTGTGTACGGAGAAAGCGGCATCTTCCCATCACGATAGCGTTGTTGGGGCGATTTGACCTCGGCCGTCATTCTCTTTTGCGTAACCTCGTCTCTGGTTTGAAATTCGGCGCGCTGCGATGAGAAGGCACTTCAGACCTTTCTCGACGGTCACGTCCGTCAATGTGGTGTATTGATATCGCACCATCTTCGTTGCCTG
>CAZOUO010000050.1:0-15217 GCA_964582975.1 uncultured Thermotogae bacterium | reverse complement strand
AATGACATGCGGATCACCGGGGGGTTCAACGTCTACCCGGCCGAGATCGAGGAGTATCTGTTCACTCATCCCAAAGTGCAAAACGTGTCTGTTGTTGGCGTTCCCGACGACGTGATGGGCGAGGTGGCGATTGCCTACATCACCCCCAGAGACGGTGTGACGATCGACTCGCAGGAGATCGTCGATTTCTGCGCGGGGAAGATTGCCAACTTCAAGATCCCGCGTTACGTGGAGATCGTCGAGCGGTTTCCGATGACCCAATCCGGCAAGGTCAAGAAATTCCGCCTGCGCGAGAAGGCCAAGGAGGCGTTGCAGGCGGGAAAACTCGCCAAGCTTGCGCCATCGAAAAAATGATCATGCCTCAACAGCCTCATGCCCTCCCGATCGATCCGACTGAGGTGCTCACGCTGACACAAGAGCTCATTCGTGTCGAAAGCCACTCCGACGCTCCTGGACGAGAAGCACACATCGGGCGATTTCTTGTCGATTGGTTTGGGCAACACGGAATTGAGGCCAAACGACAACCGGTGGTAGACGACCGGGCCAACGTGATCGCTCGCCTGCCCGGCGGTGATGGGCCCAGTCTCATGTTGTGCGGCCACCTGGACACCATGCCGCCTGGCCTCATGAAGGACGCGTTCAACCCCACGGTGGACGGGTCTGGGCCAAATGCTGCGCTCCGCGGCCGCGGCGCTTGCGACATGAAAGGCGCCGTTGCCGCGATGGCCTGTGCCTTGGTTTCGATGAAAGAAAGCGACCTTTCACTGAATGGGGACCTCGTGTTCGCCGGAACCGTCGATGAAGAGGCCGGTGCAATTGGCGCAAAGCACCTCGTCGATGAAGGGATCGTCACAACTTACGCCATCGTCGGTGAGCCCACCGCGCTACGGGTGGGCGTCGCCCACAAGGGTGCGCACTTTATCCGCGTGGTAGTTCACGGTCGCGGTGCGCACGGAAGCTGCCCAGAGAAAGGGGTCAACGCAGTGACCTACGCCTCGCGTATTGCTATCGCGCTTGAGGAAGAACTTGGTTCTCAGCTGGCAAAGCAAACGTCTTCACTTCTCGGGACATCGACCGTAAGCGTGGGACGGATCAGCGGCGGTACCAAGCCGAACATCGTCGCTGAGACCTGTGAGCTCGACATCGACCGCCGCACCCTCCCAAGCGAAGCCAACCCTGTCGAGGAGGTCGGTGCGCTTGTCGCCGAAATCTGTGACGCGGTGGAGGGCCTCACCTACACCGTTTCTGAGATGCCCGCAACATCGGTGGTGCCCCATAGCCCCCTCGTCACCCCTCCTCAAGCAATCCTTGCCAAAGCTGTCACACAAGCCTGTCGTGATCTAAGCCTCGACGATCAACCGATCGGCGTCACCTACTGGACCGACGGCGGCGTGCTCGCCGCCGCGGGAATCGAGACAGTCATCCTCGGGCCCGGTGACATCGCGCTGGCTCACGGTCCGAACGAGGCAGTGCCGATTAGGGAGCTAGGGAAAGCCGCACAACTCTACGCGAACGTTACCTTGCACCTTCTGAGTTAGTTTTCGCTCTATCGCCCCAAGCGTCCACGCCCAGCGAAAGTAGTGCAAGAACGAGAACCTTTTGCCGCCAGAGGCTTAAACCCTGACTCAAGGCTCTACTAAGTTCTGCTGATGTGCATGCCGGCTTGAGAAATGTAGGCTGGGCTGGATACTTGAAACCGAGCGTGACATCTTTAAGGGAAGCCAACCTCTACACGGCAAATAGAATTAGGAAGGAGATTGCATGAAGAAGGAAATCGCCTGGAGCGATCACACTGATCACTTAAGGAAAGCCCTCTCGGACGACGGAGCATTCCTCGTTGCGGTGGACAAAAACGGCAAGGCAAATCCGATGACAATAGGATGGGGGATGGTAGGAAGAGTCTGGAACAGACCGGTATTCACCGCGCTTGTGAGGCGATCGCGATACACGCACGGGTGCATTCAGGATTCAGACAGCTTCACGGTAAACGTACCCCGTCTCGGTGAGCTGAAAGATGAGCTGCTCTTCTGCGGAACGAAGTCAGGGCGTGACTTGGACAAGGCCGCAGAGTGCAACTTGACACTGCTTCCCGGAAAAGAGGTCGACACTCCAATCATTGAGGAGTGTGCCCTTCACTACGAGTGCCGCGTCATCGTGCGAAAGCAGTTGCAGGCAGACGATTTTTTCTCTTCCGATGTCCTCGAAGAACACTACAAATCGAACGATCATCACCTGGTAGTGATGGGTGAGATCCTGGCAGCCTACGCGGAAAGCGGGCTCTGAGTGTTGGTTATGACTGGCTTTTCCGCGCTTCTATATAGAGCCCTCGATGGCACACGCTGAGCAAGGCATCGAACTGTTAGCCGAACTGGCAAAAGAGACTACGCGGCTCCTAATAACCAAAGGAAGGACTGTGCTGTTTAGGAACAGCGAACGCGGCATCAAGCCACTACTGGAAGCGCTCGAAAGCATCCCCTCCAAGAGGCTCCGAGGAGCAGTGGTTGCCGATGCAGTTGTGGGAAAGGCCAGTGCTTTGCTCATGGCGTACGCTGACGTGGCTTTTGTGGCGGGCAAGATCATGAGCAACGCCGGCGCGGACGTGCTTCAGATGCGCGACATCGCTTATTATGCACAGAAGATCGTCCCGGCGATCCTAGGAAGCAATACAAATCAGCAATGCCCTTTTGAGCAAGCCGTTAGCCATGTCACCGATCCCCGCCAAGCTCTTCATATACTGAGCGAATTGGCTCGAGGCCTTTCGCGCGGAGCGTAACCTGGCAAGCGCCAGCGAGTCGGTTGCAGGCTGCCGGAACATCAGCGACCGTTGGTTGCGTTTGATTAGCCTCGAATATGAGGGCGGAATGTTGCACCAGTTTAGGTGCTACGAACCGCTTGCCCAAAAGCCGGTTCTGGCAGGATCTCCTCCTGGATGATGTAGTCCATCGGTGGGAAGCATCTAAGCGTCGAATGCCGCCGCCTTCGGGTGTAGTAGTCGAACTGCTGGGCGATCACTCGTCCCAGATGTTCATCACCTCGTGGAACAGACTAACGTTTCTCTGAGGTGATCCTACCAGATCTATCCTCCAGACTTGGTACTTCAGGTGGTGCAACTTTTCGACCGCACCCCCTCATGCCGGTTGTCTCACTGCTGTATGATGTGCTCTATGTAGGCAGTCAAATCTGTTGCTCTATGTAAATGGGCGAGTCGCTGGCGGAGGGCGGTTCGGGCGTTTCGCCCATGAATTCTAGACCCAATCCAAGGCTACAGGCGAAACAAGTACTCCGTCTAAGCGGTCGCTGCATAAGGCACAATATACGTAGAGCCACAATCTCGCTTTAACTGACACAGATGTACCTCTCTAAGCCTGGCCCCGAAAGGGGCCTTTTTTCTGAAGGCCCACGATATCACTGTGCTAGGTCTTGCCCAGATCGGACAGAATGAGGTTACGAAATACCTCAAAAAAAGCCTCCTGTTTCAGGGGGGCTTGGCGAGTATCGGCAACACCTTGAGAGTGCTCGTAAGGATTTCGAGGACGAGAAGATAACTAAGGAGCAGGTAATCGGAATCATTGGGGAGGTAGAAGATCTCTTCCTAGGCATGCTGGTATAAGATATGCCCTCTTTCTCGGGTGAGTCATTCAATACATGCAGACAATCGGCGAACAAGGTTCTTGAGGAACTGAACACGGACGGGTGGGGCGAATACGACAAAGACACCATGGACATGGCTCTCTCACTTATCATTCATTGGAAGCAGTACTTCGAGAAGCATGTGACTGGAGAGCTTTGAGGTAGTGCTCCCACCGTGGAAGGTTGCTAGCGATGTTATCTCCAGTCAGTGAGCTGGTAATGATTCGGCACATCCTACAAGACTCGGACCTCGCAGCATCATACACCACAAGATACGTTGTTGACACGAGAGCTTCTTTAGCCTAGCTGCTTGCGGTATTAGTTCGAGAGAATGAGAGCTGCGCTGTGACGTCTACCAGCTGCAATGCTGACAAAACGTTTGCCAAGAGGAACATCACACTGGCCGTCTAGATTGCGTCCCCATGCGACAACGGAGCCATCCGCCCTCAAAGCCAGGCTGTGCCCATAACTCGCTGCGACAGCTACGAAGTCATTGCCCGAAGGAACATTACACGCACCAAATCCGTTGTCGCCCCAAGCGACTATCGATCCATCAGTTGCCAATGCTAGATTGTGATAATGCCCCGCCGCAATCGCAACGAAGTCACTTCCCAATGGGATATCACATACTCCGGGATAGCACCATCCACAAGCAAAGAGCGAGCCGTCGGATCTTAATGCCAAGCTGTGGAGTGCGCCGCACGCAATTGCCACGAAGTCATTGTCTGCGGGTACGTTACATTGGCTCAATTTGTTGTTTCCCCAAGCAACCAGTGAGCCATCCGCTCTTAGGGCGAGACTGTGCTCCCGCCCTGCGGCAATGGCTATGAAGTCATTTCCAGAAGGGACGTTACACTGGCCGAAGATATTGTGGCCCCATGCTAGAAGTGACCCATCAGCTCTCAAAGCCAACGCGTGGTAGGTCCCTGCTGCGATGGCAACAAAGTCTTTCCCAGGAGGAACATTAGACTGACCAAAGTCGTTGTTTCCCCAAGCGACAATTGAGCCGTCACCCTTCAGAGCCAGGTTGAAATAATGGCCTGCTGAGATGTTGACTAAGTCTTCGGCAGCAGGAACGTTGCACTGACCGTAGCCGTTCCATCCCCAGGCTATTGTGGTATGTCCGGTTGCTAGAGTGCTAACGAAAAGTGTAAGGGACAATAACACAAGCGATATTGCTACCTTTCTCATCACATCCTCCTTCTGCGCCGAATTCGCACAAGCGATCAACGACTCTCCTTTTTAACCGCTGCTGGGCTCTGTACGCGAGGCAGGAAGTTACTTTAGATGACGAATTCGACCAGCCAAAAGGATCATACACTCGCTTTGTATTGAATGCTGGAGTCGTTCTGTGAACACCCAATGCCAGCAAGATCCTACAATTACATCATAGCGCACAAGACCCGCGAAATCAACGTACTAACCTTCTGCAACAGAAGGTTCCTTCTGATGCGAATTTTGGATGAGGGAATGTCATCGCTTCCTGGCCGTTCTTTCTCTCTCTCACACAACAGCGGGTTCTCGGCAAACGAGGCTTTGTTGCACGTGTCGTCTCATCGATGCAGGTTCCTTGCTGCGATGAATGAGAGTCCTTTTTCAGTCAGTGCACGGGCGGTGCGGTTGACGGCGTCGTGCTTATCCAGATAGTTGCGCTCGAGAAGCGGCATGAGGCCTTTTGCTTCGATTTCTTCCTTGGGAAGGAAGTATTCGAGGATGTCCGAGGGATGCTCGCGCCCGGAGTCCACATCCGGAGCCCCGCCTTCGTGCTTGGCAGAGATGTTCGGCACGTGCTCCGCAAGCTCCAACAGCTCGTCCAACCGGTCGTAGGGTTGAATCACGATTGACTTGTAGGTCTCGGTGATGTGGTGTTCGAAACGGACTACCTGCTCAAAACCGAGCGCCTTCCGCAACACTGCGGTTTTCGCCATGGTTTCATTGTTGACGGAGTTCGACCAGTTGAAACCTACAAGAGGAGTGGTGCCATCCTCGCGGGAGAAGAGCTTGGCGCCAATTAGCGTCCACAGAGCAGCGAAGGGGTTGTCGTTTCCCATAAACACCGAGATCTTGAATTCAATGTCAATGCCTAATCTGTGCAGGAGGTAGCCAAGAAGCACGGTGCCGGGGTTGATGTTGAGCACCTGGCGGATCCCGTAGGTCGTATAGTAGTGCAGGAACTCGTCGACCCACTGCAGGGCGTGTTCATTCGGCTGGCCGACCCCGCCGAAGTAACCGGTGATCGTTTCCGGGCCACCGAGGTGAATGTTCGAGCCGTCGGTTCCCTTCGTGTCAAGGGTTTCCACGTAGCTTACGCCGATGATTTGCATCGCCGCCGCAACAGCCAGGGTGTCGCCGTTGTCTTCGACCTGCTCGGACATATTCCGCACGCGGATGAACCGGCCTGGCATCACCTCGCCGTTGGCGATCGCCTGCTTGGCTTCGGCGATCAGCCAGGGGAAGTACTGCAGGGCGCTGATCTCAAGGGTGACCGCAAACTCATCTTTGAAAGTCATGCGATCAGCTTCCGCACCGAGAACCCCACGGCGGAAATCCTGAACACTGATGAACGCACTGTGCTCGCGCTGGTCGGTCAGCCACCGAAGGTCGGCAAGATAAGGCGAATCAATCTCCTCCAGCCGTCGCAACAAGTTGGGAAGCTTCCGTGCTTCGCGCGCTTTTTCATTAATTTCTTCTGGGGTGCCGTACTCCGAAACGATTTCAAGAAGTTCATTGATGAGCGCGTTGTTGGGGTCGAGTATGAGGGCGTTTATTTGCTGCAAAGTCCCATCTTCCATTCGCAGGCGTCTGCGCAAATCGCTCATAATGGTCCCCCCTTGTTTACACCAGATCGAGACCCTTTTTGGCAAAGATCTGTCAGGCGTATTCTCCAATCAGATCCTTGAACTTCTCGTCCTCGCCCTTGAGCATGTGATAGCAGTGCTCGTCGGCCGGGAAGACGCCGCTCTTTACCTCCTTGACGTATTCGGCCAGAGCGTTGGTGACGACCTCGGCCACGTTGGCGTACTTCTTGACGAACTTGGGAGTGAACGCCTGGAACTGACCGATCGTGTCAGAGATGATCAGAAGCTGCCCGTCGCACTCCGATCCGGCACCGATGCTCAACACCGGGATAGAGAGCTTCTCAGTAATAAAACCAGCGACTTCCGGCGGAACAGCCTCCAGCAGCAGAAGCTGCGCTCCCACCTCCTCGATCGCCAGGGCGTCGTCGATCAACAGTTCGGCCGATTCAACGGTGCGGCCTTGCGCCTTGTGCCCGCCGAGTTGTCCAGAACTTTGCGGGGTGAGACCGATGTGACCACAGACGACGATTCCTGCATCGAGAATTGCCTCGATGCGGCTAATCACTCGGATGCCACCTTCGAGCTTGATTGCGTCCACGCTGGCTTCTTTCAGAAAACGACCGGCGTTGTGGACGGCCTCTTCGTCACTCGCTTGGTAGCTCATGAACGGCATATCGCCCATGACGAAAGTATTCGGGGCACCCCGCTGCACGGCCTCGCTGTGAGCAATGCACTGGTCCATCGTTACCGGCACTGTGCCCTCGTAGCCGTAAACGCACATCCCCAGCGAATCGCCAACGAGAATCATCTCCATCCCAGCGGTCTCGGCGAACTGCGCCGTGGGGTAGTCGTAGGCGGTGATCCAAGCGATTTTCTCTCCTCTTTTTTTCATCGCCTGAAGATCCAGGATCGACAGCTTCTTGCGCTTTTCTTCCATGGTTCAGCTCTCCTTTCTACACTCCATGACCCCGTCAGTAGGGATTTTCGAAAGCCGGGAGTAATTGCTCAAATCTCGTGCTCCATTTTCTTTAGAAGCCGATAGAGTCGGCAAATGGGAAGGCCCATCACGTTAAAAAAATCGCCGCAGATTCGCTCCACAAAAACCCCGGCTCGGCCTTGGATAGCGTAGGCGCCGGCTTTGTCCGCATACTCACCGGTTTCCAGATAGGCCTCAATCTCCGCGGCACTGAGACTGCAAAAGCGCACCGCTGTCTCTTCAACCGCTTCTCGGTGCTCTCCACTTTCGGTGGAGAGCACATACAGACCGGTCAGGACGGTGTGCTCGCGATCGCTCAACCGCTCAAGCATCGTCTTCGCGTGATCGCGGGACGAGGGTTTCCCCAAGATATCGCCATCGAGCACCACCAGCGTATCTGCAGCAATGATGATCCCTTCTTGACGCTTTGCCACGTCACAGGCCTTTTTGCAGGCAAGGGTAAGTACCCGCTCCCTCGGAGCACCGCTTGCCCTTTCTTCGACCATGCTGGGAACGGCAATGAAGTCAGTGGTGATGCGAGAGAGCAGCTCGATTCGCCGTGGCGACGTGGAGGCAAGGATGAGTTGATCGCCCATGTCAGCTCAAGGGAAGATGCGGGTATTGAGAAAAGTAAGAAAAAAGCTCCTGCCTAAGGCCAATTTCTAGCCGGAAAGGCGACGCTAGCGCTTCCGTAAAAGACGCTGTACGCTCCGTGCGGGTCGATGGCTTTTGGCAGGAGGATGACTCCCGCAGCTACCGTACCGTCCTCTACACGGGCTGTGTCAAGAAAATTGGCAGGCAGCTCAACAAATGATGAACTGCTGAAGAACACGTAGTTCGTTGCTGCCTGCTGGATGAAGAAATGCCACGGGGAGAAATCCGCCCCTGTTGGAGAGAAAGCCCAGATCATCACCGCACCTGTACCAATAACGGACTCCAATCGCGAGAGAAGTTCGGGGCCTAGGGCACTTTCTCGCACCCCTTCCTCCAATCGGATAACGAGCACCTGCAGCTCTTCGCCCCCGGGGTTAACTTGGATTGTACCCACTAGATTTGGATCAATGTCGAGAAGCGCAGCCATCGTCTCCGGCGTGAAATCGCCGTGACTCAGGATCTCCTCCAAGGTTGTGACATCTTCCAACGCTGGAACCTCGACCGTCTCCCGCGAAGGTATGGCCGAAGGGGCGGGGGTCGGAGCAACCGCCGTCGGCGGGCTGGCAATGAGCTGTTGAACAATCTCAAAGCGGGCCCGCTGCCCTTGATAGACCACCGTGAACGGCTGTGTGGGATCGATGTAACCGCCCATGACCAAGATTCCTTCGCTTCCAGAGCCGTAAGACGCACCACCTGGATTAACCTCGAAGCGTCCCTCAAGGAACCCCGACGTGATCTCCACCCAGTCAAAGGCAGTCGGTAAAAACGTCGGCGCTCCCACCTGTTCTATACTGAAATGACTCGGGGAAAAAGCAAAGGAGGAGACGACGTGCTCCACTGTTGGATTGATGTACAGAGCGTTTTTCCCCACGTACGGGAAAAGCCGGTGATAGAGAGTTGGGTTCTTCGAGATCCCACTTTGGAAAGCCCGTTCGTTAATGTACACGACGATAAGCGCAAGTTCAGTTCCGCCAACGTCAATATTGAGCACGCCGACAAGGTCTTGATCCAAGCCAGTTTCCGAGGCAATTCGATCGGCGGACTGGGCCAGCACGCCAAAGCCCAACAAAAAAATACACAGGGAGCAAATGATCAGCTTCCTCCCTGCCAAACCAATATGCATCCAAAGAATCCTTTCTTGTCGAAGCTAGCTAAACTGAATAGCCACCATCGGCAAATCTAGCAGGGGCCGCCGCACCAGAAGCCGGCAAATGCAAAGATCCAAAACGCCCAAAAGAAAGCTAGAAGCAACCAGGCGCCGCAACACATAATTCACCTCCTTACAAACACAGCATAGCACAATCCCGCAGGGAAAGCAAGAGACATCTGATTCGCTTGCGATGGCGCCGCTAAAAACTCATGTGCAGGGAGATGATCGGGACCGCGATCGCGCCCGCTGGGACGCCGGCGATCCCGCCCCACAACGCGCCCCCGAGAAACCCCATCCCGATCGCTTGCAGATAGGTAAATTCCCCTACCGAAACGTCCACGGCCGGAATGGCGATCGCCATCGCGAGCGAGAAGCTCACTGCACCGGAGAAAGCTCCGCCGAGCATCCCTAACCCGGCCCCAACTAGCGGGGAGAAGGCAAGCGTGGGCTTTGCTGCCAGGGTCATCTCAGCAATCCAGCGGCCGGCAAGCGCGCTCGTCGCTGCGGCGACTGCGGTTCCGGGAACGATGACAAGGAGTGCATCGGAAAGCGACGTCTCCTGTGGGACCAAATCGAGCGTGCCCGCAATCCCAATCCCCAAGCCAAGAAGCGCTCCCACAACCGTCATCCCTGTCCGCACGTGCTCCGCCTTGTCTGCAGCAAGATCCGTTCCACTCACCGGCAAGACAATAAGAGTGGCTGCCATCAGAAGGCAAACCCCTTTATTAATTACTCGCCTCATGATACGCTCATCATAAAAATTAAAGTCTGTGATTGCCAATTGATTCAGTCCTTTTTTGAAAGGAGCTGTTAAATGCCAGAAAGGATGCCCGAGGCAGCAAGGTCGCTCATCCGATTGCGACGGGCCCCGCTCGATCGATTTCCACGGCTGAAGACGCGCTTCGGACTTCGCCTGAAGGATCCGATCCTTCGAACCGTTGATCGGCTTCCCATCGATTCGCTTCGCTCGCGCGTCTTCAGGCAGACCCTGCGCCGCCTCGTGGGAGGCGTCCTGTGGTCGGTGAAGCTCGAGGTGAACACTGCCTGTACCCTTTCCTGCCGGATGTGCTACGCAAAAAAAGGAGACGCCCTTTTGCCGATGGTGGATATCAAGCGATTGCTCGACGACATCGCTGGTGTGGGGACGCGTATGGAGATCCTCGGCGGAGAGCCGCTGTTGCGTGAGGATCTCGCCGAGATCATCTGCTACGCAAAACAGGAAGCGAAAGCCCCTCAGGTCATCTTGTACACCAATGCCCTCGGCGCCGATCGCAAACGTGCCAGGGAACTTTGCGACGCCGGTTTGGACGCGGCCCTGGTCACCCTGATCTCGTGCGACGAGAATGAGCACGACGCGTTCGTCGGCGTTGACGGCGCGTGGCAGGAGACAACCGCAGGAATCGAAGCCCTCAAAGAAACCGGGATTGAGGTCTACTCGTTCACCTCAATCCACAGCGCGAACATTCATCGAGTCAAGGAGATCTATGCGTTCGCCAAGGAAGCACTCGGCGCCCACGCCGTCTTCTACCAGTACATCCCTCAGACGAGGAACGATCCGCTCATTCCCGATAAGGAGCAATGGACGAAGGTCAAACGATGGATCCTCTGCGAGATGAATCCAGAACATGCCCGCTTTGTCAGGGATTTCTGTACGCTCGCCGGCACGGCCTGCTCCGGCGGGTACTTCGTGTTCACCGTCAAGGTCGACGGCACCGTGTCTCCCTGTCCGTTCATTGCCGACATTCGGCTCGGTAACATCAGGAAGCAGTCAATCTGGCAGATCATGCGCGATCGCTTCGACGTGGAGCGATTCGTGGAGTTTCAGTCGCTACCATCAGAGTGTAGCGACTGCACGGTCGCCGATATCTGCAACGGTGGCTGCAAAGCAGGAAACGTTGCGTTGTTTGGACTGTACGATCGCAAGGATCCCCGCTGTCTTGGACCGTGGAAGGAACCGCTTCAGAAGGAGGCCGTCTGCGATCGGCTGCCCTGCTTTTTCTGATTTCCGCCCCAGGGAGCAATTCCCAGCTGCAGCCCCAAGAAGCGCTGCCACTTGAGCGGACTGTCGCGCAGGAAGCGAAGCCGCAGCCGGCGACCGTCACCGAACCCCAAATCGAGGCGGGTGTTCCCCTCGGTCGTTAGCGAGCGGATCTCCTGAACAGAAAAGGTCTGACTCCCGACGTGCAGCTCTTGCCCCTCGTAGCGTGCCTGTCCTGAAGCGATTAGCTGAAGCCAATCCGAGCCGAGAAGAAGATCGACCCGGCCGATGGATAAGAGGCTTCGTTGCTCTTGAAAGAGTTCCCCATCCGAAAGCACAGCAGAGATGTCGGCGAGCGGAGTACTGCTGCCGTCCGCACTGCGGAGGATCAACCGACGATCGATCGTCCACGAAGCCTGGCAGCTCTTGCAACGGATGGTCCGCCCATGCGCGGTGATGGAACCAATCGTGCTGCAGTTTGGGCAGGCCCACAACAGCCGCTCGATCCCGGTCGCAAAGCGGGTAAACCGTGTTTGCCCGTCACTTTGTACCGCAATCAAATCGAGGATGTCTGTGACGTCCCCTTTAGAAAACGGCGGCAAGCGCGGGGGAAAGAAGCGAACCCTGATCCGCCCGGGAAGAGGGATCTTTGCCCACCGAGGCAGGATCGCGTAGCTTTCCTCAATCCGGGCAGGAACGATCGGAACGTCGAGCCTCGCCAGAAGTTTCCTTACCGCTGCGGCGATCGACAGTGGATTCCCGTCCCAGGACCGTTCTCCCTCCGGGAAGATCCCCACGATTTCTCCATCACGGAGGCAAGTGAGCAGCTTGCGAACAGCGCTCGGATCGCTCGCGTAACGCCGGATCGGAATCGAGCCGAAACGAGTGAACAGCCATCGCCCCGCCCGCGCGCGCATCATCTCCGCGGTAGTGAGAAAGCGGATGAAGCGATTGCTGGCAGCGGTGAGAAAGATCGGATCAAGATAACAGGCGTGGTTGGCTACGATCACCGCAGGCCCGGTCTGGGGAAGACGCTCTCTTCCTTCTACCTTCATAGGAAACACCACCTGGAAGAGGACTTTTCCGAGAAGATAGGTCAGGGCGAACACGATTCCTGGGCCGGACTGAATTCGGCGGAATCGAAGAAAGAAAGGCGTTTTACGCTTGTAGTTCGAAAAATCCTCTCCGAAACGGTGAGCGAGGACCCGCTCTTCGTGCGCCAGCGCGTAGAAACTCCAGAAGAGAACAAACCCCGGCAGGACGATGCCAATCGTGCCGACGGACCCGGCGATCGCCCCCCAGCCAAGGAGGTAGATTGTGAAAGCAACATACAATGGGTGTCGTGACAGCTCGTACGGCCCTTCGCGTACGAGCCGGGAAGGCGGCAGAAGCGCAATCGGAAACCCACCGCCCCGCAAGTACAGGACAACCGCGATCCAGAGCGAAGCAATCACCCCGATTGCCAGAGAAAGACTTCCCAGGCCGAGGTCGAGCCCAACTGGCAGGGAAGGCAGGACAAGCAATCTATCCAGCTGTCTTCCGGCGAGGACAAGGAGCCAGGGAAGCACTCCCCAATAGGCGATGAGGTTGGCGAAAAAGAATACACCCCGCGCGATGACTCCTACCTCTCGGATCATGAGATCCTAACGAGCTGTCCCTCTTGCACCTCAGTCGAAGAAGCAGTCAAAGACATGGCTATTCCTTTTCCTTTGCTCCCTTGTAGACGATGCCCGCCTTTTCCTCGGTACGATCTGTGGCCGGCGGTGGTTCGACCGACAGGCCGGAGATCTCGTCGCGCCAATCAGGGGTCATGCCCACATCGATCGCCGCAAGGGATGCCTCCAGTTGATCCACGTTTCTTGCGCCGATAATCGGCGCCGTGACCGCAGGATGGCTCATCGCCCACGCCACCGCGAGCGTCGCCGGATGCAGACCGCGCTCCTTGGCGTGAGCGGTGAAGCGCTCGGCGATCTCAAAATTGACGGGATCGCCGTAGCGGGTTTCATACATCTTGTTTTCCACCAGACGGCCTCGTTGTGGCCTTTCCTTCACACCGTACTTGCCGGTCAGCAATCCGCCTCCCAGCGGGCTGTAGGTAATGACCCCGAGACCTTCGGCCTGCGCCAGCGGAAAGATCTCGACTTCCGCCTGTCGCTTTGCCAAGTTGTACATCGGCTGAATGCAGGAAAAGCGCGCCAAGCCTTCACGAGTTGATACGCCCAACGCGGTGGCAATCTGCCAGGCGGCCCAGTTGCTCACACCGGTGTAGAGAATCTTGCCCCGATGAACAAGATCATCCAACGCACGCAAGGTCTCCTCGATCGGGGTATCGCGGTCGAAGGTGTGCACGAAGTAGAGATCGATTCGGTCGGTTCGAAGTCGCTCAGGCTCGCCTCGACCGCTTGCACGATGTGTCGTCGCGACAAGCCCCTGGCGTTGACATCGTCGCCAGCGGAAAAGCCTACCTTGGACGTAAGCACGATCTCGTCACGACAGTCGGCAATGAGCTCGCCGAGGATCTCTTCGGAACGGCCTGCGTTGTACACGTTGGCGCAATCGAAGAAGTTGATCCCCATCTCGCGACAGCGGCGAAACATCTCCGCGGAGGTCTTCTCGTCGGCTACCCCACCGAACGACATCGTGCCAAAGCACAACCGGGATACTTTGACCCCTGTTTGTCCCAACGTGCAGTACTCCATAGAAAAAGCCTCCTTGCGCACACGCGATGGTGAGCCTTGATTCCACCATGAGGGCGTCGCCGCCCAGTCTAGCCGTCTTTGTACCCGTTTCCAACCTGGTGGCTAGCATCCCAGTCCGCTTCAGCGCGCTTTCTCTTTGCGCCGTGCGGCGACGATCTCCTCGGCAATGGCATGGGGAACCGCTTCGTAGTGTTCGAAGTGCATGGTGAACGTGCCGCGGCCGCTGGTCAGGTTTCTAAGCTCTGAGGCGTATCCGAACATCTCGGAAAGGGGTACGCAGGCACGAATGATCCCGGCGTTTGCCCTCGTCTCCATGTACACGATCTTGCCGCGCTTGGCCGCGAGGCTGCCCGTTATCGGCCCGGTATATTCCTCCGGCGCGGTCACCTCCACACTCATCACCGGTTCGAGCAGCTGCAAGCCGGCCTTGTGGCACGCCTCGCGAAAACCCGCCGCCCCGCAGGTGCGGAACGCCTGCTCCGAGGAGTCGACCTCGTGCATCGAGCCGTCGGTGACGACCACTTTTACGTCAACCATCGGATAGCCGGCGTACGGCCCTTCAGCCATCGCGTCGAGGATCCCTCGTTCGATCGCTCGCAGGTACTCGCGCGAGATCTTCCCGCCGCTGATCTCGTCGGCGAACTGGAAGCCGTTCCCCGGGCCGGTCGGCTCGATGCGGAAGACCGCGTGCGCGTACTGTCCCCGACCACCCGTTTGTTTCACGTGTCGGTACTCGTGCGCAACACCACTCAGAATCGTCTCGCGATATGCCACCTGGGGTCTGCCTGCCTGCACCGCCACGTTGAACTCGCGCTTGAGGCGATCGAGGATGATCTCCAGATGCAGCTCGCCCATCCCCGAGATGATCAACTCGCCGGTCTCCGCGTCCGTGCGCACCGTGAACGTGGGGTCCTCCTCGGCGAGCCGCTGCAGGGCACCGGCCAACTTGTCGCGAGCGTCGCTCGACGCTGGCGCGACCGCGACTCCGATCACCGGGGTCGGGAACTCGATCGATTCGAGCAGGATTGGGTGATCCTCGCTGCAGAGCGTGTCGCCGGTGAAGGCGTCAGCAAGTCCAACAACCGCCCCGACCTCGCCGGCGTGCAGAGCCTCCACGGCCTGCCGGTCGTTGGCATGCATCTCGAACAGTCGCCCCACGCGCTGGCGCACGTCGCGGGTCGAGTTGACCACGTGTTCACCCGGCTTCAAGAGGCCGGAGTAAACGCGCACGTAGGTCAGCTTGCCGATGTGCTTGTCCGCCTGCACCTTGAACGCCAGCGCAGCCAGCGGCGCGTCGTCGCTGCGGTGGCGGACGATCTCCCGGTGCTCCTC
>CAZOUO010000049.1:0-15239 GCA_964582975.1 uncultured Thermotogae bacterium | reverse complement strand
CTCCAAGGTGACCGCTATATCACCGAGCGGCTTTCGGTCCGGATGGCTGTAGCGAAAGGTTGCCCTAATCCTTGTGCCAACTTCAGGTGTGGACGAAATCTCAAACTCGCCGTCTGCTTCCCTCGTTGCTTGCGCCAATAGAGCAAGTCCCATTCCGATCCTTTTGTCTTCCTTTGTGGTGAAGAAGGGTTGAGGGGCTTGGTTCAAGATCTCCTACGCCATTCCCTTTCCGTCGTCCTTGATCTCGAATGACATGTCGTCCACCCGTCAAGAATCATTTACACCAACCACCATTGTAACAGTGCCTAGCTTATCCGTCAAGATTCATTTATATATAGGACAGATAATGTCTCTGTTGGCAGGAAGGCCAGTACTCTGATGGGACTGCCTCCAGTCGGATTCTGTGTATCGGCTTTTTTATTATACTGTATGCGCCTGACTATTGTTAGATACACATCACTGCCTGACGAGACTACTCTGAGATGTAGAACCGGTCACTCCTGTCACAGCTATGTGTCCATGCGATGCTCGTTGACACGATGCAGGAATTCTATTCAACTCGCCGGACGATAAGGTATAGGACGGCCTTACATTGTCCAAAGCAAGCCCCTTAGTTGAGCGAAGGACTCAACGCTTCAGCAGCTACTAGCACCTTGCTCCTTATCTAATGCTCAACAAAAAAGTCGGAAAAGCCGACCGATTTGGCTGGGGTAATCCTGAAGTAGGGCATGGTGTATCTAAGGATGACGCCATGCTCAACGGTCACGTACACGCGGATGGTTAGCCGGGGATCCTCTCCCAGAAAGGCCCGAAAGTATGGATCATTGAAGGTAGGGTGCTCCAACGTGCATTCTCCAACGTAGACTTTGTACTCCTTGCGACCCAGCTTGGAATCAAGCGGGAGTACCTCCGTGCCAAGTACTTTGCAGATGGCCGTGAAGAAGGGTTGTTCACCCCATGTCAGAAGCTCGTGAGAGAAGACGCTAAAGTGATAGGTCAGTCCGACTGCTAAAGGTTCGCAATACAAGCGGTACGGCCAGTCTGATAGGGTCATTGCCGGGGCTTGCCACGGAATCTCCCACGACTGAACACCGCCATAGGTCGGAAGGACTATCGTTGCCATCCTACTCTCCTTGTCAACGACGCAACTTCCCGATGCGACGGAATCCTCTTGGCTGGGATCGACGTAATCGAAGGCCATGACCATCTCTGACCGCATCAATGAGAATTCCTGCAAGTAATTGACCCAGTCAACGGTAATCACATTTCCCACCCTGACAACGACTGTCTGATGGAATTTTTGACCTCCACTGTTTCCAAGAAGGCAGGCGGTTGTGGTGGCTACGCCGTTAATATCTCGGTAGGAGAGGAACTGGGGAAACTCGTCTTCGCAGTCGGTCAAGCCGTCGCTATCGCTGTCGGCAGCACGGGGATCAGTCAAGTAATCGAAGTACTCTTCTCCGTCGTTCAAGCCATCGCCATCGGTATCATCATCCATTAGATCGGTTCCCAAGATCGCCTCCTGATCGTCGCTCAATCCATCGCCATCGTGGTCGTCCCCTGCGACGCAGGCAAGGCCGAACCCAGCGAACAGCACAAATAGAAGCAACAAAAAGATTGTGCCTTTCATTTTTTATCACCTCTTAATATCTTTAATCTGCTTACCAAAGACAACAAGGCGGGAAGGATGAGAACGCTGATGGCGAAGGCGTACAAGATCGCTGTTCCCGCCAGTAGCCCGAAGTCACGATTCCAGAGAATATCTCCCAGAATGAGGGAAAAGAAGGCAGCGATCGTGGTCGAGCAGCTTCCGAACAGGGCCTCTCCCGTCCGCGATGTGGCCACGCCCAAATCCCCTTCTTCCCTGAACCGCTGGACAAGATGGATGGCATAGTCCACCCCCAGGCCGATGGAGATCGCCGCCACCATCGCTGTCGAGGCGTTGATCTTGATCCCCAAAAGTTTGATCGTTCCAAGCTCCAGCCCCATTACCAGGGCCATGGGCAGAACGCTCACCGCACCAAAGCGAAGCGAGCCCAGGATGAGGGCGATCACCCCAAGGCAGAGGAGAAACGCCACCCCCATCGAACGAAAGAAGCCGTTCCGCAGGGCCCGAAGGCTGATCTCGGTGAGGTAAGGAGAGCCGGTCACCTGCACCTTCAACCCCAGCTCCTCCAGCTCCTCCACCAGAGGGGCGACTCGCCTCGTGACATCCTCGGCGACCTTCCGGGCCTGCGCATACTCGTGATAGCGGTGCACATCGGCGCGGATTACCGCCCCGCTATAGTTACCCTGCTGATCGCGGTACACGTACCCTTCAGCCTGGGCGCGGAGGTCCGGCCGAGAGAAGCTGTAATCGAGGAGAAACCGATAGGCAGCGTCGGCCTCCTCTTGCAGAAACTTTTCCATGAACTTCTCCTCCAGCTTGGGGTTGGCGCTTCGCACATCGTCAAGCAACGTGGCGATCGAGGTCAGCCTGCGCAGGTAGGGGGAGCTGGAGAGGACCGGGGGTGCGGCCTGGGTCATCGCCCGCATCACCGCCAGCCGGTCGATCCTTCCCTGAAGGAGGATATCGACCTGGTCGTAGGTGCGAAACTCTTCGTTGATCTGGTTATACAACCTCACGATGGGAAAACGTGGCGGAAGCATCCGCCGCAGGTCGAAGGCGTAAAGCTCAAGGCTGTGCCCCGCCCAGAAGGCTGTCCCACCCACCAGCAGGGTCGCCGAGAGGACAAAAGCGGCCACACGGGGCCGCCCGATGGCCGCCACGTGGCGCCGCAGGGCGCGCCCGAGGTGCGTCTCACCGTCTTCGGAGATCTCCAGCGACACGGCCTTTTCCCTCAACAGGTTCTTCGTCGCCGGGATGAGGGAAAGCGTGATGATGAAGCTTGTGGCCATGGCGAAGCTAGCGAGAAGGCCGAAGCGCTGGATCGGGGGGCTCCCCGAGGCGACAAGCGAGGAGAAGCCGACGATCGTCGTCACAGTGGTGAGGAGGAGGGCGTGGCCGGTCCGGGTAATGGCAGTGTGGAGCGCCCGATCGCCCTCCTGCCCCGACCGTCGCTCGCCCTCGTAGCGGTGCAGGAGGTGGAGGGCGTCGTCGATTCCCACCCCCAGGAGGAGAGGAAGGACCGCGACCATGAGGAAGTTAAGCGGTATGCCGAATGCCCCAAGAAGCCCGAAGGTCCATAAGGCAGCGAGGGCGACGACCAGCAGCGGCAGATAGAGATCGGAGAGCCGCCGGAAGCTGTAGGCAACCCCAGCCAGGGCGAGGACCCCCAAAGAAAGCACATCCCGACGCCAGAGAAGCAGCCCGAAAAGGGCAGCCAGGACCAGGATATGAATCGCAGATGAGCTCCCCCGCGAAAGGAAGATCGCCACGAGCAGGAGGAGCCCGCAGAGCAGGCCGAGGCAGACCTCAACTCCCCGGCCGAGATAAGGAGAGAGCGACAGCACAACGACCGCTGCAAGGAGGGCGAGGATCAGGGCCAGGTCCCACCGTTTCCTGATGCGAAAAAGCCAGATGAGGACCAGGGCGACGATGATCGCGGTGAACGGGCTGAACAGCCGTACGTCTTGGCCGGTGATGCGGTTAAACACATCGATCGAGCTGCCGTAGCTGAGAAAACCGAGTTCAAGACTGTTTTGCTTAAGCTTGCCGAGCCTCTCCGCGACGCGCCTGGACACCTCGACGATAGGAGATGCCTGCTTCACCTTGGCCAAAGCGATCGCCGTTTTTTCGGAAGAGACGAACCCCCTGAGCAGCGCCATCCGCTGGAATGCCATCCGGATCACGTCATCGAAGGAATAGCCGAGCTGGCAGCCCTCCTCAGGGAGGGTAAAGAAGCGGGGGTCGCCGCCGTGAAGGCCGCTGTGGATCGCCTTGACGAAGTCGGGGACCCCCTTGACTTCCACCACCCCAGGGACCTCCCTTAACGCCTGGAGGGCGGCCTCCATCTCCACGATCGCCCGGGGCGAGGAGATCGAAGCTCCCTCCCGCGGGGAGAAGCGGACAAACAGGGTGTGGGAGAAGTCCGCCGTGCCGAACCGCCGCTCGACCTCGCCGTAGGCCAACACCTTCGGATGGTTGGGCATGAACTCCTGTGGGTCGTTTGCCACCCGCAGCAGCGATGCCTGATAACCCATGAACGCTGTCGCCATCAGCACGACAGACAAAACGGCCACAGGATGAGCGGCACAGAGCGCGGCGACGAATCGGAGGAAGCGGCCCATGGGAGGGTTTCACTACATGGGAATTGTCACCATTAAAAGGCCGATAATCCCCGGCAGATCGGAAGAGACATCGAAGTTAAGATCGCGGCGAAGCTGGGTGATGTCCAAAAGATCACCGCGATAGAGGTCCTGAGCAAGGTAGGCGCTTGTGCCATCGATGATCCTCTCCTTGGCCTCCTTTGCCTGGGAGACGGAAGCGAAACGGGTGTCAAAATGCACTGTGGCCTTCCCATCCTGAAACAAGACCGCGTAGCCCATCACCTGCTCGCCCGCTTCGAGGGGCCGGTCCACCGCAGGGGCGCTTTTCCGCACGAAGGAAAGATCGCCGCCCCTCACCGCCATGGCGGTGAACAGTTCGCAGAAGCAACCACCCTTGCCCGCCATCTTGTCGATGATCGTCTCCGTCGAGGTTCGCAGCCGCTGTTGGTCAGGTTGCCCAGTGAAGGAGACCTCGGTCCCAACCCAGAAATCAGGCCCGGCCACCACGTAGGCCCACTGCATCCTCACCGGCCCAAACTTCCCCCCGGTGAAGACAACCGGGACGCCGTGGATAGTCTCCAAACTCCAATTCTCGTACGGGGACCCCGGAGCCTCGGCAGCGTACTGGAGTCCCATGAGGTCACCCAAGATCACCGCGGGGTCCAACCCCTTGATCAACGAGAATGGACTCAACCCAGGCCCCGTGCCGTAGGCCACGTATTGAACCGCAGTCAGGTCAAGCTTAAGCAACGTCAGAACGCGTTGAATCCCGGCCAGGGGATGGTTGGCGCCAGCCAGTGGGCCAAGCAACCCGCTCTGCAGTTCAGCCTGACCGACCAGCTTAGCAAGATCGGCAACAAGAAACTTGGTGTACCCCTCGGGATACTGGACCAGAATTTCATCGGTGACTAGTCCTTGCGCGCCGAGGACCGGCACAGTGAACAGGGCCAGCACGAAGAAAACTCCCAACCTCTGTAACATCTCAAAACCTCCTTTTGGTTCAGTCGGTCTGTCTTTTGTGTTTGAGCCTCCCAGCTCGCCACACACTTCTTCCAAGGCAATCTTCCGCCCAACAAGTCCTGATAGTACGTTGATCGTCTCAGCATTCAACCCTTCCGGACTTCGGCCTGAAAGGGCCACAAGACTCATCCCGTGCACGTGAGGTTCCACGAAGCTGACAAACGTCTTGGGCGCCGGGCCCCAGATCCAGCTGCGGAGCATTTCACCAACATCCCTCAAAAGGGCGTTCAAGTCAGTAGCGCCCAGGAAGGCTTCGTACGGGTAGGAAAGGCCCTACACAACAAGCCAACCTGCCGCGACTTCTTTGAGTGATTGATAACGATTTCCTCGACTCTTGTCACGGTCGATGCTAGCGGATCGGAAACCTCCTGCACGTGCTTGCGGATTCCATCGATAAGGTCTCGATCATCTATAGTTTTGTGCTTCCATGGCCACCGTTTAGTGATTCCCACATCCGCAGGCCCTGCCCTTCTGACTAACCGTGAGGGCGCCAATTTGTTGATAGTATACTGGGCTGAAAATTAGCGGCAACAACTGGGGGAAGGTCTTATCACTCAACCCAGCATGGAGTGCAAAACGGCATGGTGGTTAGAGCCGATTCTATGCATAGTTGACAGATCTCCTCTTATTCACAACTATTGAGCAAGAAGACGGATGATTTTAAATCCTTTTAGAAACCTTCCGATTCATTCCAGCCTTTTTCTCACCGAACCTGTTCCGGCGTAGATGCCCGAACCATGTTGTTTCCGCTCACGAGCCACCTGTTACTGCCTTCAGAGCAAGAGTTCTGTTCCCAGAGCTTCTCCACTCCCCGTTGCGGACCAAACGAAGCCTCTTCCCAGACTGCGTATGCTCAGAGCAGCCCAAAGGATGTACAGCTTCGACAGTGAAGTTGTCGATTCGCTGCAATCGCACTATAATGATCTTTAAGCCAGTTTTTTGTACCAAGGGGGAAATAGCACTTTGAGTCAGACTAACCCGCGGCGCCGACAGTGGCACTGGCTGCCATTGGTGCTCGTCATCGCGCTCATCGCTGTTTTTGTAGCTAATCATCTCTACTTCTCCACTCCGTTGCTCCCGTTTGAAGAGCGTCGCGAAATGATGAGCACGTGGGTCTCCATCACCATATATGATAACAATCGCCAACGGGCGGAAGCAGCACTGAAAGACGCCTTTTCGCGGATGAGGGATATTGAGGCAGTGGCTTCAGCATTTGATGAACACGCGCAAGTGTATTTGCTCAACGAGCATGGCTTCCTTGAAGCCCCAGCACCTGAGTTGGTGGAAATGGTCGAAGCGTCCAAGTTCTTCTACGAGCTCAGCGCGGGGGCGTTTGACATCACAGTGCAGCCGCTTCTGGAGCTGTGGCAGTACAAGCCCGATGTGGAGAACCAGTTCTGGGAGCTTGCTCCAACCGAGCAACAAGAAGCGATTTCCCGAACAATGAACTTGGTAGGATCGGACAGAATCGTGATCGATACCGGTCCGCCAACGGTGATCCTCCTTGCCGCGGGGACGCGCATTACCCTTGGGGGTATCGCGAAAGGATACATCGTAGACCAAGGGCTGGGCGCCCTTCGTGCTGCCGGAGTGAAGCACGCTCTGATCGATGCAGGAGGGGACATCGGCATGTTTGGGGGCAAGCCAGACGGGCAAAGCTGGGAGATCGATCTGCGGAACCCGCAGGACCCCGAGGACTACCTCGCGCGCTTCGTTCTTAAGGACGGGGCAGTTGCTACCTCGGGCAACTACGAGCGGTATTTTGACCCAGAGGGCAAGGTGGGGCACATTATGGATCCCAGGACTGGCTACTCGGCGCGTGCATCGTCCAGCGCGACCTTGATCGCGCCGACGTGTATGGAAGCCGATGCACTGGCGACCGCGGTGTTTGTCCTCGGGCCGGAGGAGGGCATCGCGCTTGTGAACTCGCTCCCAAATGTGGAGGCGCTCATAGTGGGGTACGAAATACCCTCACAGCTGTACAGGTCGGACGGGATTGGGACGTTTGAAGTGTCGGAGAAGGGTGGGTTATGAGGATGCATCTGCTTGAGTCGCTAGGTTTCTCCCGTCCCGAAGGGGTACACCCTCCGGGGCGAAAACTTGCTTCAGGGGAGACAATAGAGCACGCTCTGCTTCCGGACCGTGTTGTCCTTCCGCTTCAGCAACACATCGGAGCGCTGGCCAGAGCGTTGGTAAAGCGTGGGGATCAGGTTAGGACAGGACAACTCATCGCTGAAGCAGGAGGATTCGTGTCCGCGCCCGTCCATGCAACGGTGTCGGGAGAAGTGAAGCAGCTCGCTTCGGTGCTCAGCCCCATTTCAGGAGAGCCTGTTCCGGGAGTCATCGTGGAGTCAGATGGCAAAGACGATTGGGTCGAGCTGAAACCGGCAAATCCCGAAACGCTTTCCGCCGAGGAAATCTTGATACGCATCCAGGAAGCTGGGATCGTCGGTCTGGGCGGTGCGGCATTCCCCACCCACGTGAAACTCAAGCGACCGCCGGAGAGCCCGGTCCACACCATCATCGTCAACGGCGCAGAGTGCGAACCGTACATCACTGCAGACGATCAACTAATGATCGAGGACTCAGAGAGAATCTTACAGGGTCTCAAGATCATCATGCGGGCACTGGCGGTGGACAAAGCCTATATCGCAATCGAGGACAACAAGCCAAAAGCCATTGAGCAGATGAGACGTGCCGTGTCCGAGGGAGACCTTCCCGGTCAGGTCACTGTTGCTGCCGTGGAGGCCAAATACCCAATGGGAGCGGAGAAGACCCTGGTTAAAGCGATTCTAGGCACCGAGGTTCCTGAGGGCGGGTTCCCCACCGATATTGGGGTGGTTGTCCAGAACGTCGCAACCCTGGCCGCGGTGACCGATGCCGTCGTGGACGGCAAACCGTTGGTGGAGCGCGTGGTGACGGTAACTGGAATGGTGGGTGAGCCGAAGAACCTGCTCGCCCGCATCGGGACCCCGGCTTCTCATCTCATCGAGCAGTGCGGCGGGGCGAGTTCTGATGCTGATCAAGTGATCTTCGGAGGTCCGATGATGGGCATTGCACAAGCATCGCGTGAAGCACAGACTGTAAAATCCACTAACTGCATTCTCGTGAAGAAAACTGACCTACGAGAAGAGCAAGATTGTGTGCGCTGCGGGCGGTGCATCGAAGTCTGTCCAATGGGATTGATGCCGCTGATGTTCGCAAACATCGTGAAAAGAGGAGAAGTGGAGGATTTAGTTGACTACCACATCGTGAGTTGTGTGGAGTGTGGGGCCTGTGCGTACGGATGCCCGGCGAGTATCCCGATTGTCTCTTACGTGAAGGTAGGAAAAACTGAACTGCGAAAAAAGGAGGCTGCTGGATGACGGGTGATGCAAAGCAACTGATTCTCGCGCCGTCACCTCACCTGAGAGGACGGGCGTCGGTCAGCCGCGACATGTACCTCGTCGTACTTGCGCTTCTATTCCCCGCAGCGGGAGCGATCTATTTCTTTGGACTTTACGTTCTGATGATGCTGGCAACGGGAGTCCTTGCAGCAGTTCTCGCCGAGTACGTTGCCAAGATGATGCGGCGAAAGAGATTCGTGATGGACGGCAGTGCCATTGTTACTGGGATGTTGTTCGTTCTGGTTCTCCCGCCACGTGCTCCCCTCTGGGTTGTGGCTGTGGGATCGATCTTCTGCATCGCCATTGCCAAGGAGGCATTCGGAGGGCTTGGACATAACATCTTCAACCCGGCGCTGGCGGGAAGGACATTCGTAACCGTATCGTTCGCCGGGACACTGGCCCGATGGATCGCTCCGACTAGCTTGCTTTGGGCAGATGGCGTAACCACAGCCACGCCATTGGGAGAGGGTTTTACCTCTACGCTCAGCAATGCGGAGCTGTACAAGGCGCTTTTCTTCGGGAACGTGGCAGGCAGCGTCGGCGAGACCTCGGTGTTGCTGATTCTGATCGGCGGTGCGCTCTTGGTCGCGTTTCGTCTCATCAAATGGCAGGTCCCGGTTGTGTATGTGGGCACAGTATTCGTTCTCAGCTGGGCGATGGGGCAGGATCCGGTCTTTCATATCCTGGCCGGAGGACTCATGCTCGGAGCCTTCTTTATGGCGACTGACTATGTTACAAGTCCGCTGACCACCAAGGGCAAGATCATCTTCGCGCTGGGGGCCGGTGTACTCGTGGTGCTGATTCGGATCCTCGGCAACATGCCTGAAGGGGTAGCCTACTCCATCCTGTTGATGAATGCATTTACGCCGCTGATCGATCGATACGTCAAAACCAGGCCGTACGGAGTTGTGAGATCTAAAGGGGGTGGGGGGAAGTGAACACGAAGGCTAGTGCGTGGTTCCCCATCGTTTTCCTGACACTGGTTGTATTTATATCGGTTCTTGCCCTCACGTTGACCAACGTCATCACTGAGGAGAGGATTGAGATTGCGAAGCGGGAGGCAATCAAGAAGATGCTTGGAGCCTTATTCCCGGAAATGGCGGATTTTGTATACGATGAGACGACTGGCCTGTACACACTTCTCGCAGAAGGCGATTTCACATCCGACCCCGAGACTGGAGCTGTGACCATTCTGCCAGGGGCCGAGCCAGTCGGTCTAGCGTTCATGGCGAAGGGAGCTGGCTACGGCGGGAAGATCGGCATTCTGGTTGGACTGGAAACTGATCGCAGTGCCCGCGGAATACGAATTATCTCCCAACAAGAAACGCCAGGACTAGGCGCCAAGATCACTAAACTAGACTTCCTCGACCAATTTGCTGGAAAGCGTGCGGAGGAGATCGCCCTTGCGCGGGACGGGGGTAAGATCGATGCAATAACGGGAGCGACTATTAGTTCAAGAGCGGTAGTCGAGGGCGTGGCCACGGCTATCTCTGAGAAGGAACTGATTCTTGACAGGGAGGGGGAATGATGGCATGAATTCCTTCAAGAAGAACTTCGCAAGTGGGATCATCCGTTCCAATCCAACCTTCATACTCCTGCTGGGACTATGCCCCACCTTGGCAGTTAGTACGTCCCTGGACAATGCGATCGGGATGACCGGCGCGGTGATCTTCGTGCTTCTGGCTGCTAACATCATCGTGTCGTTGCTGCGGAGACACATCCCTGACCGCGTCAGGATTCCTACGTTCATCGTTATTATCGCCACGCTGGTGACGATAGTCGATTTGATGTTGCAGGGATTTGCCTGGTCGCTGAGTCAAGCATTGGGCATCTACATTCCTTTGATTGTGGTGAACTGCATCATCCTGGGGCGGGCGGAGGCGTTCGCCAGCAAGAATCGCGTGACCGATTCGATTGCCGATGCCTTGGGAATGGCTCTTGGATTCGGATGGGCGATCTTCATCGTCTCACTGATCAGACAGCTTCTCGGAAGCGGGTCGCTCGAGGTCTTCGGAAGGCAACTGTTTACTATCCCCGGACTCAAGGAGAACCCGGCAGCGATTTTCCTTCTGCCGATGGGCGCGTTCTTTGTAATCGGTATTCTGCTGGCCTTTTTCCGATGGGTGGGGGTGAGCGAAGGTGAGTGAACTAGTAGCAATCTTTTTTGGTATGGCGCTGGTCAACAACATGGTACTGGTCAGATTCCTCGGACTGTGCCCGTTCTTCGGGGTCTCCAAGAATCTTTCGAGCGCGTTTAGCATGGGAATCGCTGTTCTCCTGGTGATGCTTGTCGCCTCGTTGGTGACGTGGCCCCTCTTCCACTATCTCCTCATCCCGTACGGAGCGGAGTACATGCGAACGGTGATTTTCATCCTGGTGATCGCCTCGCTCGTACAGATCATCGAGATGACGATCAAGCGCACCAACATCACCCTGTACAATGCGCTTGGGATTTATCTTCCGCTCATCACCACGAACTGCGCCGTGCTGGGAATCACGTTCATCAACATCGACTCCAAGTACACCTTCCCGGAGTCGATCGCGGCCGCGCTGGGCGCGGGAGTGGGATTCACCCTGGTGCTTATCATCATGTCCGGAATCAGGGAGCGGCTGGATCTGGCGGACACGCCAAAGGCGTTCAAAGGTGCGCCGATCGCGTTCATCACCGCTATGTTCTTGGGGTTGGCCTTCTTGGCGTTCGGGGGGATGGTTGGATGAACACTGAGACGATTCTCGCGGTGGCGTTGCTTTCGCTTGTTGGGTTCATCGCCGGGATTGCGATCTTCGTAGTCAACAGGCTGCTTCCCAAGGAGGACGAGTCTTTGCAGAAGGCAACGGAAATAAAAGAATACCTTCCCGGCGCCGATTGCGGGGCTTGCGGTCATCCGGGATGTTTCGCCTACGCCCAAGCCACAGCCAAGGACAGGGAGGTTGTCGTCAAGTCCCCCTGTCGTATCCTGGCTAAGGATGAGGTGGGGACGAAGCGCTTGGGGGAGTACCTGGGGCTCGAGATCGACACGACACAGATCGCACAAAAGGCGGTCGTACACTGCACCGGCGACTCACCCATTATCGGAATCTACAGCGGGATCACGACCTGCAAAGGCGCCACGCAGGTGGGGGGGGGATTCAAAGAGTGCCCCTACGCCTGTCTCGGATTCGGCGATTGTGCGACGGTGTGTCCAACAGACGCGATCACCGTCGAGCCCGCGCAGCTAGTGGCTGCCGTCGATTGGGACAAATGCATCGGATGCGGAATGTGCGTGAAGACGTGCCCGAGGAACCTGATCGAGCTGATCCCGTCGGACATGCCGCAGTATCTGGGCTGCAACTACTTGGCGGCGAAGGATGTACCAGGCCGCAAGAAGTGCTCGGTGGGGTGTATCCACTGCAAGCTTTGCGTCAAGGCCTCGGAGAACGGTGAGGTAACGTGGAACGACGAGAAGGACCTTCCCTTCTTCGATCCGGAGAAGCGGCTCGTTGCCGCAGCGGCGATCGAAAAATGCCCCCGGAGCATCATCTTGAAAACGTCCGCCTTCCCAGTGGACGTAGTGGCTTCTTCGGAGGTAAACCAGTAAGTTATTATCGGACAGCGGCGACACGTTTCACACTGCTCACTTTTCGAGCAGTCTCAACCACCACACGCAGCAAGTTCTCGCGTCTTCCTGAAGATGGTTCTGGCTAGATCAACTCAACAAAGGCGCGCTTTCCCACCTGGACGAGAACAGGGGGTTCAAAAGGAAGATCAACATCGCTCGTGGCGACGCGCTCCTTATTCACCCTCACCCCACCCTGAGCAATCAGTCGCTTGGCCTCGCCGCGACTAGTAACCAGGCCCGAGGTCTCTAGCAGGTCGATCACCCAAATCGTGCCATCCTCCTTGATCAGGGAACGATCGAGAGTCACTTGGCGTATTTTTTTCGGTCGCTCGTGGCGGATGTGCACGCGATCGAACTCTTCGCGGGCAGTCTCAGAAGCAGTCTCTCCGTGGTACATGCGAGTAATCTCGAACGCCAACCGCCGCTTCGCATCTCGTGGCAATAAGTCGGCAATCTCGTCGCGCGGAACGTCGGTCAAATAGAGAAAGTAGTCGGCGATCAGCTCATCGGGGATCGACATCAGCTTCCCAAAGATCTCGGATGGAGCCTCGTCAAGCCCGATGTAGTTACCCACTGTTTGGCTCATGCTGCGGACGCCGTCTGTCCCGATCAGCAAGGAAACGGTAAGTATCACCTGCGGCTCCTGGCCGTATTCACGCTGAATGTCCCGGGCGATTAACAGGTTGAATCGTTGATCTGTTCCGCCGAGTTCCAAGTCGGCACGAATGGCTACCGAGTCGTACGCTTGGGCAAGCGGATAGAGGAACTCGAGGATGCTGATCGGCCGGTTCTCCCCGTATCGTTTCGCAAAGTCATCTCGCTCGAGCATCCGCGCTACGGTGTACTTGGAGGACAGCTCTATCACGTCGGCAAAGGTGAGCGCACCGAGCCATTCTGAGTTATAGCGGATCTCGGTGCGGTCCGGATCGAGGATCTTGAATGCCTGCTCCTGATAGGTCTCCATGTTGCGGCGGACCTCTTCTTCTGTCATCAGCCCCCGTGTGGAGGAGTGACCGGAGGGATCACCGATGCGACGGGTGAAATCGCCCACCACTAGGACACCGATGTGACCGAGATCTTGAAACTGACGCATCTTGCGTAGCGGCACGGAGTGACCGAGGGTGAGGTGCGGGGCTGATGGGTCGATGCCCAACTTCACACGCAGCGGCTTCCCCGTTTCCTGTGAGCGTTCAAGCTTTTGAACCAAGTCGTCGCGTGGGATCAGATCAGCAGTCCCCGTCTCGATTTGCCTAATAACATCTTCGACCGAATTGGCCACCCGTCCTCCTACGTCCTCACCACGGCAATGATGCGGTCGTCTTCCTCAAGGGTCATCAACCGGACTCCACGGGCATACCGGCCGTAGGTGTTGATCTCCCCGGCAAGGATTCGGATCACCTTCTGTTCGGTGATGATGAGGATCTCGTCCTGATCGGAGACGATCCCAATCTCCACTAGTGGGCCGGACTCTTGGTCGAGCTTGATTCCAAGGACTCCTTTGCCACCTCGTCCCTGCAGCGGGAAGTCGACCAGCGAGACGCGTTTCCCATAACCGCGCTCGCTCACCATGAGCAGTTTTTTGTCCATCGTGATGTCGCGGTCGATCCCCGCCATCCCGATGACGCGATCGTCTTCTTCAAGACGGATCCCGATCACTCCTCGCGATGGCCGCTTGGTCAGGCGGACGTCTTCGTCGCGAAAACGGATCGCCTTGCCTCGGCGAGTGGCCAGGATGAGTTCGCCACCTCCACGGGTCACACTGACATCCACCAGCCGGTCGTCCTCGTCGGCGTTCAGGGCGATGATCCCATTGGTATGCGCGTTGGCATAGTCAGTTAGCCGGTTTTTGTTGACGATGCCATTAGCGGTCGCCATCAGGCAAAGTTTGCCCTTCTCCTCCGCAAAGCTGGAAACAGGAAGAATCGCCCGAACCACTTCATCCTGTTCGAGGGCGATTATAGTCCGCAAGTTCTTGCCGGCGGCATCTCGACGCATCGAGGGGAGCTTGTACCCTTGCGTCCGGTAGACCCGGCGTTGGTCGGAGAAGAAAAGTAGCTCGTCACGGGCGTTGGCGATCGTGGTGCAGCAAATGTAGTCATCTTCTTTGGTACGTTGTCCGATGACCCCTTTGCCGCCTCGTCCCTGGCTCTTGAAATCGAATTCATGGGGCGCGTTTGCGTAGCCTCGCCGGGTGATGCACACCATCAAGTCGTAGTCGGGTATGAGACTGGTGAAGTCGACCACGCCCTCTTCATCGGTGATCAGCGTGCGGCGCTCGTCGGCGTAGAGCTCCGCCATCTCTCGCAGTTCGCGCTTGATGATCTCGTCAAGAAGAATGTCGCTTGCCAGAATCCGCTCGTACTCGGCTATGGCCTTAACCTTTTCTTCATATTCGGTGTCGATCTTCTCCCGTTCGAGCGCGGTGAGCTGGGCCAGCCGCATTTTGAGGAGAGCGTCGGTCTGCTCATCGGAGAGGGCGAGCTCCTCCTTGAGGTGGACGGCGGCGGTTTGGGTATCCTTTGCCGCGCGAATGATCTCAATCACGCGCTCGATGTGTGAGAGAGCAGTCCGGTAGCCATCGAGAATGTGGGCTCGCTTGCGCGCTGTCTCCAGGCGGTGTTCGGTTCTTCGTCGCACCACTTCCCGCCGAAAATCAATGAAACAGTTCAAAATCTCCTTCAGCGAGAGGGTGCGTGGGTTCCCGTCGAGGATGACCAGGAAGACCGCGGCGTAGGTCCGCTCAAGCGGCGTGTACTTGTAAAGTTGGTTTAGGACAACGTTGGGATTTGCTGAGCGTTTGAGATCCACGACTACGCGCAGCCCCGCCCGGTCGGACTCATCTCGCAGATCGGAAACGCCATCGATATCTCCTGAGCGAACCTTGTTCGCAATTGCCTCGACGATCGCCGATTTGCGAACTAGATAGGGGATCTCGCTGATAATGATCTGATGGTCCTCGATCGTCGCCTTTCCACGCACAGTCACCTTCCCTTGACCGGAGCGATACATCTCCTCAATCCCTTCC
>CAZOUO010000048.1:10923-15371 GCA_964582975.1 uncultured Thermotogae bacterium | reverse complement strand
ACCGTAGCACGATCCGCATCCATTGTCAAGAGATTAACCAGACGTGACACTAGATCTCCCAGGCTGAAACCGCTATAGCCCACGCCGCCCTCAATGCCAAGTCCTCTCCCTTTGACGTTGGCAATAACAAAAGGAACATTGCCACCTACAAGCTTGACTCCAAATCCTAGATTTGTCTGAGCCAGCGCAGAAAGGGAAAGCATTAGGACAGCTACTACGAGAATAACTGACGCGTTACATCTTTTCATTGTACCTCCTTCAGAGCACAAACCTCATATCCTCTTTTTTATGCATGGTAGCCTGTCAAGCCAGCCATAGCAAAGCAAGCGCCTCCGTTATCTCTTACCAAGGGGTCCCACAGGCAGCCCAGCGATCCCACGCTGAAGCCAGGCGACGGCGCTTGCGGAGTAGTTGATAGGGGTGAGACCTCCCCAGCGTCTACCCGACGGAGGCGGTTTACGGGCCTCTCATTCGATCGATCCCCTTTGGCGGACTTCTGAGAAGCATCTTTTTGGAAGGGATTCTCCTATAACCTCCTCCGTGAATCAGTAGCGAAAAGACTTGACAAGTTACCTGAGGGGTCGTATACTAGTGAATGAGTAGCGCAAACGTATATTGTCGCTACTCTTCGAAGGAGGAAATATGGCAAGGAAGATACCGGAAGTCCTGGCGGCAACGGAACAAGAGGCACTTCTCAGACAGCCAAACCCACGATATCTAACTGGACAGCGTAACCGGACGATGCTGCGCCTAATGCTAGACACCGGCCTCAGACTCTCCGAAGTGATCCATCTCCGATGGAGGGACATCGATCTCAACTCAGGGAAGGTGATGGTTCGTCAAGGCAAGGGGGCCAAGGATCGAACACTGTGGACGGGGGAAGAGAACCTTGCAGCCTTGCGTAAGTGGCGAGAGAGGCAAGCTCAAGAGTGCGCTGGAAGCCCTCAGTGCGTCTTTACAACGAAGGAAGGCCGGACGCTTAACCCTGCATACGTCAGGGCGATGGTGAAGCGTTACGCGGCTCGTGCGGGCATTGAGAAGCGGATCTCACCCCATACACTCCGACACAGCTTCGCGACGGATCTCTACAGGGAGACAACAAACATCCGATTAACGCAAAGGGCGTTGGGACATGCTAACCTGTCTACCACTCAGATCTATACTCACATTGTCGATGAGGAACTGGAGGAAGCCCTCAAATCCTTTCGCCAACCGGCGGCGGTAGCAGCGTAGGGAGAGAGAACAATGACTGCAAAGGCCTATGTGCGTGATTTGATGAGGGTATTTGAAGATGGGCTTTGGCCAAATCAAGGAATAGCGTGCATTCCCGATGAGTCTCAGCGTCATCTGGCTATAGCGGAAGTTCTCTGTCGCATCCCCGAGGAAGACTATGCAAAACTGAAGGAGCGCGCCTATACCTTTGATTATTTCATCCCTGACTATGCATCGCTGGAAGGATTGAAAGGACTTCTATCTCGTGAAAATATCGCTGCCTTGGCCAGCGCAACAAAAAGGATATATAATGGAACATGTCGTACCCGGATTTCTTTCCCGCTGGCTGCCCGCCTGATAACGCAGTTGAGCCAAACCATACTGTCTACAGGCTGGTGACGGGCAAGGATGTCACTGATGCGGATTTCCTCTCGTGGCGTGAGAGACGCCCTCAGAAGAGGTATGATGATGAGTGCATGGCGTGTGGGGTATCTGTCAATGAGAGCATTGAAGGTGCTGAACGGATACGAAAAAGGTGCCCGAGATTACGCAACTACAGGATTGCGGAAGGAACGCTTGGCCGTGAGCACGGTGAGATTCTTCCTACCCCTTCTCAAACTTGTGATGACCATCTAACTTGGTGGCCCTTTAAAGGAATAGATCGAAAAGCTGCATTTCGAGTGATCGAGGAATGATGAATGCGAACATCCTGCCCGAGAACACTTTGCTGGGCCGACTTGAGATTGTCGAGGTGCTCGGGTACTACGACGGTCCATATCTATTGTCGTGCCGCAATCAGGCCGGGCATACGTTCCTTGCCTTACAAGTGGATGAGGATAAGGAGGCCGATGTCTGGCTATACGTAGCGATCTCGCCAGAACGCCTGGATTTCGTTCGCACAGGTGGGCTAGCGCTGCATGATGCGTTTGTCAAGCCCGAAGATGGTACTGTCTACAGGGTTTCTGTCCCATTTACACCAGGGTCAGCTGAGATTGGGCTCCTTCCAGCATCAGAAGTTGCTGGGGAATTACTCCCTGACATGTCTGAGTGCCTAAGTTTGGAGTCCGTCCCAATGACGAATGTCCTACCAGCGAATGAACTTGCCAGGCGGATAAACCGCGACGTTGTGGACCTCCATCTTCGTCTTCAGGGGCACAATCGGCCGGGAGCACCATCTGCGGTAGTGGGGCGGTTCTTGGAAGCATTTCAACATTTTGCCGACGCAATTGGTGAGGTGTATGCGAGGCGGATTCTGAAGGAAGGCCAGAAGCTTGAAGTCGAGAAGCTTAAGCGCGACACGGAATTTGTGCTGGCTGGAGTCACTCCTGGCTCACTTGGCGTTCGCTTGTATGCTTCGCGCGAGAGGGATCTTTTCCAGGAAGGGCTCTCTAAGGAGATCCTGGGAGAGTTCATGGCCCTTACAGACTCGATACCCGAGTATGAAAACCTTGTCACTCGCCTCGGCAAGATAGTTGGACCGCCCGCAGCACAGTATGAAGAGTTCCTCGGATGTTTCTCGGGGCTGGAGGGTGAAATAGCAGTTGAATGGGGATGTCCAGATACGGATGTTCCGCGAATCTCGTCGGTGCCTACGATTGCTGCGAAAAGGGCTCTAGACCGAGTCCAGAGAAAAGAGGATGTCGAGAGCAAAGAATTCACAGTCCGTTGCCTAGCTGTTGGTATTCACGACAGGTTGCACAACTTCGAGGTTCAGGATCTCGAAACTGGAAAGGCATACTCGGGCAAGATATCTGACAGCGCAAAGCCAGATACCGAACATGCTACCATCAACGACGTGTATAAGGCGACAATTCGGCAAACGCGGCAAGT
Source organism: uncultured Thermotogae bacterium (assembly GCA_964582975.1). GTDB lineage: Bacteria > Bipolaricaulota > Bipolaricaulia > UBA7950 > UBA9294 > CAZDDA01. Next base: position 12,329 of record CAZOUO010000048.1, on the reverse strand, counting down.
TGCTCCAGGGCACGAACCCAAGTTCAAGTACGAGCTCATCTATCTTGACCGCGAAAAGGAGTGATTCCGCTCGAAACATACTAGCCAGCAGCGCAGTTAGCTAGGGCTGACTCAAACATGGCGCCGATCTCTTTTCGATACGAATACCTGAAAGTCTCCGAGAACTCTATCCCTTCTTCTCCTCCCTCTTCAGATACTCAAGGATCGCCTCAACGACGAGGTAGTTGATCGAGCGATCCATTTTCTCCGACAGCTTGATCAAGCGCTGAACTGGTCGCTCAGCCTGCTTCGACTGTGGAACATAGATCGACAGCTTGTCGAGGATTGTCTTCTGTGGCACGTGATTCACCCCCCTCTCATAGATAACCCATCTTACCATAGATGGGAGGGAAAGAGAAGAGGTCAGGCGATTCGTAACTGCTTTTCATGGGGTACGATTACCCAGGCCAGTGTCTCAGAGGCCATTCACAGGCTTCTCGTTAGATCGTTTTTGGGCAAATCGGCGGCGATAGCGGCGTAGCCCTAAGTTTGCAGGGTGAGGGAGTAGTAACCACTCGGTAACCGTGGTAAACCACTGGTACTGGGCGTTGTAACCGTCGGTTACCGCATCAACTTTCGGCTAATCACTACCACAGTCAGCGCCATTAACACACCACCGACCACGGCTTCTATAGAGGTCAACGCTTTCCCCAATAAGCGGTCAGGTCGAATATCTCCAAGGCCCAGTGTAGTGAAAGTAGTCACGCTGAAGTGCATCGAGATCACCCAGTTTGACAGCGTCCAGATGCTCTCCACCGTCCTCCCGATTAGGCTGGGAAATCCTGCGTATAGCCCCCCGAAAAGGACGATCAACGAAAGCCAACTAACCAAGGTCCGCACAAGGCTTGTTCCGTAAGCGATGGGATACCGCAAGAGTAAGACCTCAAATGGATACCCTGCAATAGCCACTAGTCTCTCTCGCCCCGAACTTGCCAAGCGAGATCGGCGCTGCCACAGCTTCTCGAAGTAATAGGCAGCATCAGCTCGTTCGCGCTCATCCATTTTTGCGAAGGTTCTTCTGGCAAACGTCCAAAACATGTATCCCGAAGACCACTTCTTTAGAGTTACACCCTCGCGGTTCCTCTCCCACCATAAGATGGTAGGTGTTCTATTTCCTAGGTAAATCGCCGATGCCTCAGTTCGTCGAAAGTCAACGTGCCCCTCGATCACAGCACGCCAGAAGTCAGCGTACCCCTCGATTTTGGTCCCCAGAAAGCTGGCTTCCCCCCTAATCATGGCGAACGCGAAGGAAGCGTCCCCTTCGATCGTGACGCCACTGAAGTAAGCGTTCCCCCCGATCGTGGCGAACGCGAAGGAAGCGTCCCCTTCGATCGTGACACCACTGAAGTAAGCGTTCCCCCCGATTC
>CAZOUO010000048.1:0-10823 GCA_964582975.1 uncultured Thermotogae bacterium | reverse complement strand
GCGTCCCCTTCGATCGTGACACCACTGAAGTAAGCGTTCCCCCCGATTCCGGCGTCACCGAAGTTGGCATCTCCTTCGATCGTGACGTCACTGAAGTAAGCGTTCCCCCCGATTCCGGCGTGACCGAAGTCGGCGTCGCCTTCGATTTCGACGTTTGTGAAGTTAGCCTCCCCTTCGATTTCGACCTCTCTGAAGTCAGCCTCCCCCCCGATAATAGAGTCTTCCATCATGACGTCCCCGCTTATTTGCCTGGGGAAAACAAGGTCGGCTTCGTTGCCTTGAACCGTTAACCCCGTGGGGAAGACATACCCTCTGAAGTCATACTGCTCATTGCGCTCATCCGCCGGCCCGTTCTCACGGATCTGGGAATAGAGTGCTTCCTTGAAGCGTTCAATATCCTTTTCGCCTGGTTCGTGCAAGATGCACAAATTCGAGCCTTCCTCGGCAGGAACCTTGCAATGGTAATGTTCGTAAAGTAAAGAGCGCCATTCACACATGGTCATGAGCTTGCTCGGTTGAACGGCCACCACTTCCGGCGTGGCCTGGGCAGCGCCAAAGGCATAAGCTCCTCAATCCGTTCCCGGAGGAAAGAAACCTCCTCGCGGAGATGGGCGTTCTCTCGTTCGAGTGTTTCAATTAGTTTGGTCGAATCGACGGAAACACGTTTCGCACCGTTTCCCTCTGCTATATCCCCCTGCGTTTCGGTCTCGTTTCGTCCGTCCTTACCAAGCAGGGTTCGGACGGTTCGCAGATCCCCGTGAAGTCCTTCGAGCGTCTTTGCGCGTTCTAGGATCACAAGACCGCTGTCGTCAACTTCGATACGGTTGAACCGGCCTTTTCTGACACGGCCTTCCAGGGCTTCGGCGAAACGATCCAAGCGAACCCGAACCTGATCCTCCGTATAGCCTAGAATCTTCTCTAAGTCCTTGATCGTGTGTGGCATAGTGAGGCTTAGCCTAAGCCAACGAAACGACCGAGCCGATCCCAAACACCCTTCAAAACAGGGACTGTCATCACCCCGGACTTCCCCAGAGTCTCCGGCCTTGATCGACTGGCTTGATCCGCTTTGAGCCTTTGGCAAGGCAACGATGCCGGGCAGAACAAGAATACGATCACGGCCAGTCAAAGGGGTGGATCAAAGAAGCCCTACGCCAGCCTACGCGCTCCACAGCCAGCGCGATCGGAGGAACATCACCAACGAGGGCCTGATCAAGGCAATCGAGGCCATTGATCAGGAATACAGACAGGAAGCAGAAAGGCGGGAGAAAGCTGGCAAGACCCTAGCGCCGAAAGACGCTAGGGGTAAATCCGCAGAGGAAACGGCCAAGGCTCTTGGGGTATCTCCAAGAACGGTTGAACGTGTCCGCGCGATCGAGCACGAGGAGACCCCGCAGGAGATCAAGGATCAAGTCAGATCGGGCGATGAACAGACGAAGGACAAACTATGCAAAGGCGAAACGATGCACCTCACTTCTTCTTCCGCTCGTATGTCTTCACAAACGCGTCGATAGCATCGACTATGAGGAAGTTGATACTTCGGCGTTCTCGTTTGGCTATCGCTTGGAGGCGCTCGAAAAGGCGCTCTTTCCTTGCCCAGTTAGGAAAGACAACGCTCGTCCGTTGCCGCTCAGGATTCTTTTTCATGGCAACATATTGTATGTCTTTGGCTGTCAAAGGCAAACCCAAACGGTGTTATCAAGTCCGCTCTTGACATACAAAAGCGAACATCGTATGTTATAGATAAGAACCCCTTCAAGAAGGGGAAGAGGGAGGAACAGTCCGGGCGCTACCTCGGACTGAAAAGAGCAAAGGCTACAGAATGGCGGAGGTCCAGAGTGAAGGGGGAATTGCCTTCCCGGGGGCGCTACCTCCCGGCACAACAAGCCAAGCAAAAACGGGAGAAAGAAGTTAGGGCCTCCGCCTTTCTTCGTTGGGGGGCAAGCAAGTCTCTTGTGGCCTGGTGCAATCACACTGAGGGGGAAGGGTGGACGTAGCACTATCCCAACTTGGTCGACCTGAGAATATGGCCCCTGGTCGATGCATGAGGGTCTGTGAGCGCTGTCAGGTAGGGCTAGGCATTATGGAGCCGTGGGACTTTTATCTGCGGTTTGTTGTACCCCCCGGACGATGTCCGGTCTGTGGAGGAGAAGTCCTCTCCACTCCGAAAGAGTACCCAGACAATGAAGAGGACGTTTCTCCTTTTGTGGCGGCGGTTCGACGAGAAATAACCCCCGAACTCTTTCGGGATGTGCTCGGGGAAATCTTCGCGGAACAAGACGACACAGCGCCGCACGATCGAGAAATCAGCCGGAAGGACCGCCTTCCGAGTTGGGCAAGTATCCTCTCCCAGAGAGGTGGCCAGAAAACGGCTAGCAACTTTGGGGCTGCCGTTCTGAAAGTGAAGTGATTGTGAGGGGGAACCAAACTGGCGGAGGCTCGGTCGGGAAGCCTTAGGGATCGCCAATCCCTGTTCAAGGCGAACCGTGAAGGATCTCCCTCGCTCAATAGGAGAGGAACCTCCCTCGGGGATTACCCCGGCCAAAACGAAACGGCCCGGGCCTCCGCCTGACTCCTTGCGTTTCCAAGGCCAACCTGATCGAAGACCGCGGTAATGGGGTTGTCTCCAAGTGGACATACCTGAACAACGCGACGATTAACAGCTCGACGGTTTGATTCAATCTCAACCCCCTCTTTTGTTAACCTTGACCTAGATCGGGGTCTACAATCAGCCCACCCTACACTTGAGCAAAAGCCTATTCACCTGTATACAGAACCACGATCAAGGCCGGTCAAAGTACTAGATGAAAGCACACACAATTGGGGGGATTGATCCGAAGCTTTGATCAGCATTGATTCCATGGAAACGGGTTTGACATCAAAGCAAGTCACGGCTGACGGCCCTCGTTCTCGGACGTAATACCTGTGGCGACAAGGAATCGTAGGGCTGCCTTTTATAAAAAGGCACCTGCTTGAACAACGCTGGTTCTTCACATAGCATATTTGACATGCGTCTATTTGGCAGGAGAAGTGAAGTTGAACTGAGCGGTTCTGTTTTGATAGCTCGTTCAATCGATTTCTTTGGGGCATATTGCACGTCCCCAAATAGTGAGTATGCCATTGCCTGGGACCAGGACTCCGGGGTTTTTGTCTTAGCCAGGGGCGGACAGATCCTTGTTACAGGACATGTCAGAAACCCGTTTCTAGGCAAGGTGAGTGACAGCGGCATATTCGCGTTAAGTTCTCATGGCACGGGGTCTTCTCCTTCTGCAACCCTTCGAGTATTCAATGAGCAAGGAGATCCTATTTTGACAAAACACTTCTCCTTCTTCCTCAATGCTATTGGTATTGCGAACGATGGTCGCTACGTTGCATGTCAGCTTGTAGATGGGGAAGCGGTTCTCATTGATCTCTCTTCAGGCGAAACCGTTTGGAAGCAGGACGCAAACCCGGCCACGAATCTCCGTCTCCTGGCTAGCGACATTCAGATAGACACTGCAAAGGGTTGGGTAATTCTCAATCTTGAATCTGTTGGAGACGTTAGAATCGGCTTGAACGGTGAATATCTTGATAGTGATCTAATAGAGCCAGCCTTGTTGCAAAATGCTCGTGCAGCTCCAAACGGCCTGGCTCTGTTTTACCTGGTGAGGGACAAGATTGACCGCCTGGGAAAGGATATCTCGCCTGATGATGGTGAGAACCTTTTGGCCCTACTGGGGGAATCTTTTCAACTAGGATTTACTGACTATCCTGATGTTGAAGCGAAGGCTTACCGCGCAATGGGTGAAGTTCATGAGGCTATTAACGAACTCGAAGCCGCTTTGAGACTTTATCGGGCAGCACTACAGCGAGATCCAAAGGTTGGGGTCAAGCGGAAAGTGGAAACGCTCCAGAGGAAGCTGACAGCAAGGAAGGAATAGACAGATCAGAGTGTCTTACAAAGTTGGCTTCGTCTGACTGCAAGCTTCGGCGCGAGCGGGGCGCTATTGCGATAGGCTTGCTTAACCTTCAGATTCGACATAGGCTGTTTAAGTACGTAAATGGGAAGTTCGACGGTCTTGCTAAGCAGACATAGTCAGACGTCTATGTCAATTCTCTCTTTAGGCCGACGTGTTAGCTTTCCTCTTGCGGTATGCCTTTTGCCGGCAAGTGTTGCTACAATACCGATGCCTGTCTTGATTGAGACTGGAAGCGATCTCGAACCATTTCCCACATTCGGCACAAGTTTTTTGGGTTTTGCCGCTAATTACTGCTCGGGCGAACTGGTACCACAACGCAGTTCGTAGATTTGGTATTGAGTAGCTGAATGCAGCATCCTCAAAGGGGTTGCTCCAAATGAATATGGGAGTTAAAGAGCGCCAGAGTCGCTCGTTGACAAGATCGTGAATACGAATGAGGGCGGGCATTACAACATCGCTAGGCTGGACCTCGAAACCGCGTAGGCGGACTCCACCTCCTTTTGGAGATGAAACTGCCAATTCGGAAAGAGAAAATTGCCTATAGGCATACTTCTTTGTCCACCACACGGGTCGATACAGGAGTACTGGGTCGTCGCGCTGGTGCTCAGTCCACAGGAAGCGTTGATTCAGTTCTTCACTATCGTTTCTCTCTTTCTTCGCTCTAACACAATCCCATAGGTCCACAGCTTCCTTCATCTCGCGAATCTCATTGGCCCAGAACGAAAAGCTCTCGCCGTACCCCGCAGGTACCCGAGCAGATTTTGCTGGCCTCGGAGCTCCATTCGCTCCCGCCGGTTCGCCGCCAGCGTAAACCTCCCAAGGAAGCTTTTCTAGCTTTGGAGCATCTGGGAGTAGGATGCCTTTCCCGTATCGCTCCTCCTCTGGCTTTTTGCCGCCCAGGAGACCGTATTCGTCCGCGAATTCCTTCACCCCATCTTTAGTGGGCTTGGTATCAGCAAATTCTCTGAACAAAGCGCTTTTCTCCAGTGGATTGTAAGTTCTGTTCCTTGGGTGGAAGAGGTCGTGCCAGAACATGAGCCCAGTAGAAATGAATTCGTCTTCCTCCTGGGGAGTGTCCATACTGACCGTCCTTACCCACCGGTAACCTCCGCCATAGACGGTCACTTGAAGATCAGTTCCAGATGACATTTAGCCTCCTTCTGACAGAAAACGTTACGGCTATTATAGCATGAGCGTCTTGTTTGTCAAGACTGCGTAACGTAAACTAGTGGTAGAAGATCGCATTAAGGAGAGAGGAATGGAGCGAGTTGTGATTACAGTGGGTGAAACGGCAAATCTCCTTGGGATTTGTAAGAACAGCGTCTACAAGGCTATCCGCGAGGGAGGGCTTCCTTGCATTCGTGTCGGGAAGCGAGTTCTTGTACCAGTGGGTCGTTTGAGCGAGCTACTTGGCGCAGACCTCAGAACTAATGCTGATCAGAGAGTTGACAACGATGCGGAAACATAAGAAATCCCCCACTGACGATGCGAAGGCGGCTGTCGATGGCCGGCGATAAGAATGCGTCCCAGATTCGTGACCTTCCCAAGAACATCGAAGCTGAGCAGGTTGTCCTCGGTTCAGTAATCCTTGAACCGGAGGAGACCGTACCCACGCTGCTAGAGATGCTGAAGCCGGAGCACTTCTATCGCCTAGCGCACCGGGTCATCTTCCGTGCCATCCGCGAACTATTTGACCGAGGAGAACCTGCAGACATTGTGGCTGTTGCCAACCGGCTTGAGGAGAAAGAAGAGATGGAGAATGCCGGGGGGCGGATCTATCTCAACGAGCTTCTCGATCGGGTCACAACGACGACAAGTCTAGAATACTACGCTGGTATTGTACGAAAAAAAGCAGTCCTACGAGCCCTCATCGAAGCAGGCGAGAAGATAACTGAATTGGGGTATCGGGAGAAGGACGACCTCGGAGAGACCATCGCGAGAGCAGCGAAAGCTTTTTCTACCATTACTGATGCGGACGTGCTATCCGGCAACGGAACTTCGACTTGGGTTGAACTACAACAGGCAGTAAGCCCTGTAGCTTGGTGTTGGGCGAACTGGCTACCCGCAGGGATGCTAACATTAGTCGCTGGTGAACCTGGAAGCGGAAAAAGTGCACTAGCATTGCGTGTGGCTGCGACGTTTCTCCGGGGGGATCCGTGGCCTGATGGGACACCCTACACGGGTGAGAGGGGGAAGGTCATTTGGTGTGAAGCAGAAGCCGCCCAAGCAATTAATTTGAGCCGCGCGAAATCGTGGGACTTACCGTTGGATTCGCTAGTAGTCCCGTCAACTAACCCCCTGGACGGGATTGCCCTCGATGACCCAACCGCACTAGCTAGGGTTACAAAGGCGGTAAATGACCCAGAAGTTCGCCTCGTGGTTCTAGATTCATTGTCCGGCACACACCGTGGAGACGAGAATGCAGCCGACGTTGTACAAATCGTGTTGGCGCTTGCAGCCTTGGCGAGAGATAGCGAAAAACCGGTTCTGCTTACTCATCACTTACGAAAACGAAGCCGATTCGAGGGGGATGAGGTGACCCTTGAACGTCTCCGGGGTTCGTCCGCGATCGTACAACCCGCGCGCGTGGTATGGGCTCTTGACACCCCTAACGGGGGTCAAAAGGATTGGCGCCGGCTTTCAGTCATCAAGAACAACCTGGCCGCATTCCCTAAACCGCTTGGTATCGCAATCAACGGCAACGGCGTCGTGTTCGGTGAGCCTCCGGAGCGTCCCCACATTGAGAGCCAGGTTGAACGAGCTGCGGATCTTCTTCGGAGTCTACTCCGCATAAAACCGATGGCGAGCACCGCTTTACAGAAAGAGGCAGATGGAGCCGGCATTAGTTGGGAGACAATGAAAAGAGCCAAAAAGAAACTCGGTGTGGTCGCAGTTAGAAAGGACAATCGGTGGTTATGGTCTCTCCCAGCCCCGGGAGAGGATGGGCCACCCTTCTAGGGGGGATATATGACATTCTTGTTCTTCTTAACTTCCTTATTACTCTTTGACCCTCTTGCCCCTCTTGTGACTGGAAGGGGACTACAGCAAGAAGGTCAAGGAGGTCAAGAAGGTCAAGGAGTACCCCCCCCGTGGTTGACCTTCTTAGGGATATCGAGCATTGGGAATAGAGGTGAAATTCAGATGTGGAAAGGATTACAGGCCAAGGAGCGGCGAGAGTTATCGTGAAAAGCGATAAGCGGTGGTATGAAAAAGAACAGCCGGTTAGCGAACGAGCGGGTCCGATCCGCGTGCGTTGGTTTCGCCGGGCTGAGCGGTTGCAGTTTGCGTCGATCAGGACCGATCCGTATACAGGCAAGCAGCGCGCCGGTCTGACATTCACGGTCCGGCTAAGTGACTTGCAAGACAACCCAGCGGCGGTTGAGCTGATCGAGGGAGTTTTGCAAAGGGCAAGAGGAAACTGAGGGGATGGCGGCTGTTGTGATGGATGGGTAGACCAGAGGAAGTCAACAAAGCTGCTCATTTGGGAGTTCTCCCATACGAGAGCGAGGAAGACCTCTGTGAGGCTGCGGAGAACTTCAGAGCTTATTTGGCAATCCTCAAAGAGTGGGATGAGCGTGAGCGGCAAAGGCTCGATGCAAAGACACCGCGTTGGCTCGTTGATCTAAATCCAGGGGAAAAGATATAGTCGGCAATGAGAGGAAGAGAGAAGTGAAACGGAAGGTAGTCACATACATACGTGTCTCGACTGAGGAACAGGCCAAGCATGGCTACTCCATCCCTGCTCAGCGACAGGTCTTGCAGGACTATGCCAAAGGGCATGATCTGGAGATCGTCCAAGAATTTGAAGAGTCCCAGTCTGCCCACAAACCCGGCAGGCCACAATTCAACGCGATGCTCAAGTTCCTGAAGAAATACGGGGAAGTGACTGCTGTTCTCTGTTACAAGATTGATCGCATAGCAAGAAACCTGACTGACTACTCTGCATTGAGTGAGATGGAAGGAATCCAGATCATCTCAGCCACGGAAGCTCTCCCGGAGAATGCCACTGGGCAGTTGATGGCCACGATCCAAGCGGGCATTTCGAAGTATTACAGCGACCAACTCAGTGAAAGGGTGCGACTAGGGCTCGAAACGAAGGCCAAGAAGGGTATTTGGCCTGCTGGGGCTCCAACCGGATACCGAAACTTGCCCGAGGGGAAGGGCATCGTGCCAGACGTCGACATGGCCCCGATTGTGCGTGAAGTCTTCGAGAGGTACGCACGTGGGGACATTCCGCTGTCGGAACTGGTGAGGTGGGCTGCTGACAGAGGACTCAGAACCAGGAAAGGGGGAATTCTTGCCAAGGGTCCCATTCACAAGTTGCTTACAAACCCGATCTACTACGGGACGATTCGCTGGCATGATGTCCTCCATAAGGGAGAGCATGAGCCGCTGATCTCCAAGGCCCTTTTTGAACACGTCCAGGAACGTCTCAAATCCAAGAGCGTACCGAGGGGAAAGCGAATCTTCCCATACCGAGGCCTCCTGCAGTGTGGGTACTGCGGCTGCCAGATTACGGCCTCAGTGGCTAAGAAGAAGTACATCTACTACCACTGCACGCACGGTAGGGGCAAGTGCCCACAGGTCTATGTGGCACAGGAGCAGATGGGAGAGATGCTGCTACCCGTAGTGGAGAATGTCCATCTGTCTGAGAATTTGGTGGGAATGCTCCTCCAGAAAATGCGAGCAGAGAAGCAACACCGAGAAGAAGCCCGAAAGAAGAGACTTCAAGAATTGCGTCATGAACTGACGCAAGTCTCACATCGACGGAATCTTGCGTACAACGACAAACTGGATGGGAAGATTGACGAGGAAAGATGGTTAGAGCTTGAGAGAACATGGTCGCGTCGGGCCGACACGATTAGGGGAGAGATGGAGTTCCTTGCGGCATCCCAGGGGACTCTAGAGGACGACCTACAAGCTACTTTCGAACTTCTGAAACGTGCTCCAGTTCTGTATAAACGGCAATCTGATGAAGAAAAGGCTCGTCTACTCAGAGTGCTACTTTCGAACTGTCAGATGAGGGGAGAAAACGTAGAACCTATCTACAAAACACCCTTCGATCTAGTAGAGTTGGGAGTCAGATCTGGTGACTGGTTAGGGCGGGAGGATTCGAACCTCCGATCACGGCTCCAAAGGCCGCTGCCTTACCACTTGGCTACGCCCTAAATGTCAGATCCTCTGTGGGAATGTCAACGGAGAGCATCGCCTGCTCAGCACCCACCATTTCGTTGTACTTGCTGAGAATGACTTCCTCCATCGTCATGCGGAAGTCGTTGTCAATCGGGTGTGCGGTGTCGCGAAACTCGCCGTTTTTGACCTCCCGACTCGGCATGGCAACAAAAAGGCTCTCTTTACCTTGAATGATCTTCACACTGTGCACGATGAATACATCATCGAACACAACCGAGCAAAAGGCCTTGAGGTTCCCCTCGTTGCGCATCGGCCGGATCTCTACCTTGGTTATCTTCACGCTTGGAACCTCTTCCTTAGCAAATCCAACAAAGTATGTTAACGAAAACTTTCGATGCTTGCAATCCTCAGTTCTCATCACCGATAAGCCCGAACACCGTCACACCGTCCCCTCCCTCTTGGGACGTCGCCGGGCCAAAGGAATGCACGAACGAGCAGGAGGACAAGTAACCTCGCACCGCATCGCGTAGAGTGCCGGTCCCCTTTCCATGTAGAATGCTCGCGCTTCTCACATCGGCAAGAAGCAGCTGATCCAAGTAAGACTCGACCTCGCGTAACGCTTCGGAAGTAGTCAGCCCGCGTACATTTAACTGGAGGCTGATCTGTCTGGCGCTTGGCGGGGAGGGTTGTTGGAAGTGGGATTCGACTTTGGGTTTTCCTTTTGTTGCGGAGAGATCGGAGACCCCGGTGGTGACCCGAATTCCTTCAAGATCGACCGTCACCTTTCCCCGGGCAGAGAGCTGGACGATGCGCCCGTTTGCATTCAGACTGCGGACGTGTACGAGACGTCCGACGTGAAGCGCTGAGGAGGGAAGCGGCTCCCCTTCATGACGTGGGATGGATTCCTCGTACTTTCGAAGCTCCTGCCTCAGTCCAGCAAACTTCTGGTAGGCCGCTTTTGCCTCTTCCATAGCAGTGTTCTCGTGCATCTTCGCAAGCAGATGCTCTGTCCGCTCCTGCGCGCGTCGCAAGAAGGAGTCTAGCTCCTTCAGTTCTGAAGTGAGGGCCTCCTCTTTCGCCCGCTCGAAGTCGGCAAGGCGCTCCTCGTAGATCTCTCTTTGCCGTTTTGCCTCGGAGAGCTCTTGTTGAGCCTTTTGCCGGTAGCGAAGCATCGCTTGGCGTTCGCGCTGCAGCTCCTCGATGATGTCCTCTGCACGGATCTCTCCCTGGGAAAAGAACGAACGAGCGCGTTCCACCAGCACGTCGGCGAGGCCAAGGCTGGAAGCAATGACAAAGGCGTTACTTCGTCCGGGGATCCCTTCAATCACTCGGAACGTGGGAGAGAGGGTCACCGCGTCAAACTCCATGGAAGCGGTCTTCACCGCGGGATGGCGAATGGCAAAGTACTTGAGGGGAGTAAGGTGAGTGGAGACGGCCACTAGCGCCTCGCTTTCCAGGAGGTTTTCAAGGATGGCTAGGCCGAGCGCTGCACCTTCCTGCGGATCGGTCCCGGCCCCAAGCTCATCCAATAAGACCAACGTGTCAGTATCCGCTGCCTTCAGAATGGAAACAATGTTTCGCATGTGGCCGGAGAAAGTCGACAGATTCTGGGCGATCGACTGCTCATCTCCGATGTCGCTTCGCACTTTGGAGACAAGGACCAGTTCGCTGTCACAAGAGGCAGGGATGGGGATGATCGATTGGGTCATCAACGTCAACAGACCGATCGTCTTC
>CAZOUO010000047.1:0-15568 GCA_964582975.1 uncultured Thermotogae bacterium | reverse complement strand
TCGTCGTCTCCGCCGCGGACGGACACGCCACGATCTTCGACATGCTCGACGGACGCTACGTCAACGAGACGATCAAGGGCTACTACGACAACATGACGCTCTTCCCGCCGCTGTTGTACGTCGGCTTGGGAATCGCGGATCCTCTGGAGGAGATCCCACAGACCGTCTCGGGGATCAGCTTTCCGCTCGCCACCCCAGTCGAGATCGACGGGAAAGCGCGCCACCGCCTGACCATGCACGTCTACAACTTCGATCCGCACCTGGCGCCGAAAGGGAAGACCGCCGTGGTTGTTGCGCTCAACTCCGATTACGATCGCTGGAAGGAGCTAAGGAGCGACCCCGAACGCTATCGGGCGGAGAAGGAAGCCGTGGCAGAGGGGGTGCTCCGCGCGCTCGAACAGCGGCTGCCCGGCGTCCGTGCCAAGGTCGAAATGCAGGACGTCGCCACGCCCGTGACGTGGGAACGGTACACCGGCAACTGGCGCGGGAGCTACGAGGGGTGGTTGCCCACTGGCAAGACCATGCGGATGCGGATGAGCAAGACGCTCCCCGGCCTTGAAGATTTCTACATGATCGGACAGTGGACCACACCCGGCGGCGGCCTTCCCCCGGCCGTCTCTTCCGGCCGGCACCTCGTCCAGATCCTGTGCAAGAAGGACGGCCGGCAGTTCGTGACAACGGAGCCATAGAGCGACCGCCCGGAGCAACGAGCGATTCCGGTTCCCCGAATGGCCGCCTCCACAGCGCCACTGCAGGCTCTTCTCTTGTCCCCAAGGCTGTCCGAGCGGATGATATTTGACCAGAGGCCGGGGAACGGCCTAGACTGAAACAGAGGCACGAGCAAACGAACTCGTGTGCACCGCTTCGCATACAACATAGCGCTGACTAGTGTGTTTCATTGCAGTCGGAGCACCCCGCGGGGCTTGCGAGGAAGCTTCCGATGAGCGAACGAGGAGGTCTGCATGTACGCATCGATGACTTTGTTCACCGTGAAACCTGGTATGCGGGAGAGGATGGAGAAGTTGGGCGATCAGATACTCGTTGCCATGGGACAGATGAAGGGATTCAAGGGTCTGACGTGTTTGATGGATCCCGACACCAACGAGTACGGAGGAATCGCTCTGTGGGATACAAAGGAGGACGCTCTGGCGTCGATGAATCTCACAGGGCCCAAGCTGGAGGAGGCGCTCAGCGATGTCCTGATCGGCTCCCTCAACCGGCGAGTGTTCGAGGTATACGAACCCAAGACGCAGTGAAGTTGGAATCATAAAAAGCCCCGCGGGTTGCCGACTACTCATCCTTTGGCCGGAGCTAGCCCGGAATCCCTTGTTCCATTGGGCAGACGGTCACCACGTTGTGGACGAGGCCGACGAGTCAGGGGTTAATCGAGGAGGCGCAGCGCCTCGAAAAGCGGGGATCTCTGGGTGAGGAACTTGAGGTGCTCATCCGTTCCTGATTATCCCCCGAGGCCGCTCGGGCGGGCGTGGGTCTCCCAGATGTGCATCATGATGTGCATCACCGGATCGGGCACCGTCCCGTGGGAGGAAATCACCTCGAACTGCCCCCAGATGGCGTATCCACTGGGTCGCCACAGTGGGCTTGCTTCAAGTTCGGCCCCAACCCAGATGATCTTGTAGTGCCAAACCTCTCCGCTTCCATCGGGCATACGACCGTTCCAGTGATTCGTGCACCACGCGTCGGCCGTCCATTGGCCTCCGTGGAACCTGGCTTCGTCCCACGCCCGGCTCCACTTCATGTTGAGATGGTCGTTGGCGTACGTGGGATCACCCCACACCGTTCCGTCAAGGTTTCGGTCGACACCGTCCGCGGCTCCGTTGAACAACCGTGCTTGGTAGTTGTAGCCGAACTCATCGTATCCGCCCTTCGCCCAGGCCACCGCGACAACCGATAACAGCACAACAACGACTAGAATCCCCCGCTTCATCGCTACCTCCTTGTGCCACCGCGGATCACGCTGCAGGTTCACAGCCCACTGATTACCCTGCCTTGTTTTCCAAGCTCAGCGAAACTCCGCGCTAAACTAGTAACTATCCGAAACACTATAGCATAAAATATACGACATTTCTGTTATGCACATCACATACAGAAATGCGCGATTTCTCGGGAGATCGTTGCAGGTCTTCGATCTTAGTGTTGGCCCTTTGCAGCAGCCTCAGTCCAGAATCCCCTCTTCCTTCAGGCATACAGCCACGACATTGTGGACGAGGCCGACGAGCCTGGGGGTGTCGAGAAGCCGTAGCGCCTTGAAGAGCGGGGATTTCTGGGTCAGGAGCCTGGTGAGTCTGCGGATGTCTTTCTCTTTGCCGCTGGCGTGATAGGCGGACAGGATCTTGTCCCGGATGACTTCGAGGCGTCGGATGCAAAAGTCGAGGTGCCTCAAGATCTGCTCCGTGCCCTCCTTCACTTCCCCGTGCGCGGGACAGAGGAGATCGACTCCCGCGGCCTCGGTCAACTGCTTCAGCGTCGTCAGGCTGGAGATGGAATTCCTCAGCGAGCTGGATAAGAACACGGGATTTCCGAGCCAATCGGCATCGCTCACAAACAGAGCCCCCTTCTCAGGCCAGAGGAGCGACACGGAACACGGACTGTGCCCAGGAGTGGGCAAGACGAACGCCTCACCCAGCGGCCAGGCTCGAAGCTCCAATCCTTCGATCTCGGTGGCCTGCAGGACCTCCTCTCGCAGCGGCTCCGGTCGGGCGGTCCCGTTCCTCGGCCGCGGCCAGGGGATCGCCGCCATCGCGGCGAAGGCTTTCAGGGCAAGACGCCGAGAGACCCCATCCAGCGCGGCGACCGGCAGCATAAACAGACGATAGGGGAAGGCGAGCGCCAGGTAGGGGTTGTAGTAGTCCCTGGATTCTTCCATCGCCTTCTCGATGAACGCCCTCGGCTCGTTGATCACCCGTCCGTTCTCTAAGCCGCGCTCGTGGACGTAGACGTGCGACTCGGCGGCACCGAGCACGTCGCTTAAGAAGAAGTTTCCGGCGTGGTCGATGTGGGAGTGGCCAGCAACGAGGAACGCTCTCTTCCACCGGACTCCGGCACGACGTCGGCTGCGGACGTGGGCTTCAATACGTCCTGCAATTGCTTTTCCGCACGACGGATCGAACAGGATCACCGCATCGCCGCTTTCCAGAAAATAGGCGTTGCTCACCATCGGCCGGATGAGGAGATGGCGCGAGATCTCCCCTCGAAAGAGCACGATGCCACTTCGGATCTCCACCGGCTGCTTGTTCATTCCCGCCTCCTCCTTGATCGAGCCAGCACAACCGGTAAACAGAACGGCACGAATGACAAGTAAACCCGCTTGCGGCGTTGGGCGTCAAGCGCGTCGGGGTTTGCCCGGCAACCGTGATCTTCCTACGATGGCGATGGGGGTGGAATGGATGAGCGAGATTCTGGTTCAGATTGGTTCGGGGATTGCAATTGCTTTGGGCGTCGTGCACTTCGCCTCGACGAAGCCGGCGTTTGACAGCCACCGCATGCTCCTTGGGATGATGTGCCCTCCAGATCGCACGACGGGGCTCCAGCCGTGAGCCCCGTCGTGCACTTTTCTAAGCCATCGTTGCCTAGTCGTTGATGTCGGGGCTGCCGGCGCAGATGCTGAGTAGCACGGACAGGAGCGGGTTGCTGGCATTGCGACAGTTCTTCGCGCTCTGTGCATTAGGGTTATCGCAACAAAAGCCACTCGGCTCCATGTTGGAGTTGACCGTGCTTGCGGCGAGGCTTCCGTCCGGTCCGGGTGGATGGGCAAGGTTCAGTGCGTGGCCGAGTTCGTGGGCGAGGTGGTAGGGATTGATTGCGCCACAGAGACAGGCTCCGCAGGGACAGAACCCCGTGCACGCAGGTGGGCAGGGACACGGTACGGCCATCTGCTGATCGCAGCTCACAATCTTCGCCGAGGCCGTCCCGGAGGAGAAGCACGCCCCTCCTCCCCACGAGCAGGCAAGGCTTGTGGACATTCGCTCGACAACGAAAACCTCGACAGCGTTAGTCACATTGACTTCCGCTCTCAGGTTGCTCGCCTCGGAGGAGTTGTCCAGCACGCGGTAGGCGCTGTTGTTGACATAAATCGGTTCATTGACGATGAACTTAATGCAGCGAACGCTTCCGCAACGGTTCCACATGTCGTGCGAGTTATTCATCAATGTGTTGAACGCAGTTCCAGTGACGTTTGGATCCGAGGGACCACTGCCGATGAACACCGGCTGGATCCTCAGAACATCTGCGGGCTGGAACAAAACCCATACGAGAACGAGCCTGATCGGGAAGTACACACGGCGGACAACTCCCAGCACGGTCGAGCTGAGCTCAAGGGTAATGTCTCCTTCAAATCGGGTTTCTCCCTTCTCTGCTGGTTCCAGCGGCTGTGCAAACTTGCCCGAGAGCTTACCGACCATCGTCTCGGTGTAGGGCGCGAATAGGTCAGCCTCGCCCTTGAACTCCCTCTCCAGCTGTCGATAGCCTTTCACGCGGTCGATCAGTTCGTAGTGGAGAATCGTCTCAAATTCTCCGCCGATCTCCCCCGTACGTGGGTTGTACTCTAACTTGAAGCCAGTTCCTGCGAGCGAAAGCCCAATGACGCCTGATTTACCTCTCTCCGTTTCGACACCCTCGCTGACAAGATTCAGACGGGAGAGGATAACCTGAACCGTCTCCTTCTCCTGGGCCAAGACGCGGAATCCGATCGACCCCGAAAAAGTTGTCCCCTGCCGACCCTTGTCAGCTTCAACGGTCGCCTCTCTGTCGTCGATATTGCCCACCAAATAGAACCCCGGCTCCCGCAGGGTCAATGGTTTGACCTCGACAATTGGGGTCTTCTGGGCAATCGCCAGTAGAGTGACCAGACCCACCACAACAACACCGATGACCAAGCTTCTCCGAAGCATCCAACCCACCTCCAGTTTCTTACTAGTACGCGTCTTGCCTGCATCACGCATGCTCTATCCCCCTTTTTCTCCTAGCAATTCTCGCCTCGCTTCCAAATGCGAGCCCAGCTCTGTTGAGCAAGAAAGTGGCGCGCCTGCCTGCTCATCACCACCGGGTCTTTGAGTCTGTCGATTGCTCACCCCCTTGTTTGCTCCATTGGTGTATACAGGAGCAGAGAATTTCTGACCTACCCGCTTACCTCCCCCAGCTTTTGTGTGCGCCATGTTTTGTCCTGACTCCTCGGGAATAGCGGGGCGGCAATCGATGTGTTTGCTTGGGATAGGGGCCCTTTCGGGAACCCCGATGGGGAGGTTTGGTTGTACGGGGTTCTTGTCGGTTATGCCTACAACGTCCGTCATCGGCCTGCAACCACTACATCCTCGTATTCCCAACTTGATCATGCACTGAAGTTATGGTTTTCCTGTGAAGGAAGCGTGAACGTACTGCGAATACGTCTCCGAGGGGTCAGCGGGAAAGCCAGGATGAGAAACTCCAGTGACATTTCTCGAGGCGCGCCGTATTTGTTGGGGTCCGGCGCCGAATCTTCGGATGCAAAGGGCTAAAAAACCGGTATCATGAATTGGTGCTCGGTCGAAACCGAGGAAGCGCGTGTTCTGTCGGACGGGACACGAGGCAGGTACGGCAAAGGGAGGGAAACGTTATGCGCAGGTACGTTGTGATGGCTATCGCACTAATAGGGATTGCCGCAGCGGGTATCGCGGCCCAAGCGCTGCAGCTTGGAGTCGTGGGGAGAATACCGCCCGCGGTCTCCGTTCAACTCACGCTTTTTCAGAGGCTCGCAGCGGAAGTCGGCCTGTCTGGCGCCGGGCCGCTCGTGGCCTCTGCCAAGGTCTATCCCGGGTAATTGGAACTCGGTCCGTTGACGCTTCGCTCGCTCGCTGGGCTGGGGGTGGGGCTTGCGTTTCTTCCTGGTGACATCGTCGCGCACGCCTTCTTCGCCCTGGTGGGGATAGAGGTCCCGATCGGCGATACACCGTTCACGGCCTTCGGAGAGCTCGGGGTTACCGTCTCCCCGGACGTTAGCCCGACCGGCATCGGTCCGGCCGTGGGCGCGCGGATCGACTTCTACCTCGGTGGCTAGGGGAGATGTTCCCATCGTGTATCAGCCTCCCAGCTACGATGGGATGTTCGGCGACACAACCCGCTTGTTGAGCCATCTCCAGTCTACGGCTCATCCCAAAACCGGAAGCCTGCCCGCCTGAGGTTCTCGATGACCTTCTCGCTTTCGCTGCGGATGAACTGCCGCGTGTAGTGACCAAATGTTCTGAACTGGGCGTAGTTCCCGATTCCTTTCTCACGCAGCTTCTCTCGCTTGACCTGGGGAAGGTCGTCCCATTGCTTGTCCTTATCACGATAGTAGGCTCGAACCTCGTCGTCGGTGGGAACGTGGTAGCTGTTTCGATGGACGACCGCCTCGAGCGGCAGGCGCGGCCGCAGCTCCGGCGATTCGTCGGGGTAGCCGATGAACACCAGTCCGGCGGGAAACACGTGCTCCGGCGCACCAAGCCATTCCTGGACGTTTCTGGAGAGGACCAGGCCCACGTAGACTGTCCCGAGGCCAAAACTCTCGGCAGCGACGACGATGTTCTGCAGGGCGATCACCGCGTCCCAGTAGGCGATGAACACGTTCACCGCCTGATCGAAGTAGAACGGCGCGTCGTTGAGCTCAAACCACCGATTGAGGCGATAGAGATCGACGAGGGCAACGATCGCAAGCGGGGCGTTAAACGTCATCTCTTCCAACCGGTCCGGGTCGTCAATGACGACGAGTGAGTACGCTTGCAGATTTCCCGCGCTGGCAGCGCGTGTGCCGGCGCGGAGCATCTCGTCGAGCAGTTCTGCGGGAACGGGATCGGATCTGAACCGGCGGATCGAGCGATGGTCCATCAGACAATCGATCACTGGATTTGACATGAGGTTTCCTCCCTAATCGGATGGCTTTGTCAGGCGCTAGAGTACCGTGGCGTGCGACAGCGCACAACAGCGTCCCAAATGACGCCTCAAACAGCGTTGACCTCCAGCTGCGGCCCCCATATCATGTCCAGAGGTTTCAGGAGAATGTGCGTTGAATCCAAGGAGGCACCGATGCCCCGCCGGCTGCGATCCAGATGGACCCTCATCGCGACAGCGATTATTTGCTTTGCTGTTATGCTCATCGCGTTCGCGGGGCTGATCCTTCGCGAAGACGCAATCGGTCGCGTGATCTTCGGCGCCACGTGGACCGCGCTCGCGGTGGTGTGGTTGGGAAGGCTCGCGGTCATTGCCAAGCGCAAGCAGAGAGGATCGTGAAAGCAATAGCGCTTCACGGTAGCCCCATCAAGGGCGGAAATTCGGATACGCTGGTCGAACACTTCTTCAAGGGGCTACAGGCAGAGGGCGATCACGAGGTGCTGCATTTCTACACCAACGAGCTTGACATCAAGCCGTGTCAGGGGTGTCTGGAATGCAACAAACCTCCGGACTACCGCTGCATTACCGAAGACGACATGCAGCAGATCTACGCGGTATTCGGTGACGCCGACATCGTCGTCTTCTCAACACCGATGTACTGGGGCTACATGACGGCCCAACTGAAAACGGTCGTCGACCGGATGGAGGCGATCGCTAGCGAGACGTACTTCAAAGGCAAGGCAATCGTCCTTGGTGCCACCTATTGGCACCACGTGGAATCCACGGTCGCCTTTTTCAACCGCGTCTTCCCGTACTTCGGCGGCGAGGTCCACGTCATCACGTACTGCTCCCTGGACAAGGAGAATCGCAAAGACGTCCCCGCCTCACGCTGCGAGGCGAAGCTGAAAGAGGCGTACGAGTTGGGGAAACGCCTCGGCGAGCGTCCGAGAAATTGAACCGCGTGCAGAAGACCTACAAACCCAGCGTTTCAATGACCTCCTGCGTCAGTTCTTCCAGACCTTCGTCACCGATCCGCACGCAGACGTCTCCGACACGCATGATGACGCGCTCCCCGATCGAAAGATGCGGCCCGATCCAGGGGATCGTTCCAAATAGGTCGAAGTAGGCGGCGCTGTAGACGGCGATGTCGATCGTCTCCTCGCCGTGGTATGTGCTGTCGGTCCAAACGCCGTCCCGGAGGAAGTAGGTGCGATCCTCAACGACGCGCACGCCCTCGACCCCGCGCTGCACGGTTTCGCCTTCGGCCAGGGTCTTGAGCGCCGAGGCGCCTTTCACCGCACTCTCGCCACTCGCCGGCGCGGCGGCCCTGTAGACGGCGTCGGCCGCCTCCTCGGCGGGCACGTCCTCATCGACGAGGAACGACGTGTACGGCGTGATGATCCCGTAGCGCTTGCTTAACCTGATGACTTCCTCCACCAGCTCGTCGCTCTCGCCGTATAAACGGATCTGGTCAAGCAGATACGCGATCTTCCGTCCCGCCCACAGCCGCGGTAGGAAAGAGGCCTCGAGTGCCACGTCGGGAAAGGTCTGCAACGTTGTGTGCGCGGTCGGCGTTCCTTGAACCCGTCCGGACAGGGTAACCCGAGCCTGCCCGTGACCGCGGTAGCGGCCGAGCACGAGCAGCTGCGTGCCGCGGAACAGGTCGGGCAGCACGCGCGGAAAGACGTCGGTCGTCGCAACGCCGTCAATCGCTAGCGCGGTGTCGGCGAGGACCGGAGAGGCGATCTTGCGGTAGAAGCTGGAAAGGGCGATCTCCAGGTTTTCACCGGGCAGCACGTAGGTGGTCGTGCCCCGGTTCTCCTGCGCCAGCTGATCGAGCAGCACCGTGTCCACGTTGTAGCCGACGCCGAAGACGAACACGCGCGCGTCGGCGGTGTTTGCACCCTTCGCGTTGTGGGCGATGGTGAACGGATCGGTCTCGCCGACGGTCGGCTCGCCATCGGTGAGAAAGACGAGAAACCGCGGTCGATCGTTCTTCTCGAACAGGGCGAAGGCCTGTGATAGAGCCTGATCGATGTTCGTCCCGCCGCCGGCGTCGATCCTCGATACCCAGCTCGTGGCCGAAGCGATCGCCTCAGGGCAGACCAAAGTAAGCTCTGCCTGCAGCGCCTCGGTGAAATCGCAGAATGCGATCACGGCAAACCGATCATCGGGTTTTAGATTCTCGAGGACGAACCGCAACGCCTGCTTGGCCTGGTCGATCTTCCCTCCGCTCATGCTCCCGGAGGTGTCGAGGACAAAGACGATGTCCTTGGGGATGGCTTCCACCTCGGAGGAGACGTGAGGCGGGGTCGCGATCAACAGGAAGAAACCGTCCTCGCCGGGGGCGCGGTAGGTGAGCACGGTCATCCCCATCTCGGCGGTCGATACTGCGTAGTAGAGGAGGAAATCCTGCGCCGGCAGGACGTTTCGTTCCTCGTAGACGCCGGACGCCTCGCGCTCGCTCGCCCGCTCGACGGCGAGATTGTGACTGGGAGAGTAGACGGCGGAAAGCGGGGCGCTCGTCTCCAGATTGACGGTAATCTTCACCCGTTCCAGCGGCCGCGCCGAGAAGCGCTCGGTGTCGAGCGGGTAGCGATACCGATAGACTCCCTCCTCGGCGGAGAGCAGTTCGGTGTAGGTGATCTCGATCCGCCGCTCGCCCCCGGACGGAATCGGGAAGATGCGCGCCGACAGCGTGTCGCGACCGACATACTCGAGCAGCCCGGGGTCGATCGCGCGACGGACGTAGTCCTCGTAGACCTGCCGTGCCTCGTCGGCATCGAGGATTCGCGCTTCGAGCGCCTCGCCGTCGACCCACATCGTGAACTCCGACACCACGGCGCCGGGCGGAAGCGGAAAGACGTAGCGGCCCTCGACGTCGCGGTGCGTGTCGTTTCGGAACAGCTGGTCGACGTGTGTGGTCACCACCCCGTCGCGGATCGTCACCTCGACGTCGTGATAAACGATCGACAACCAACCGTGTTCGGGGCGGTCGGGAAGGATCACCCCGTCGGACATTGCTAAAAAGGAAAGCCGAAGAATCGAAAGCAAGAAAAGACAAAAGATCAGCCAGTGGGTTCGACGCGTCATGCCCATCGCCTCCGTGGCAAGGAATCTATAGAGACCTACACGCAAGGTCCACCGTTTGTTCCCCGCCGTGCGCCCGCTCAGGCGGGTCCGGCTTCTCTGCCCGATGACACCGCGAAGGCGTTATCAGACGATCCGCAGAATCTCCTTTGCCCGGTCGACCTGGTCCACGGTGAGGATCACCCGGTTCTTCTCTACCGCCGGGTAGCAGGAGAGCACGTTGATCCGTTCGCGGCTCAAGCGGTCAAGCAGGGTGGCCAGCTCGCCGGGATGGTTCGGTAGATCGATCACCAGCGCCTCCCTCTCCTCGAAATCGATGTTCACATCGCGCAGGACCTCGCGAGCCTTGCCGGGGGCGTCCGTCACAAGGCCGATCACCCCTTCTTCAAGCACCGTCAGTCCGCCGATCCCCTCGATGTTGACGTGCTCGTTGGCCAATGCCTGCGCAATCTCCACAAGGGCGCCCGGGCAATTCCCGACCAAGAACGAGAACTCCTTCACGTGGCATCACCTCCCGGGAACATGCTACCACGGCCCGGCAGGGTTCGAGAAGTCCCAGACGCTGGTTCACCCCACGCTTGTTTGAGACAATCTCCAAAATGAAGCGGCCTCGACAGTCGAATCCGTATCATCTCTGCGCTGCCGGGTCCTGTTGGTAGTAGGCCTTGAGCTCCTCGTACAGCTCGGGATGCTCTGCTTTCATCCGCTTCGGTCTCTGGAAGAAGCATTCCGTGGCCACGGCGAAGAATTCGGCAGGACTCGCCGCGCCGTAGCGATCGAGAAGAGTCTCTTGTCCCCGCGCGGCCTTTCCTCGAAGCTTCTCGTATTCGGCTCCCAGGATGCGCGCCCAAGCAATGTACATCGACCGTTGTGGCAACGGCGGCGCCCCGTCCACGCGGCCGTCTTCCGCGTCTAGCCGATGCGCAAACTCGTGGAAGACGACGTTGCGACAGTCATGGACGTCCGACGCACCCGCGCGGACGTGATCCCAGGACAGCACGACCGCACCGCGTGGCGAGGATTCCCCCAAACGAACCTGGGGGCCTTCGCGCACCAACCCACCGGAAGCCCGCTCGGTGTGACGGGCCACGTACTCGTGCGGGTAGACGATAATCGACGACAGTCCAGGATAGTAGTCGGTGCCACGGTGCAACAGGAGCATGCACGCCTGCGCGGCAATCGTCACGCGGATTTCATCGGTGATCACAAGGCCGGCCGCGCCTTCGAAGTGCTTCTCGACAAGGAAGACCTGAATGTGGCCTTGCAACTCCTCGCGATCTTGACTCGATAGCCGTTGGTAGCGCGGGACGTTGCGGGCGATGATCTTCTCCCACTTCCGCGGAAACGGTCGGTTGCGAAGCCTGCTTCGGCGCCACTGCCTGAATGAAACCATAGCACAATCCACCTCCGAAGTCCCAGCGGGATCAGACATCGACAGCGAAGACGGTACGCATGAGAAAACCGATCCCGAAGCTCAAAGCCGCCACGCCAAGACTCAGACCGGCCATTTCCAGAAAACGTCGGCGAAACGGTTCGTCCGTCGCCACGGCGATGTAGTAGTTGAATCTCCCGATGATCACGATCGCAGCCGCCAGCGTGAACGCCAGACAAACGAACGCGTTGCCCAAGAAAAGATAGAGCAGGATCAGGAGGAACACGGTGATGACATACGCCGCGCCGGTGTACAGAGAGGCCTTGACCGGATTCTTCGTCGTGGCTTCCGTCTTGGCGGAGAGGTACTCCGAGGCGGCCATGGAAAACGCTGCCGCAATCCCGGTGATCAAACCGGTCAGTGCAACCAACCGAGTTTTCTGGAGAGCCAGGGTGAACCCTGCCAGCGCGCCGGTCAGTTCGACAAGCGCATCGTTTAGGCCTAACACCATCGAGCCGGTGTAGTGCAGCCGCTCTTCGTCCAGCAGGGCGATCAAGGCCTCCTCATGTCTTGTCTCCTCGGCCGCGATCGTTTCGGCCTCGGGAATGGCATCACCCAGTTCCTTGTAGTTGGCCTGCGCCCCTTCCTCGCCCTTCTCCATCAGCTTGATCCCGAAGGTCAACCCCAACACGCGACTGACGGCGACGTAGAACCAAACCTTGCCTCTAACCAGCGCTACGTCCTGACCCGTGTATTGCCTCCACGTCGTGTGATACCGTAGCTCGTCGGCGGCTATCTGCTCAAGGATGCTGCGTTTTTCCGGCAACTTGATCGTCTTCGCCAACCGTTGGTAAATCCGGTGCTCCGTGATCTCGCTCTTCTGATACGTGAGCAGTCGATCTTTCACTGCCTCAGTGATTGGCACGTCAACACCCGCCTTTCTCGCAATCTCCACACAGAACCCACTGGACAAGCTCTACGCTTTCACTGCTGCGCCTTCTCCGTCCGTAACTTTCGGGCACCTCCGCGATCGGGTGCAAGTTTCACCCAGTTATCCGGGCCATAAGCTAAGAGGCGTCCGACCGCTCAAGACGACCCAAACCGCCTTTCAGGAACGAAGAGACGAGCGGGTAGAAGCGCTCGGGGCACTCGACATGGGGCACGTGCCCACAATCGGGAAACACAACCAGCCGAGCTTCGGGCATGCGCGCCGCCGCGCGTCGAGAGTAGCGTGTGGGGATGAATCGATCCTTCCCCCCACAGATGAGCAGCGTCTCTGCAGAAAGCTGTGGCAGGGCGAAGAGAATTGGCTCAAGCTCCCGTCTCTTGGTGCCAAACACTCCGTTTGCAGCGCGCAACACCGCTAGGAATGCCTGCTTGGCCCCGGGAAGCATCGCGAGCTCGTTGTGAACGGCGACCCATTCCGAGGGCGCATTATCGGGGCTCGCAACACACCAGCCGATGTAGCGCTCTACCACCCTTGGTGTGGGCTGCAAGAGACGTTCCCCCAACAGTGGAACGGTGCACAGCCGCAGGAATGGGTGAAGTCGCCGGCCAAGGAGCGCCGAATTTACGAGCACAAGGCGGTCCACTCGCGAGGGCAGTCGAAGGACAAGCGCAAGCCCGATGCCTCCACCCATCGATACTCCAACGATGTGCGCCTGTTCGATACCGTTCAGGTCCAAGAAGCCAACTACCATGCGGACAAAGAGATCAACCGAATAGCCTCGGGTCGGTTTGTCCGAGCGGCCGGCCCCCGGAAGCTCGAGCGCCCAAAGACGAAAGCCCTCAGCCAGTTGTTCGAATGCACCTTCCCAATCCTCTACGGAGCCCCCGAGACCGTGAAGAAAAAGGACGTCTCTCCCGCGGCCTTCCGTCCAGAAACGCAACTGCAGTCCGTGCACTTCTGCGTAGTGATCTTGCGGAAATCGAACTTGCATCGCAGTCACCGAACCAGCCTATCGGAGTGACCAGGCCAAGGCAAAAGGAGCACCGCTGTGGCAAGCGATGTGCAGCCAGGATGGTGCAACCATCGTGGCTCTGGTAGTCCTTACCATCGGCCGCGAGCACATGTGGTGACGCCTAGAAGAACCCCCTCACCCAGCAATGACAGCCCTGCCTGGGGACGCCGCACAAAGGGTTCAACACAGTTGTGCGGCGGCGCATAACCCCTCAAGCATTCAAAAATAAGAAACTTGACTTCCTCCACTTGATCGCGGTAGGCTAACGTTTAGCCTCCTTAGTAACACGGCGGCTCTTTCGCCCGGTGGGAAAGCCACAAAGAAGAGGGGAAAAGACGAAAGTGAGCCAACGTGGGCAAAATCTCCGGGCCCGAGGGTGAGAGAGCCGCTTGTCTTCGTCTACGATTCGCGCACCAAGCGATATTGGCTCGTATGAGAGAGCGTCTGATGATGGAAAGCGGCTTATAGTTTATATCCGATCGTACGCAGAAACTTCTTGCGGGTAGCAATGTCGGCCTCGGTCTCCACGCCCTTCGGCGAGACGCCGTCGATTACGCCGAGGATGCCGCGACCCTGCTTTGTCTCAGCAACGATGACCTGCACTTGGTTAGCGGTGGCACAGATGATGTGACAGACCTCGGGAACGGCCTTCACCGCGTTTAACACGTTGACGGGAAAGGATCCTTCCAGAAAGATGAAAAACGTATGCCCGGCCCCAATGGCTTGCGCATTTTTCACCGCCAGTTTCGTCAACTTCTCGTCGGTCCCTGAGTGTCGAACGAGCGCCGGACCGGAGGCTTCACAGAAGGCAAGTCCGAACTTGATCCCCGGAATCGCAGTAACCAGGGTCTCGTGTAGGTCCTCTACCGTCTTGATGAAATGTGTCTGGCCGAGGATGACGTTTAACTCTTCCGGGTTTTCGATGGGCACAATTTTTAGCTCCACGGCTACCTCCCATTAATTGCCGCCGATATTCCCTCCGGGGTCAGCATGACTTCCCGTTCTTCACCGGTGTCCATCTCTTTCAACCTCCCCTTCTTGGAGGCGACTTCGTCGTCGCCAAAGACCAGTAGAAAGCGCGCACCGAGCTGGTCGGCATAGCTCATCTGTTTACGTAGAGCTCTAGCGCGATAATCAAGATCAACCGAGATCCCCTGTTGGCGAAGCGCCTTGGCAACTTTGAGGGCAAGGCCTCGTCCGTTTGGCCCCAACGTGACGAAAAAAAGATCGAGACGCTCGCGGTCCTTGAAAGCATCCGCTCGCTCTTTGAGGACGAGGATCAAGCGTTCCATCCCACCGGCAAAGCCAATACCCGGAGTGGGCGGCCCGCCGAGCATCTCGGCCAGGTCGTCGTAGCGTCCACCGCCAAGGAGGGAGTCCTGCGCTCCCAGATCCCCGGAGATGAGTTCGAACACCGTTCGTGTATAGTAGTCGAGCCCGCGCACCAGCCGCGGGTCGATCTCGTAGGAGAGGTCCACCTCCTCCAGAAGACCACGGACCCGGGCGAAATGCTCAGCACAATCCTCGCAAAGATGATCGGCACTTCCTGGGGCACCATCAATCGCGGGCTGGCAGTGGTTGATCTTACAGTCGAGGATACGTAGTGGGTTTTCCTCGAAACGACGCTGACAGTCCTCGCACATGGCCTCAATCCGATCGGCGAAATACTCGCGCAAGACCCCACGATAGCGCTTGCGATCGCCCGCACAGCCGATACTGTTCAGCCGCAACGAGAGGCCCGCAAGACCCAATGTATCCATCAGCGTCCACGCAAGATCGATCACTTCTACATCAAGGCTTGGCTCGAGCGAACCGATCGCTTCGACATCGTACTGGTGGAACTGGCGGCTGCGCCCCTTTTGTGGCTTGTCGTAGCGAAACATCGGGCCGATATAGAAGAGCTTTTGAAACGGTTCTCTGGTAGCGAGGCCGTGTTCAATGTAGGCACGGACGATCGGGGCGGTTACTTCCGGGCGCAAGGTGAGGCTTCTTCCCTTCCTGTCGGGGAAGGTGTACATCTCCTTGTTGACAATGTCGGTCGCCTCGCCGATCCCGCGGGAGAACAACTCGGTGTGCTCCACCAGCGGCGGCCGGATCTCGCGGTAGTTGAAACGCCGCGCGATCTCGCGCACCGTCCCCTCAAGGAGGGTCCAGTAACTCACCTCCTCGGGAAGGATATCGCGCATCCCGCGGACCGACTCGTAGGTCATCCAATCCCTTTAAGCAAGTTGACCATCTCGATCAGGGTCTCTGCGGTTTGTGCCCCCTTGTTCCCAAGCTTTGTTCC
>CAZOUO010000046.1:0-16114 GCA_964582975.1 uncultured Thermotogae bacterium | reverse complement strand
TCCCAGCGCCTCATTGACCCGGGCCGGACGGAAGTTACCGCGAAACGGCGCCGAACCTACCCCCAGGATGGGGAGGATCTCCACTCCAATTCGCCCTTCCAACTTTTCAAGCCGGTGCAACGCAATCTTAGTCAGCAATACGGCACTCAGTTGGCCGTAATTCAACGCCGGATCACTCCGCGCCAGAAACACTCTCTGCCGAGTCTCTTCCTTGTCGGCCAGGTATCCCTCAACGATCTGATCCACCCGCAGCATGTGCTCTTTGTCTTCAACAAGCGGGATGACATGGATACAGTCTGGGCGAAAGTTCCCCAACCATTCCCACACGGAGAGATCAAAGCAGCGCTGAGTCGCTTTTCCTCTTACGAACTCTCGGTAATAGTGATACACACGGTTTGCTTCCTGCGCGCTTTTGGTCATCGGGAGGATCACCTCGAAAATTGGATGCGGTGAATCGTCCCCATAGAACAGCCGCGCGGTATCATACGAACGGGGAATACTCTCCAGAGTTTCCAGTAGAACTTTTCCTTCAAGTTCCTCCACGCGCGGGTTAGGCACCCGTAGGGTGAGGAAAAGTTCTCGCCCAAGGAGATGCTGCCGCAAGAACTCCCCGTAGCGGGAAAGCAGTTTCTTGACGACAAAGGCATCGACTTCCTTGCCTTCGTAGTCCCACATCTGCTCGGTGCAACCCAAGTGAGAGAATACGTAGTAGGCCTCCTTAATCTCCACTTCACCTTGGATCACGGAATGATCGGAAAAGAAGGGCAGCTTCGCGTTATCAGGATGCTGCGTACTCATGCATCTTGGAACGTCCATGCTTCCTCCTTTCCGACAAGCGAGGGGCTTTCTCTCCTTTTCTCACAAGAGCGATCACCGTAATGGCGTCCACTGGGCAGACCAGCGCCTATTCCCATTGGAGCCTGCTTAGACAACGCGGCCATCGCCATCAACACACTCAAGGCCGTGGGAGCGGAAAACCGCCAGCGTCACGGGAGCTACACGGGTCACCTGCAGTCGAGTATGGCAACCCGGACAGCGCATGACCATGAACAGCAAGACCTCTTTCTCACTCAGGAGAAAGACTTCCTCACATAGCGGACAGCGTGCTTTGTGCCTGTTCACCTTTTGGACCACCTTCCTCCTCTTTGCCTCTCCTCCTCGCTCCATTGACAGGCTTTCCCGCTGCAAGCAAAAACAAAAGACCACAGGCAAAGCCTGCAGTCTTCTTGCTGGATTTTCCGCTTACGCTGTTATGCCGCTAGTTTATCGGTAAGCAGAAGCTCCAACACCAAGCTGATTAGGGCGGTCGTAGCCGTTCTTCGAGCTCTTATGCGTCGCTACACTCGCCCTAGTCACAGTAAAAGCAAAATAGCACAAACACCCTTTTCTGTCAAGTCTCTGGAAAACCCGCCACAATCCAAGGACGGTCTGTTAAAAGAATGCCCGAGTTCACTCGGCCTAAACAGCAAGCCGGCAACAGGCGCATCAATGGAACGCTCAAAGCCTGTCTGTGTCTCTCTCGGGCACCGGTGAGAGAAGGCGTAGGGTTGACTTTCGATCCCTGGCCAGCCATATTGAAGCAGCAATCAGTCATCTGCACTGGGCTCACTCGGAAGCTGTGGAAGCTCAAATCCCAGACCGAGATCTTGCTTCAGTGCGCTGATCGGCTGCTTAGCGCCAAACGACAGGAGTGATCATGAGGATCAAGAAGAACGCACTGCAAAAGAGAAGATCCCTAACAGCGGCTCTCGTGATCGGATTGGCAGCAGTCTTGTTTCTCGTCATTCTGCCGTCTTATGCGCAGAGCATCAACGAAGCGATCGTAAAAATCTATGTGTTCTACAACAGGCCCGACTATTACAACCCCTGGCAGATGCAAGGGGCTCAGCTTCGTACCGGTTCGGGCTGCATCATCGACGGAAACCGAATCCTGACAAACGCCGCTGTTGTGGCCGATCAGGTTTTCGTCCAAGTGAGCCGGGCTGATCAAGCGACAACATACCTGGCTCTCGCGAGGAGCGTCGCCCACGAATCCGACCTCGCCATTCTGGAAGTCATTGACGAGGAGTTCTTTGCGGACGTTACCCCTCTTCAGATCGGGGATCTGCCACAACTACGAGATCACGTCATCGTCTACGGTTTCCCGACAGGGGGGGAAGAGCTGGCCATCACCGAGGGTGTGGTCTCCAGAATCGAACATCAGTTCTACCCGCACAGCCAAGAGTACATCTTGGCCTGTCAGATCGACGCGGCCGTCGACCTCGGTAGCAGTGGTGGACCCGTCATCAAGGACGACAGAATCGTTGGTGTGGCCCTTCACGCAGGCGGTGGAGAGGACCACAGCACCATAGTCCCCGCTCCCATCATCAAACGTTTCTTAAAGGACATCGAGGACGGTACCTACGACGGCATGCCCGGCATCGGAATCCTCTGGCAGCGCATGGAGAATCCCGACCTAAGAAGCAGTGTCGGGATGAGCAAAAAACAGACCGGTATCCTCATCAACAAAGTCCTTCCAAGCTCCCCTGCCAAGGACATCCTCCAAGCGGGGGACGTAATTCTTGCCATTGACGGCACGAACATTGAAAACGACGGGACGATTGAGTTTCACTCCGACGAGCGAACATCGTTCAGCCACCTCATCCAGAATAAGTTCATCGGTGATATCGTCGGACTTCGCATTCTGCGCGACAGAGAAGCAAGCGACGTAGAAATTCAGTTCACCAAACCCTTGCGGGTGTTTCGTTTGGTACCCAACGAGCAGTACGACGCGCTGCCTCGCTACACCATCGTGGGCGGCCTGGTGTTTGAACCGCTCACGTTGAACCTCCTGAAGCTGTGGGGAGCCGACTGGTACAGTGACGCTCCTCCCAATCTGGTGAATTACGCCCGCAAAGAGAAAACGCAAGACCGCAGCGAAGTCATCGTGCTGGTCAGGGTGCTCGCCGACGAGGTGAACATTGGCTATCACGACCACGT
This sequence comes from uncultured Thermotogae bacterium, assembly GCA_964582975.1. Lineage (GTDB taxonomy): Bacteria > Bipolaricaulota > Bipolaricaulia > UBA7950 > UBA9294 > CAZDDA01. The sequence goes on along the minus strand of CAZOUO010000046.1, from coordinate 13,135 downwards.
GTACAAGGTCATCACCGAAGTCAACGGCCAGAAAATTGGCAGTCTAAGTGACCTAGTCGAAGCGTTCGAAAGCAACACCGATGTCTACCACATAATCATCACCGAGAGTGGTGAGAAGATCGTCCTCGACAGAGCCAAAGCCGAACAGAACGCACCGTTGATCTTAAAAAAATACGGGATCAGCCAATAACTAATTGTGGCGGAAAGCTGTTTTGAGAATATGGGGCCGGGGACTCCCTGCACGTCGCAAGCGGCACTCAAGAATCGAAGGACGACACCCCTGTCAGGTGTGAAGGCTACCTGACTGAAGCGTCCTGTCCCTGCAGAATCCGGAGGTAGGCCCCTATCAACGTTGCTCGTGCTCATCTCACATGAGAAGACTCGCGCTGTTGACCCTTGCGCTGGGGTGTGATATAATAAGTCTGTTGTTGGTAGTATTGCAGCCGTTTGTTGTTGGAGTCCAGTTTTCTTCTGAAGTCCACTAAAGAACGTTCTGCCTAGCTAAAACTTCCAGCATAGAGGAGGTCCATTGAATATGTCAGACCGCGAGACCGGTACCGTCAAATGGTTCAACGATAGCAAGGGCTTCGGCTTCATCGAGCGAGAGCAAGGTGAAGACGTGTTTGTGCATTTCAGTTCCATTCGTGGCGAAGGCTTTAAGTCGCTAGACGAGGGCCAAAAAGTGGAGTTCACACTCGGCCAAGGGCAGAAAGGCCCGCAGGCGCTAGACGTCACTGCCGTCCTTTAGAACGAAACGACCCATCACCGTGCGGCGCACAGTCCCTGTGCGCCGCATTCTTGTTATAGCGCCAGGTGGCAACTTCTCTCTGGCCTTGTTAGAACTCTCCGCTTTCGGTGATAGCTGGGAAATTCCCTCCTCACATTTCCCATCGCCAACACTCACGGCACGCGTTTGGAGAAGCTGGCAACTTTCGGGTGTACAAGCCGTTCGTAATCGGCGTAGGCCAGACGAATGAGTTCCGAATGCGAGCCTGCAGAAAACGCGATCTCAACATCCTCGGCGAGCGCATCGGAGACGAATACATCCATGCCATAGAGATTCCCGAACGGCGGCATCGCGCCAACATCACAGGCGGGAAAGCAGCCTTTAAATTCCGCCTCACTCGCGAGCTCGACCTTCGTTGCCCCCGCTACATCGCGCAGGCTATCGAAATCGACTCGGTGCGACGCGGGAACAACAGCCATCGCCATCCTCCCGTCGATCTTGACCATCACCGTCTTTGCCAGCTCCTTTCCCGGGATATGCGTGTAGGCAGCAACTTCTTGCGCGGTGTAGGCGGCGGAGTGTTGGATCGTCACGTATTTGATCCCGTTCTCATCGAGGAAGCCTTTGAGTTTCTGGACCGGCATGACAACCTCCTTGCCGTTGAATCTACGCCTCGGTCGCTTTTTCACCAGCGGCCCACTTTTGCCTAAGAGAAGTATAGAATGATCAGCAATAAATAACAGAGAAGTACCATTCATCGTGCCAAGCCCAGGTCCTGCCACAGGCAAAAAGTCTCTGCTAGAAAAAAGAAAGCTTCAGGGATATCAACGCAACACGACACGTACTTTCAAAGATGTCTCTGGCTATCCTCGCGACTACCTTGGAGTCCTCCCAGTCTGGCTATCCACGCGTCGGCTGCGCCGGGAGATCGCAGGTGAGCGATTCGTAGGTGCGCATTTGCAGGCTCGGCAATGAGCCGGGGGTACTCCCGGCGACGCCTTCGATAGGTACGAAGCGCCCAAAGCAAAATTGAATCGCGAGTGGCAATTTGCGTCCACAAGCGCTCCCTGTTGCCGGCCCAAAGCTTCTCCCCGGTGATAGCACGACGAGCCGTCCGCCAGACAAGCCGCCCCAGGATCGTTGGAAGGCCGTAATCGAGCCAAACCACCGCCTGAGCACGCCCCCAGACGAGCTCCCGAACCGCGCTGTAGTTGCCATCGATCACCCAAGCGTCGCGCGCAACGATTCGCGCTACCCTGTCCCGGAACGTCTCTGTATCCAGCTCTGTCCAGTTCGGCCCCCAATGCAACGCATCCAGCTCAACGTGAGGCACGCCAAGGCAGTCGGCCAGCCGCTGCGAAAGCGTTGTCTTGCCCGATCCCGTTGTCCCAACAACGGAAATGCGTTGTTCGCGTCCCGTCAATGGCTTTCTTCCCATGTTCAATCGTTCTCTAGCAGTAGACATCGCAAGTTCGACCTGGTATTCTACCGCCTCCCTCAAGAACCTTCTTCCCGCAATGCTGCCGCAAGACGAAACCCAGCGCGTGCTCGCTTGGGATATCCCTGGAATTCCCAATCGGTCTCTATCGTCGATTTCTCTTTCCGATAAGGGTTCGTGTATCCTGAGAGGCAATCATGACAGGGAAAACAGAACGGGAGGGTGCATTCTGGATCATCCTGTGGACCGTATTGGGCGGTGCCCTCGTGGCGGAGCTCGTGCTGCTGTTTCTTCTTCCTGCCGGACCGCTGCGTTGGCTACGCCTATTCGGCTGGGTCCTCTTCGGTCTCTCCGCAGCATTGGGATGGGTCCCGATCTTCTCCTTTCGGCGTCACGGAGGCGTCGCCAAGGGGAAAAGCTACATGCACACGACAGCGCTTGTCACCCGCGGGCCGTACGCGCTCGTTCGCCACCCACGGTATCTCGCGGGCGATCTCCTGGCCTTGGCAGTCACCTGTATCGTGCAGCACTGGTCGGTCATCGTGGCTGGCACGGTTGGAATTGCCGCCAACCGGCTGACGATCATGAAGGTCGATCGCGATCTCATCGACAAGTTCGGCGATCCCTACCGAGAGTACATGAAGCGCGTCCCTGGAACGAACCTCATCCTCGGCGTGTGGCGATGGAGCCACTGGACTTCGCTGACGGGATAGCAGTCAGGAAAAGCGTTTTGTTGAATGCCCACCAGTGAATATGGCTGTCACCACGACCTCGTGACTACTGCAATTCATTCCTTATGGAAAACGAGGCTGTGTTCGGCGAACACCATTCTTGACGGTTCTCGTCTGTAAACGATCTCAAGCCCGCAGGCTTTTGAGCCCTCGATGATGTCTCCTATGGTGTAGAGGCCATAATTTCTCACGAGTGGTCTAAGGATAGTCACGGCAAGCTTTGAGTATGCGAGGTCGTGAAACACAAAATAACCCTTCGGCTTCAGAACTCGGTTCACCTCTGACAACACACGACCCCAATCACCGATGTGGTGAAACACATTCAGTGACAGCACCATGTCAAACTCGGCATCTTCGAAAGGCAGATCTGTCGCATCTGCCTTTAATAATCGCAGGTTTTCATGCTCGGGGTAATGGCTTTTCGCAAGGTGCACTTGCTCCGGGTCGGCATCGGTGGCAGTGACCTGCATCCCATGAATCTCACTCAGATGTGCGGCAACCGTTCCAGCGCCGCAGCCGATTTCCAACACCTTCCTTAAAGTACCGGTATCGAAGTGCGTGAATAGCTGCTGGAGGATCCCCAAGTTCCTTTTCCCATGCCTGCTGGCGTTAACAAACCTCTTTTCAAGTCTGGTCATCTTCATGATTGCCATCCTGTCTGCTTTTGCTCATGCGAATTTCTCTACGTCAGCCGTGTCTCCTGAATGTGGGTAACGCAACCGCTACCCACTGCCTGGCACGAAGCCAACCACCCAAGGCCCCAGCTGCCATCCCGCCCTTGCGGGCCCATCAAGTCCTCCTTTTCGTTGGGTCGAAGCAGTCTAACGACCGTTCCGGATAAGACGTTTGGAAAGGCGAAGCCCCGACAAGGCGTTCTTGAGTTCGGCCTTACGGTTTTCTTTCTCTCCAGTAATTGGGATCTCGATGCAGATGCATTACGGCAAGAATAACTATGTTGCCTCGCTCGATGGTGTATAGAATACCAAACGGGAAGCGGTTCGTGAAGCAGCGGCGGATGTCTCCCTCGAGTACAGGCCAAGCTGAAGGATATTCGACTACCTTCTGGATGGCGGAGTAGACTTCTATAGAAAAGTCATACCCGAGTCCCTGCTCATGTTCTTCGTAGTAACTTATGGTTTCGTGAAACTCGGCTTCCGCCTCGGGATGAAATGAGAAGGTCATCCGCCGAAGCGCTCACGCACCTTAGCAAAAACTTGATTTCCGGGAACTGCCTTGACTTGGCCAGAACGCAATTCCTCAAGTCTTCGCTTCGCCACTTCCACCCACTTCCTATCCACCTCCGCGTCGGGAGGGTTCAGTGTTCGCAGGAGTGAGTCGACAACTATCGCTCTCTCTTCGACGGGGAGCGATTCCGCTTCCTTAATTATCTCGTCTACACCGCGCATGGTACGCCTCCAATCTCCGACTCATACTACATAGTCTATTACTCTGTTCGCATCCTGGCAATTTATTAGCCAGAACGATAAAGTTCACCCTGGAGTGCAGCGCAATAGCGGTCAGGTGCAGCGGTGGTCAGGCTCACCTACCCATGCTGAATTCATCCCCTATTCCATGCGACGATCACTTTGCTTGGCTTCCAGTCCGGTTCGTCTTTGTTAGGGAACTCTTCAACCTCGACCGCTTGCCCTTGCAACTCTTCGATCAGGGTTTCCCATTCGCTTGCGGTCAAAAGGGTTGACCGACTCTCAGCTCTCACGTTCCTGCCAGCAAGACGAAGTCCCACTCTGAAAAGCGGTAGGAGAATCCTTACTGGCATCGATCGCCATTTCTGGGGGGCACACAGGTCAACAACGACCGCTCTGCCTCCTGGCTTCAAGACTCTTATGAATTCCTGTAGAGCCTCTCTGATATCCGTATGCCGAATCGTGAACACGCACACAACCAGCTCCTGCGTTGCATCTTCAACTGGAATGTCCAGCGCGGAGGCCTTTCTCAAGACCACACTCTGCTCTACTCCCTCCTCCTTGATGCGAATCTTTGCTCTTTCGAGCATCGCTTCGGAGATGTCAATCGCCAATACGTCACAATCGTTTAACAACCGCTTGGCAATAGAGACAGCAATGAGCCCGGTCCCCGTACCGACATCTATAACGCTCTGCCCCGTCTTCAGCTGACAATGATCGAGTATTCGATCCACGAACTGCCCAAGGGGAACACCAACGTCTCTTTTTATGATTTCAACTTTGTCACTGTCGTAGCTGTTTACCCAGGATTCGTATTGCTGAGCGACGCTTTTTTCAGTATCCACGGTCGTAGCCTCTTTCCCAGCGGTGAGCGCAACGTCCGCGTATCAGCCGCGGGTGAGTGACGGCGCGTGGCGTGCCGCGGCCGAAGACCGCCCCCTTGCAGGACCCATGACGACCAAGACCGTCGGCTGCATACCTCAGTCAGACAGCAGGCGGCAGTTACCCCACCTCGAAGTAGTAGGCAACGAATTCGAAGTCGTCGCCAGGGTTCCCGAAGTACTCCTCGTGATCGGATCTGAACTCGTCGGCACTCGAGTTCGTCTCGCCACGCCACAACCGCTCCGGAATCGAATCCCAGCGGCACAGCTCCATGGCAACGATGCGAATCGTGACTCGCCGCTCCAGCTTGCTGTCATATACATCGTAGTAGCGGCCGACCACGAGCGCGTCGTTGTACTCATCCTCCTTCACGTCGACCTCGTCGAGGGTGACCACACTGGCTGTCTTGCGCCCATCGACGATCTGCTGCACCAGGGCATCGGATACAAATTGGATCCTCAGGTTCTTCAAGTCCAGAACTCCAGTCCGCTGTCTAACCATACATTAGCGGGCAAATCGGCACCATAGCGCCGACGGACACCATTCGCCGCGCTAACCTTATTCTCCTCTCCACCTTGACATTGCTATCCGCGCATGACATCATGCCGCCATGAAGCTCTTCGAGCAAGTCCATCTGAGATGTCGTACGAAGCACTACTCGCCGTGGACAGAGGAGGCTACCAACATTTCTGAAAGTGCGCACACCGCTTTATTGAACGAGCAGGGTTCTAGCCGAGGAATGAAACGATTGCTATTCCTGTGGCGACCAGCACTACGCCAAGTCCTGACCGTGGTGAAGGCCTCTCGCGAAGCACCACCACGCTGAGCAGGAATACAAAGAGCGACAGTGAGCCTCTTGTGGGAGAGAGGGTACTTGCTGGTGCACGTTCCAGCGCCGCTAGCCACAGCAGCATACCAGCAAACATACCTGTGAAAGCTGTAGCTAGGGCTATCCGCATTCCCTTCCATGGATAGTACTTCCGCGCGAATCTGCCTTTCAGCGCTGCGAGAATGCTCCAGCATGCCGCTGCTGAGAGTATGTAGAACAGCTGGAGTGTGGGTTGGGGCATGCCATGTGAAAGACAATACTTCGCCATTGCCATATCTGAGACTGCCCATAATACACCGGCACCGAGTGCCGCAAGTGCCCCTGAAACGGAGGAATGTACGCGCTCATTTCTTGTACGGGTCGCCAGAAAGTACGCCCCTGCAACGACAAGAGCGGCGGCAACAAACGTCAAAGGTTCAGCGCTTTCTCGAAGCCAGAGTACTGAAATGATGACACCCCAGAGAGGTGTGGTGTTGGCCAGCGTTCCGGCTTCGTGGGCAGCAACTCGCTTCATGGCGTACATGAACAGTGCCACTGCAAGGAACATGTCAATAATGCCACCGAGAACTGCGATTGCAGCGACACCGACGCTGGGGAAGGCCAAGCCTGAGGTCAGAAGTGCGTAGGGCAAAAGCAGTAGTGTAGCGACCATTGGGCGGATGAAGCCCCAGGCGATGGCGTCCATCCGCTCGAGTCCGGGCTTTACCAGAACCATCGTCATTGCCCAGAGAAGCATAGCGCTCAAAGCTAGTCCAATCGCCAATGGCTACCTCCCACCCTGTGGGTCATGGTGTTCGGCAGGACAGTATCCCAGCCGTAATGAGCAACTAGTATACCTCACGGGGAGAGCAACATTCTGGAGTGTGTTCGCGGTGCGTAAGGAGCGACTCGATGACTGCTCTTTCGAGGTTCTTGAGATAGGTCTCGGTGCGGCGAACGTTTCGCAAATAGGCGTTCGGAGTGCTGCGATTTGTGTTCATGCCTTCACGGTGGGTTCCTCTCTGGCTGAGACGTTTGTGGATGGGACAAGCTGATGCCGGGTATTGCGCCGGTCTTGATCTGTGCGCTGTCGAGCGCTAGGCTAGGACAAAAGGAGGTGAACATATTGGCTTCCCTATTGAAAGTCTTGGCGGGGAAAGGAGGGCAAAAACGAAGTTGCGTTGGCGTTGGTGCGCTGGTGATCACACTAGTACTACTGTTAAGCGTCGGCCTGTCGGCCTGGGCTGAGGGCGAGTGGAGTTCTCTTAAGTCGAGCACGTCTCCAGAGGCTCGGTTTAGCCACAGCATGGTTCTGCTTTCCGACGGGCGTGTCGCGCTGTTTGGGGGTGAGACTGTGGAAGGGGACCTTTTTAACGATCTGGTCTACTTTGAAGGAAAGAAGTGGGTCCCAGAGATCCCGACAACCTCTCCAGAGCCTCGGTCCGGCCACACCATGTCTACACTTCCCAATGGCCGTATCTTTCTGTTTGGGGGTAAAGATTTGGTAGGTAACGTGTCAAACGATCTGTACAGCTTCGAGAATCAGAACTGGAAGCAACTTGTGCCACTCAACGCGCCGCCGCCAGCGCGAACGGATCACTGCGCCTGGACCTATGACGGCAATCTGTATATCGCAGGGGGCAAGGGAGAAGACAAGCAACGACTGAGTGACATCTGGGAGTACAATCCCGTCATCAACCGATGGCAGTAGGGTCGCAATGCCCCGAGCAGCTACGACCTGTGGGGCGCTGGTGCGGCCACCTTCCAAGATAGGGTTTACTTTCTCGGTCCCAATCAGAACATCCCTTATTTCGACATTGGTCGAGACCGCAAGTTCAACACCGCCGATGATAGTTGGGGCACTGTGGATGTAGGGACTACCGTACCACCGGCGAAGCGCTTCCCGGCGGTGACCCAGCGGGGAAACACCGCTTACATGCTGGGCGGCTATGTGGAGGGATACGGTGCGTCGCCGTGCGCGTGGTTATTCAACCTGCTGACTCTGATGTGGAAATACTTGGGACCGATGCCGGTGCCATCGCAGCGGGCGGCCGCAGCGCCGTACGATGGCAGTATCCTGTTCTTTGGGGGGCTAACCAACGGCGTGGTCAACGGGAAGACATATCAGTACAGTCCCTAGGGGCATCGTGTCAGAATTGCTTGGGTGTCCGAGGAAGCTTGTAAGTAGTCGTCTAACACATTCCGGATTGGACTATCCCTCGGACTGAAGTCTCGCAACACTCTGTCAAAGAGGTAGACTGAGAGACACTCATCAAAAACAGCCCGCGCTTTTCGAAACTACCTCCGATTCTACCTGAGGTTTTCCCAAGCTAGATTCCCAGAGCCCTTGAAACGGCTCCTCTTTTCTCAAGTTGGAGAAGGAAGTTTTGTACAAGTGGGTCGGCAATCGCAAAAAGGTTGTCCAAGAAAGGCCTCTCGCTGGTAGCCTCAAGAAAAGCAGGAAGGTTCACAAAAGACAAACGAAATGTGGGAGAGCTTTTGGCAAAGATTGTGAGTCTTGTGGGTCCGTCAGGGGTTGCGACGACGTGGAAGAACAGAACCGTTAGGGCTATTCCAACTATCACTCCAAGAACAATTAAGAACGGCAAAATGCTGTCCCAATCTATTCTTATAGTAACGACGTTCTTTGTATTCTCTTCCATAACTACCATTGTAGCATGTGTGTTCTCTTCGGAACAATCTGGAGCTCTCACCATTTCAGAAAACCGCATGAGTCCGGAGAAGTTTGGTGAAACGTACCATAACTCGGCCCCTCTAGAGAACCACTGCCTTGGAAAACCTGGCCGAGGCATTTGACCAAACGCATTCTCCGCAAGCAGAAGTCAGACCCTAAGCCCCAGAGATAAGGCATATGTCCCTCGAATTGTATAGAGCCTCAGCTGGCTGACACATAGGCCTGGTATATGAGCACGCCGGTCAAGACGACGAGCACGATCGTGAACGCCACGAGCCACTTCGTGAGCCGAGTCATTCGCTTCTGGAGGGACAGGTTCGCGGATGCAACGTCAAGGTTGCTCCCTGCGACCGTCAGCGCTTCAAGATCAGACGACAACGTGTCGAGGGATGACGCCTTCCGCCTCAGCATGTCGGTCATGCCGTCGTGAAGCTCTCCTACGCGCTCGCGGAACACACTCGAGACAGCTTTCAGGCGCAGAGGTGTCCTCTGAAAGGGGTGGCCTGGCTCCGTCACTGCAATCAGGTCGCGCGCGAGCGCCCTGGAGTCCGCAACCTTGCCCAAGGTCGCCGCGGCCTGTTGCGCACGGCCCCCTGCATCGGCGGTAGTGAGACCCTGGGCGTTCCAGCTATCACGCTGCTCAGAGAGATTTGCGTGGTAGTGCTCTGCCAGTCGGTGAAGACCCCACGTGATGAGGAGGTCATCGATGATGTGGTGAAGCTTGTGAGTCGATCGGTGTGCGAGAGGACCCGCGTACATCTTCTCTGCGAAATGGGTGATGTCGCGCTCGCGAGCGGCCAGGGTGAGGACTTGGCGATCGTCGGCGAAGCCACCCGGCAGACCCAGGCGGAAACCGGGCAGTTCGTCGCTTGCCCAAGCATCCCAATCTCCCTCCATGCGCATGATGCGCATGTAGTCCTCCACAAACGCACTCCCCTTGTGCCGCTTCTTGGCGTACCGGGCAAATGGTACGCGGTTTCGGGCGGTGACGAAGTCGCAACCTGGAATGTTGTACTGACTGCTCTCGCACGATGTGAAGACTCCGGGGATGTTCCTGCCCATCCATGCGGCGGCGGATGAGCGAACCGCCTGCTGTATGAGAAGCAGGTCTGTGGCCTTCTGGTGCGAGGGCGAGTGGTACGATATAACGCCGCCCTCCAGCTCAACTGCCTCCGTCTGTCTATCTTTGGAGAGGGCTTCCTGAAGCAGCGTCTGAGCTGAGTCGGTCAGGTAGAAGCACGCGAGAAGCGCTTGCAGTCCGGGGGTGAGTGAGTGGATGCTCGCTTGCACCAGCTCAATCTCATCGGGGAGATCGTTGCATGTCACGCTAGGGCGCAAACGTCTGGGAGGATGGGTGCACACAGTGAGATTCATGAATCCACCGGCGACTGGCAGGGTGCGCACTTGGCCAATCCACTCTGACACTGGGTCTCGCAGGTCTAAGCTGTCCCCCCGGTCCAGAGGGGATGCTTGGAGGTGCTGAATCGTCTGGGGGAGCACCTCCGGCGTGATGAAGTCGACTAGCCAGAACGAGGCCCAGCGCAATTGCTCACTCGGTGGCGGCGATGACATGCGATTGGCTTCCGCGTCATCCTTGCGATAGAACGCCAGGTCGTCTAGCCGCTCACGTACTTCATCTCTGGAGTCATCTCGCATAGCGCCCATCCCTGATCCCCCCAGCGCTGCGCCACCGAACGCACCACACCGAACAATGATTAGTGTGCAGCCCTCCACACTAGCATCGTCACCTCTCTCAAAGCGCTAATTCCATTCACGCCGCCTTTGTCACTTCTCATACTCCCATATATTGACATTGCTATCTTCGCATGTCATCCTACTGCTATGAAGCTAATGGATCAAGTTCAGCAAGCGTGCCTGACCAAGCACTACTCCCCGCGGACGGAGGAATCCTACACGCGGTGGATCGAGCGGTTCCTGCGGTTGCATCAAGATGCGGTGGGGACTGGATTCATCCGCAGAACATGACTTCCGATCATGCCGACCTGTTGCTCGCGTACCTTGCTGCTCGTCGCCTCGTCGTAGCGTCCACACAGAACCAGCCCCTCAATACCCTTACCTGTTTGTTTCGGGATGCTGTCAAGAAGCGAATTAGTGAGTTCATCCTGATGATCTTGACATCCCTCCAGTGTCTTAGTATACTAATACACTGTGACTGAGAAATTGGCTTGGACGATCGATATGGAGGCGGGGCCGATCTACGTCCAGATCGGCGAGAACGTGCGGCGGCTGATGGCACGAGGAAAACTGAATCCTGGGGACAAGCTACCGTCAGCGCGCGAGTTGGCACAAGTTTTGGGGGTGAACCCGAACACGGTGGTGCACGCCTATCAGATGCTGGAGATCGAGGGTGTGATCGAAACGCGGCGCGGCTTGGGCACGTTCGTTCGGGCCGACGCGCCGGTGAAGACGACGAAACAGGAGATGTTGCGAAAGGCGGCGAAACGCTACGCGAGCGACGTGCGGGCGCTTGATGTCTCCAAAGAAGAAGCAATACAAACACTGAAGGAGGTTTATTGATGTTGGCTCAACTTCGTGAGGTCACCAAGCGCTACGTGAAAACAGAGGGCGTGCGGGACCTCACGCTCGATATTGAGGAAGGCCAGGTGCTGGGAGTGCTCGGCTTAAACGGTAGCGGCAAGACGACGCTGCTAAAACTGTTGGCGGGCTTGCTCTTCCCCACCCGCGGGACAGTGACTGTCCTCGGCGGCCCGCCGCGGCGCAATCGCGCCGGGCTCGTCTTCCTGGGCGAGACGGACGCGCTGTGGCCGTGGATGAGCCCGTCAGACGGCGAGCGATTCGCGGCCGGATTGTACGAGGATTTTCATCCGGAACGCTATCGCGAACTGATCGACTTCTTGGAGGTGCCGCGACGAAAGACAAAGGCGATGTCGAGGGGCGAGCGGAGCCGCTTAAGGTTGGCGTTGGCGCTTTCCCGCGAGGTGAAGCTTTATCTGCTCGACGAGCCACTGGCGGGAATCGATCTTTTGTCGCGGGAGCGGATCCTCACGTCGCTGGTGCGCGAGTGGCACACCGACGCGACGATCGTCCTCTCCACTCACGAGGTGGCCGAGGCGGAAGGGCTGTTCGAGCGGGTGATTTTCTTGCGCGAGGGCCGCGTGGCGCTCGACGCCCAGGCGGAAAGTCTGCGCGAGGAAGGACGAAGCGTGGTGGAGACGTTCCGGGAGGTGCTGTCATGAAGGGATTCGCGACGCTTCTGTGGTTGGAGTATCGACGAAGCTGGGTGTGGGCGGCGGCGCTTCTCGGATCGCTCGTCTTTTGGTTCTGGGGACTGAACCAGGTGACGGTGACAGATATCGGCGAGCGGGCCGGGATTCGGGTGGCGATCCTCGGTGTGGCCGCAGCAGTAGGGCTGGTGGTGCTCTGCTTCATGATCGGCCGCATCCGCGGGGAGACGCGGCGCGGGCAGTACCAGATTCTGCTCCTCACCCCGCCATCAGGATATTTACACATCCTTGCGCGGGTGCTCTTCGCCCTTGCCGTGGGGATCGTCTACTACGTGATCCTCGGCGGACTGCTGTGGTGGGTCGCTGCAAGAGCGGGGATCCATCCCGATACGGGAAGCATCCTGCAGCTTCTGTTTGCGGGGCCGTTCTACGGAATCGGCGCGATTCTCGTGCCTTTCCTGTCCTGGACGTTGCTTCTGATGGTCTTCATCAGCGCGTTTCGACTGTCCGGCCCGAGTTGGATCCCAGGCATTGTCATGGTAGCGGGAACGCCGTTTCTGTTCCGCTGGATCACCGAGGGAATCGCCAAGCTTTCCTACTCCCTGCCGGCGTGGCGCATGTTCGGCGGGTTCACCCGACTGATCGAGGCGGCGGAGATGGAGATCGAGACCGAGGTCGTGATCACCTCGCAGGGTGCGTTGGTGCCGCAGGAGCCACTGTGGATCATGCTCGCCTTGAGCGTGGTGATGCTCGTGATCGCCGGACGGATCTGGCAAGAGGTGGAAGGATGACTCAGGCATTTCTGATCGTTCTTAGACTGTTGGTGTTGGCACTTCTGGGATACTTCGCCTATCGTCTGTGGACGAGCACGCGAAGCTGGACCACGCGCGGTGTGTCCTTTGTGTTTGCCGGTGCGCTTGCCTGGCAGATCATCGGCGGCACGTGGTAACGGCTTTCTAGGAGGAAAAAGATGAGTAAGATCCGGATGCAACTCGCAGTCGGGCTAGTCGCCCTGGCTGCCGTGATGATGCTCGTTGGCTGCGACGAAGAAGGCGTAATAACTCCTGCTTTCAAGGCAACGCGGCAGGAGGAGGCGACGTTCGCGGTCGGCGATTCGGCGGTAATCGACGCGGACACGTCAAACGGACAGATCATCGTGCGCGGGGTCGAGGGCACGCAGGAGGTACACGTCGTGGCGACGCTTCGCACCCGTGGAGACACACA
>CAZOUO010000045.1:0-16580 GCA_964582975.1 uncultured Thermotogae bacterium | reverse complement strand
GCATTGGACGCCGTAGGCTTCGGCAATTGCCGCAATCTTCAGCGTTTCCAAGATTCCTCCGGAGAACGCGGCATCCGGCTGAACGATATCAAAACACCCATGCTGCAAGAGCTCACGATATCGCTTTATTCCAACCTCCGTTTCAGCACCTGCGATGGGGATATCCAACTTCTTCCGCAGGCTAGCAAGACCGTCCATATCCATGCCCGGGAGAGGGTCCTCATACCAAGCGAAATCTAAGGGAGCGATCGCCTTCCCGAAAGCGAGTGCCGTGCGGTAGTCCCAAGTTGGGGTAGGCTGCGCACCACGAATCAGTCCGTAAGCGGGCATGTTCGATTGATTCGCGTCAACCATGAGCGTCACTTCGGGCCCCACAGCCTCCCGTGCCGCCTCCATGGCTTCTACATCGAGCCGGTAGTCTGCACGATGTGCACGTATCTTAATTGCCTTGAAGCCCCGGCCCAAAAGGGGTTTTAGCTTGGCTGGCATCTCTTCCGCGCTATACAGTCCAGCTGTACTGCAGTAAGCCTGGATTTCCTTCCGTCCGCCTCCCCACAACCTGGAAATGGGAAGCCCAGCAGCCTTCCCAATGATGTCCCACAAAGCGAATTCTACGAACCACGGGTAACCGTGGAACATCCGCAGACCATTCACCATGCAACGCATGTGGGCAACCACCTGAAAGGGATCTCTGCCTACCAAGTACCGTCGAACATAGGTTTCGATGATCTGTTTGGAATAGCTGGGCTTCGCTTGAGAGAACTTTGAAGGATCGTCCCACCACCTGTCGCGGTTCGAGCTGTAGCCCGTGATGTCGGCATCGGTGAGCACTTCAAGTAGTGTAACCTCGAAAGCTTCGTTCTGAAATCCTGGGAAAAGGCAACTCTCGAACGGCTCGGGATGGGGAAGCAAGATATCCGTTGCCCTCACGTCAACAATCTTCACAGCATCCTCCTTACTATGCCTAAGCCCGCATTAGCGCTTGTCCAGCCTCCAGTGCTTCCAAGTTCATCGTAAGGGTTGGACCACGGAAACGTGTCTGTAGAGTTGTTCTCAAGAGATCGCCGTTTATTGGGAAACCGTTTGTAGCGCTTGCTGCACCAAGAATGACAACATTTGTGATGTCATAATGACTTTGATATTGAGCAGCGATCTGCGCTGCAATCTTGCTGGCTGGCACCTGATAGACTGTTTTGCTCGCCGCCCTGAGCGACTTCCAGACCTCTTCAATGGAAGGGAAACTCCCAGACAACTGATCCCTGATCGGGATGATGGGTTGTGCGTTCGCGACCACTTCAGCCTCGGGGGCCAGGTAATGGAGGCAACGAAGCGCTTCGTAGGGCTCAAAGGCGATCAAGTAATCTGCCCTTCCTGGCGCAATCATAGGTCCATGAACATGGGAGCCGATCCTAACGTTACTCGTCACAGAACCCTCCCGTTGAGAAGCACCAAACGCGTCACCAATGAGCACCTTCTCGCCTAGGCCCTGAACAGCTTGGGCAAGAAGACGAGAAGCCGAGAGGATACCCTGTCCTCCGATCCCTGTAATGAGTATATTCATTTCACGCATCCTCACTCCTCTTGATTGCCTCAACCGGGCAGACGACAATGCAGTCGCCACAGCCGACACACTTCCCTACATCAATCGTTGCTTTTTTTTCCCCGACATCCCACTTGATCGCCGAGCAGCCAAAAGTAGTCAGGCAAGCCTGGCATCCAACACAAAGGTCAGAATCTACCGATAATGGCTCCTTTCTTTCTTCACCTCGTTTGGCTGCCATCCGCCGCTCCTGAAGTGCGCACGGTCCCTCGGAGATAACGATCGATGGACCATCGTAGGCGATTGCTTCTGCAAGTGCCGTTGAAACAGCCCGACTGTCATGGGCTGAAACGACACTGACGTGCTCAAAACCCAATGCACGAACTACGTCAGGAATGGAGAGACCTGTTGTCGAGCTGCCAACAGCTGTTAGCCCGGTTCCGGGATTCGGCTGAAAACCGGTCATCGCCGTGTAACTATTGTCGAGCAGAAGAATCGTCACGTTCGAACGGTTGTACGCGATATTGGCCAAGGGCGACAGCCCACTGTGAAACAGCGTGGAATCCCCCATGATCGCAACAAGGGGTCGATCCAGCCCGGCTTTGGAAAAACCGTGCGCCATGCCTGCACCTGCCCCCATACAAAGCAGAGTATCCAGCATCTCGAACGGATAAGAGCTTACAAGAGTATAACAGCCGATGTCTCCAACGATCAAAGGCTTCTGCGGGAATTCCTTCATCGCAAGGCGAAGTCCATAGTAGGTCGAACGATGAGGGCACCCGGGACAGAAGATCGGGGGTCGACGGGGAAGGGCATAGGCCTTAACCGTGACTTCATTTGTTTCAATTCCCAACACCTGTCCCAGTCCCGCGGAGACTATCGAGGGGTTCAACTCTCCCTCGATCGGGATCGACCCCTCGTTTTTTCCATTCACCTTGACGGAAAGACCAGCTCTTTGTATGGCGACGCGTGTCTGGTCCTCTACAAAGGGCTCCAGTTCCTCTATGACGACGATTTCATTGACTTCGCCGGCAAATGCGCTGACCCTCTCTGCTGGGAATGGAAAGGACATCCCTAACTTCAGCACCGAGACTTCTTTCTCAATCCCTAGGTGACTTACTGCTTCGAGGACGTAGTTGCAAGCCACACCATTTGTGATTATCCCCAGCCGTTTTCCAGTATAGAGCTTTCGTGCAAGTGGAAACGCTGATAGCCTCTCCCACACCTCAGCGAGGCGAGCATTCAGCCAACGGTGTCGCTCGAGTGCCAGTGCTGCAACACAGATCCACCTTGCCTTATCATCAACAAAATCTGCCTTCCGATGAGGAGTTCTCTCGATGGCCCCCAGGTCTATCAAATGACTGGTGTGGCTCAGGCGAGGCGTTGAGTTCAGGATAATAGGCAACTCCAGCGCCTCAGAGACCTCAAAAGCCATCTTGGCATAGTGGAAGCCCTCTTGCGGGTCAGATGGATCGAGAATGGGTATCTTGACAAATCGAGCAAAGACCCGAGCATCCTGTTCGTTCGACGATGTGTGGCATTGGGCATCTCCTGCGGAAAAGATGACCATACCTCCGCGAACACCGGTGTAGGCAAGTGTTGCCAAAGCATCGGCCGCTACGTTCAATCCCAAGTGCTTCATCACCGCCATCGAGCGAAGTCCTGCGACAGCAGCTCCGGCTGCACATTCCACAGCTACCTTTTCGTTTGCTGACCACTCGACGTAATGTCCGTACTCCTCAGCAAGATCGATCAGCGTTTGGAGCGCTTCCGAAGATGGTGTACCTGGATAGCCTGCTACAACATCGACCCCTGCCGCGATGGCGCCCCAAGCAATCGCCTCATTACCTAACATTAAACGTTTTGCTTCCTTTGTGATCATAGAACTATTCCCCTTTCCTTAAACGACCTTTCAGTCGTGGATCAAGCACGTCTCGCAACGCATCACCAACTAGATTGAAAGCGACTACCGTGATCACAATTGCCAACCCGGGGAATGTTGCGTACCACCATGCGATAAGCATGAATCGACGCCCGGAGCTCGTAAGGAGTCCCCATTCAGGCAGAGGGGGTTGCACACCAACTCCTACAAAGCTTAACGTTGCTGATAGAAGTATCGCCCACCCAATCTGAATAGTGGCGTGGACCAAAATGGGCGTAATACAATTTGGGATAATATGTATTCTCATGATGCGCCATGCGCTTGCCCCCATTGCGCGACCACCTTCCACGTATTCTTTTTCGCGGATTGAGAGAACCTGTCCTCGCATCAGCCTCGCGGTTGCGGGCCAGAAAACAAGAGAAACAGCGATGATAACGTTTCGTACTCCAGGCTTAAGGGCAACTGCTATCGCCATGCCCAGAATTACGTTCGGAACAGACATGAAAATATCGGCTATGCGCATCAGCCCCTCATCAAGCCAACCGCCTGCATATCCAGCGACTAGCCCAAGGATTGTCCCAAAGGTTGCCGAAAAGCCGATAGAGACTACACCGATCATTAACGAAAGGCGAGCCCCAAAGAGAATCCTGCTCAGAAGGTCTCTTCCCATATCGTCCGTGCCCAGCCAGTGTTCAGCAGTGGGAGAGCGAAGCATCCTTTCAAGGTGGACGGCCTTTCTTCCGTCTTCTGGATAAGGTGCGATCCAGGGCGCTAGCAGTGCCAACAAGGCAATTAGAACTAACATCACTGCACCGATCATCCCCAACTTGTTTCGAACGAGAAGTCTAAGGATTCGCATCTTCCCTTACTTCTTTTTCCCTCACTATTGTCGAATGCGTGGGTCGAGAGCGAAATACGACAGATCGGTCAATAGATTGAAAACCATGCGGATAATCCCAAACAGCATAGTGAGAGCAATGATCGCTGGATAGTCCGCTGTCAGTGCAGATTGAGCCGCATAGAGCCCGAGTCCGGGCCAGTCGAATACCGTCTCTACCGCAACAGTTCCTCCGAGGAGAAAGCCAAACTGCATCCCCATGATTGTTACAATTGGAATAAGAACGTTCCGAAATGCATGCCAGATAACGCTTCGTTCCTTATGTCCCACAGCCCTTGCGGTCCGAACGTAGTCGTCTTGTAACGTGTTCAGCAAGCTCGTTCGGGTCAATCGAGAGAAGAGGCCTAATGAGGTAATTCCCAAGGTGAAGGCTGGAAGAACAATATGTTGAAGGCTACTGCCTAGAGCTGTCCAGTTGCCCGTGATGAGACTATCGAAAATGTATAGACCGGTTACCGGGCGGAGCCCAACCAACGAACTGACCCGCCCACCTTGTGGCATCAACCTGTAAGCCACCAAGCAAAAGCCAATCTGCAGGATAATCCCTAACCAGAAGCGAGGCATAGCCAGCCAGAAGATAGAAAAACCGCTCGCTACAACATCAAATAGCTTTCCCTTGTACACCGCTGACACAATCCCCAGCAGGCACCCCAAAAGCACAGCAAGAACCATTGATACCAAGGCAAGTTCTATAGTAGCAGGGAAGAATTGTCTTAGATCTTGGCTCACTGGTCGCCAGGTATGAATTGACCTTCCAAAATCGCCCTTGAGAACTCGTCCCAAAGTTAGAAAGAATTGCGTGGCCAGTGGTTTATCAAGATCGTATTCAGCAGCTATTTTTTGGACGATCTCTTCCGGTGCACCTTCACCGGCCATCGCCCGCGCAGGATTGGCCGGAACTACATGTGAAAGAAAGAAAATGATTGTATAAAGGCCAAGGAGTATGGCAGGAAGCATGCTAAGTCTTCTCAAAAGGTATGCCCAGATTGACACTACCGCTCCTGAACCTATTGGAGGTCTACCACACTATGTTTTCCATTCACAACAGCACCACTTCCTCTCTTAGCTTGAGAGGGGCGTAGCAGGACACACTACACCCCTCCGGTTTTTCCCATCTGCGCCTATCAGGCGGGTGTTCCGCTCCTACTCCCGATACATGTCGTAGATGTAAGCAAAGCCAGGATAGAACGAGATGGCGTAGTAACCTTTAATGTCCTTTCTTGTAGCGGCCACTTGCGTTCCCTCGGCAATGTAGATGTTCACTGCGTCGTCCACTACTATCTCCTGAAGTTCATAGGCGATGGCCTTTAGCTCGTCAGGGTCAGTGGTAGTGGCCGCACGCGCGTAGACATCTTCGTAGTAGGGATTGCAGTACGCGGACCAGTTCCAAGGGTCATCGCAGAAATAGATGGGCTTCAGTGTCTGTGAAAATGGGTCGTTGAAATCCGGAGCATTGTAGCGGATGGTCAGATACGGTCGCTCCTGCGGATCGAGTTCGTTCATCTGGACAATTGTAGGCCAGGGGAAACTCCGAATCTCCAGGGTAATGCCCAACTGTGCCAGGTTGGATTGGAAGGCCTCAGCGATTTGCTGCTGGAAGCCAAGGCCAGTAATAGTCAGAATGTCCAGTGTAAAACCACCTTCTGGATGGCCAGCTTCGGCAAGGAGCGCAGCCGCTTTCTCCAGATCGGTCTCATACATGAACACGTCGCCGTTGTGGTAGAGCAGTCCGCGTCCCAGGCCACCTTGTGCCTGACGAGCATAGCCTTGGAAGATGTACTGAATCGTGTCCATATATGGGAAGGCGTAAGAGATTGCCTGCCGGACCTTTAGGTTATCTAGCGGTGCCCTCTGGTTGTTCATGTGGACCATCCAATGTTGGGTAGTAGAATTGGCGTGCACATCAACATCCTTGGCAACCACCAGGCTAGGAATGTCTGTAAACGCGATGTCTTCACTATAGTCAAGAGTCCCGGTCAGAAGTCCTAGCTTTCGACTCGAGGGCTCCCGCACGATCTTGAAGTTGATCTTTGTGAAGTGCTTCCCTTCCCATCCACCCCAGTAGTCCACGAACGCTTCCAAGAGCACGTACTGTTCGTGGACCCATTCGGTGATGACGTAAGGTCCTGTGCCAACCATATTCTCTTTTGCCCACTCCTGTGCCCACGGATCACCGCTGGTTGCATGGGCTTTGCAAGCTGTGGGAGAAACAATATACGGGCCGTCAATCGCCGACAAGAGGTTCGGGAAGATGGAGTAAGGCCTCTTTAAGATGAACTTCACCCCGTACTCACCCTCCACAACGACTTCGTCGATAACGTCGAGAAACCAGCTTGCAGGACCTTTGCCAATGCCGATGAGCCGGTCGAAGCTGTATTTGACCGCTTCAGCATTGAATGGGGTGTGATCATGGAAGAGCACGCCCTGGCGAAGGTTAAAAAGCCAGACTTTCCCGTCCTCAAAAACCTTCCAATCGGTGGCAAGAATTCCTACCACCTTGTTGGGATCCTCCTTATCTGCGCGACACAGCCGTTCGTACACGTTGTAGAACATGAACCATGTGTTGTTTGTGGGCATCGTAGCAGCCGGATCTAGATTGCCTGGATCCCCTCGGAAACCCACACTAATGACATCTTCTTGAGGTATTCCCACAAAACCCACTGCTCCAACGAGAACAACTAGCAACGACACCACGCACGCCGCTTTCCAAGTCCTCATAGTTAACCCTCCTTTTTCAGTACTTGAGAAGTTTTCTCAGGACTTCCAAGTGCATCTTTGTTATCACCCCCTTTATTAGATCTGGAGAGGCGTGTTGTCCAAAAACAGAATGCTGAAGAGAATCAGTGACTCTCCTAGTTTTGTAGCACGCTTACGATTGTGATCTCGTGTCACCATTTCGCTAAACAATACCTACCCCACTAATTTTGTGATCTTCTGTGCTCCCTCGCGAACCAGTCTTACATATTTCCTTTCCTTGTTGTGATCGAACCGCTGCACCGGACCACCAAGCGAGAGGCTTGCCACAATGCGACCACTCTTTGAGAAGCTGGGAGCTGCAACTGCGAACGCCCCTTTGTCAAGTTCTCCTACGCTGATCGCGTAGCCGTCCTTTCGAATCTGTTCAAGACGTTGAAGTAGCTGCTTTGGATCAGTAATAGTTTTTTCCGTGTAGCGGTCGAGGGTTAATGTCTCAAGTACCCTCTTTCGTGCTGAATCATCTAGGCCAGCCAGCACAACCTGAGCCGAGGCACCTGCATGCAACGGATACGTCCTCCCTACCTCGAACGTCAACTTGAGACTGTGATTACTTTCTACCCTTGATAAACAGACAGCCCGATTCCCCATAATTGTAGTAAGAATAGCGGTTTCATTAGTAGACTCGACAAGATCCCTCATAATGGCGTAGGAAGAATCTACAAGAGCAGACGCATTTGGGATATGGGATGTCAGCTCAATTAATCGAGGTCCTAATTGGAAGTGTCTTTCATTCTGGCCTCTCACGAGGAACCCTGTATTCTCAAGCGTTTGAACATACTTATAGGCGGTGCTCTTGGACATACGCATTCGTGCTGCAATTGATGATGTATCGAGTAATGCTCTGTCTTTAGAGAAAAGGGAAAGAATCTCCAAGCCTCTTCTCAACGTGCTCAGCTCTGCTTTTTTGCGCTCCATGAGATCCTCCCCAATTCTTCCATTATCTGAAATCCATTACTAAAATAATGATAATCCATCCTCTTTCTCTTGTCAAGCTTAATATGTTCGTGCGATAGGAAATCAGGAACCTCCAATAACTTGAGAGTGCGAGATGAGCAAGCGTGCAAAGGCAGAATGGAGAAATTCAGCCGGTGGATTCTCTCACCTTCCGCATAGTGGACTCGATTGGAGTAATCGCGGCCACCTTGCTGGTACATAGGTCTTCTTGCGTGCCCTAATGGCCCCACAAGATTTCAAGTGCCCTTGTTCCCAATGCTAGAGAATGCGTAATAGAACAGCTAAGAGCGGAACCCAGGAAGGGAGGCCAAGTCCACATAGACTACGCCATGGACAATCTTGTCGTCATGGAATCGAAAGACGTCGACCCCCCGCCTGACGTCCGTCCCATCCGATCCGCGCTTGACCACCCATTCCGCAGCGACCCTATCGCCCTCCTGGATGCAATTGACAGCCTCAATTGAGAAGTCACCCCGTGCCTTGACCTGCTCCGAGTAAAGGTTTCTAACCTCCTGCCTCCCTTCGTACCTGACCTTCACTTTTGGGTCCTCGATGCGCAGACATCCCATCAGAAGAACGACTCTGTCAGCCATCAATTCAACAATCGCTTCTACATCGCCCCTCGACTCCGCAGCAAATAGCGCTTCAACCTGCTTTTTGTAATCCATTTCTCCTCCTTCTCACCAAGTTCAAGGCCAGGTTCTTTTCCCCTTTGATCGACTCAAGATATTCTCCTTGTCGAAACGGATCACCTCTCGGTGCCCGCTTGTGAGTCTTTCAACTCCGCATTCCGAAATGGGGGCAGAGACGCCAAATCGTTGAAGGCCTTGCCATACACGATCTTCTTCCCTTCAAACTGGAAGATATCCACACCATGTCGCACATCAAGCGTGCCGGCAATCTCGCGACTCACAGTCCATGCTGTGGCAATCCAATTTCCTTCTTGGATGTGGTGGGTTGGTTTAATACGGAAAGCCTGCTTCGCCCTCTCTACACTAAGCAAGAAACCAAAGATTTCGGCGATGCCCTCAAACTCGACCTTTGCTTTGGGGTCTTCCAGTCTAGTTGCTCCTTCAATGAGGACGGCATCCTCTGCAAAGAGTTGGCGTATCACCGCTTCATCGCGGCTAGAAATCCCGGCGAAAAGCCTTTCCACCTGCTCCTTTTGATCAGCCATTTAGCCTCCTTCATCGTGCTACCATCGGCTGAGACAGCCTGCCTCACGAAACAGTAAGCCTTAGCTCAACACCCTCTTTCTCTACATGAGCTTTCGGAGTCTTGGATCCAAGTAGTCTCTGAGGCTATCGCCAAGGATATTGAAAGCTAGGACCGTCAACAGAATAGCTAGACCTGGGAACACCAGTGTATGAGGAGCTAGCCCAATGTACAGTCGAGCATTGCTTAGCATGGTGCCCCATTCGGGGTGTGGCGGCTGTACACCAAGTCCAAGAAAGCCAAGAGATGCTATGGCCAAGATCGCATCTGCAACACGCAGAGTTGAGAGTACGATAATGGGGCCCAAGACATTTGGAAAAATGTGCCGAATCAAGATCCGCCCATGCGCCATACCGATGGCGCGAGCTGCAGAGACGAAGTCCCGCTCTTTGGTGCTTAGTACGCTGGAGCGAACCAGCCTACAGTAAACGGGCATTGTCCAGATTCCAATTGCCAACATACTGTTAAACAATCCAGGTCCCAAAGTACTCACAATAACAATAGCAAGGAGCAGATAAGGGAAGGCAAGGAGGACGTCCATGACTCTCATGATTACCTCATCATGAACTCCACCAAAATAGCCTGCCACCAGCCCCAAAGGGATTCCCAGAACTAGGCCGATGCTCACAGACACAACTCCCGCTACCAAGGAGAACCGGCTTCCATGAATAACCCGGCTCAGAATGTCTCTTCCGTACATGTCTGTTCCGAAAAGCCACTTCCTTGAGGGAGGTTTCAGTCGCTCCAGCAAGTCTTGCTCGTTTGGGTCGTGGGGAGCGATCCATGCAGCAAAAACGGCAAACACCACGAAGAGCACGATGACGTTTGCCCACAGTATGGAAATCCTCCATTTCCAGAACCGGCGGAGCCGCTTTCTCGCTTCAGATCTACTGCTTACTTTTTCGGGTGCGGTTTTTGTGGGCATGTGGCTTGCCCCTACCCGTACCTGATTCTAGGGTCGAGCCAAGCGACAGAGAGATCCACGAAGAGGTTGACCACCACGAAAATAGACGCACTAATGATCACACACCCTTGAATCAGTGGAACGTCCCTTGTCGAGATGGATTCTACGAGTAGCCGGCCCATACCTGGCCACGCAAAGACGGTCTCAGCGAGTATGGCCCCCCCCAAGAGAATCCCGGTGTTTACGCCAATCATCGTCACTACAGGAACGAGCGCGTTCCTAAGTGCGTGCTTCATCACAACGATCCAGCTCGACAGGCCCTTTGCCCTAGCAACCATGATGCACTCCTCACGAATGACATCCAGCATGGCAGATCGCGTGGTTCTCGCGAGAAGGGCGGTTGAATAGGTAGACAGTGCCACTGCAGGTAGGATCAAGTACTCGATACCGCCACGGCCAGTGCTTGGCAGAAGTCGAAATCGAACCGAAAAGAAATACATCAGAAGCAGACCCGACCAAAAGACAGGCATTGAAACACTTATAAGAAGTCCCAACCTAGACAAGTGATCGATGACGCTATTCTGCTTGACAGCGGAGATTATGCCGACCAATAGACCAATAGGAATTGATATGCACATTGCTGCAGCAGTCAAGATTACCGTGGCTGGAAACGCAAACCAGATTTCCTCTACAACCGGACGCCGAGTTCTGTATGATTTGCCGAAGTCACCTTTGAAGAAGCCTTGGATGTACAGACCGTACTGAACCAGCAGTGGCTTGTCCAGCCGTGTCTCCGCCCTCAGTCGAGCCATCAGTTCTTCGGTGACCTCTTGCCCAGCGAGAATCTGGGCAGCGTCACCGGGGGTAACATGGACAAGCGCAAATGTGAGCAGCGAGACACCAAAAAAGACCGGGATCAGAAGCAAAAAGCGTCGGCAAATGTAGGCTCCCATAGGTTAGGAAAACGGGAGGCAAGCCTTCAATCAAAGGCTTGCCTCCCGTCGTGTCACCCTATTTCTCGACGGTAGTGTCCAGCAACATAAACCGATCTTCTGGATGAATCCCGAAGTTCTTGACGTACGCTTGAGTAGCGCAAAGCTTCGGCTCGTCATAAAGCACGATCCAGACAGCATCGTCGATTATGATGCGCTGGGCCTCGTGATAATAGCCCTCTCTCTCTTCGGGGTCCATTGCCTGCAAACCCTTGTCCATGAGCGTATCGACTTGCTCATTACAGTATCCCATCACGTTCCAAGGCTTGCCGCAATAGAAATTCGAACGCAAGGGTTCATCGGCATCCGCAGATGCTCCCCAACCTTGGATTTGGAAATCGTGCTCGTGAGCCTTGAGGTGGCTTAGGTAAGCCGCCCACTCCCAGATTTCTACCCTTACATCTACTCCGATCTCTCTGAACTGTGCCTGAACAACCGTAGCAATAGCAGTGTCCTTGTAGTATTTCCCAATAGGACTGGTTAAGGAGACTCGGAATGGCTCTCCATCCTTATCCACAATTCCATCGTCATCGGTGTCGCTCCATCCAGCTTGGGCAAGAAGGTCTCGAGCTTTGTCAGGATCGTAGGAGTAAGGATCGTAGGGGAGCATTCCCCAGACCCCGGGAGGCAGAACTCCCGTGGCTTTTGTAGCGACGCCGGCAAGTAGCTCTTCTACAATCACATCCTTGTTCACAGCGTGATTCAAGGCCTTTCTGACTAGTATGTCAGTGAATGGGTATCTCTCGACGTTGAACCAAATCCCAACGACCCGCATTCCCACTTCGGACAGAACAGTGAACGCGGGATCTTTTGAAAGCGCTTCTATGTATTCGATCGGGGGGAACTGAATCACATCGACATCTCCGCTCAGGAGAGCCATCACTCTTGCTGCATCCTCGGGAATTGGCCTGAAAACAACTCTGTCTAGTTTAGGGGGGCCCAGGAAATACTCAGTGTTCTTCGCTAGTTCGAGCCGTGTACCAGGAATCCATTCCAAGAAGCTGAAAGGACCTGTTCCCACGGGATTAAGGGCAATGTCATCCCCGTATTTCTCAAGAGCAGCAGGGCTTATGATAGACACTGAGGATCGGCCTAGGTAGTTGAGGAAAGCAGGAGTTGGGACTTTGGTGATCAACTCCACCGTGTAGTCGTCTATTACGTTCACGGAATCTAGTGCTGCAAGGTAGAACCCGCCACGTGTTGGTTTATCCGGATCGATTAGCCGCTCAAAGTTCACCTTCACTGCATCCGCAGTGAACATTGTCCCGTCATGGAACTGGACGCCCTTTTTCAACCGAAATCTCCATACTGTCGGACTTACATTCTCCCACGACTCAGCAAGACGTGGCTGAAGTGTCATCTCAGAGTCCCGGGAAACCAACGTATCATACAACTGGTCATCGGCAAGCGAATCTATTCCACTCCGGTAGTTGTGTGGGTCTAGAGATGTTACCGGTGCGCTTAAGGCAATCGTGAGCACAGATCGGTTCTGAGAAAATGTACCCACTCCACACAGGGCCACCAATGTCGCCACTATGATGAATACTAACGCTTTTCTTGAAACACCTCTTTTCACGAGTACCCTCCTTGATGGTTCCATTACTTCGCAGGGCCAAGAATTCCTGCCAAAACAGCCACCCACTAGATTCTAACAAAACTAGCTACCACCTCCCTTTCTTTTCGACAGCTGGGACTATCTGGTTGCAGAATTCCATTATCTGGCAGCAATGCTCCATTTAATGACAGCATAGCAGATGGCGAAGGTGGAGTCAATACTGTGACTCTCCAAGGAATTAGCGATAATATATGCTTCGTGAACGGCAAGAATAGACGTGCTTGTTGGCAAAAAGGGACACCGTTTAGTCCTGAAGCTATCCGCGAAAATATGTCGCTGCATGCCCGGACAATTGAGAAAAAAGTAGGAGCAAGAAGTGTATTATCTGGAATCCCTTTTTCTGATTCACAGGATCTTCCTCGTGTTTGTAGATCTCTTTAGCGAAGACAGGGTAATCTCCTATAGAAGCCTGGGACTTCTTGGGCTCGGCATCGGCATGGAATTAAGTGGAGCGGATCATGTCAACCCGATATAGAGTTGCCATTATCGGGACTGGTTTTGCCAAGCTTGTACACATCCCTGGTTTCTGCAATCACCCCCGTTTTGTAGTTGTGGCCCTCGCGGGGCGAGACCGGGAACGAACAGAGCAGATTGCAGCAGCATTCAACATCAACGAGTGGTACACTGACTGGCGGGAAATGCTTTCCTCAGGCGGTTTTGACGTCGTTTCAATCGCCACTCCACCTCACTGGCACTACGAGATGACTCTCGCCAGCTTGGGAGGCGGGTATCACGTGCTTTGTGAGAAGCCTATGGCGCTGCAGGTCGGCCAAGCAAGGCAGATGCTGCTTACCGCAGAACGAACAGGTCTCACAACCATGATCAATCACGAATTACGGTATCTCCCTGCCTGGCGAAGATTTGGAGAGCTTCTCGAGGGTGGGTACATTGGTCACCCGAAGAGACTGGTGTTCTCGTATCACCTGAACTTCCGTTCGGATCCGAAGTTGCCTTGGGACTGGTGGAGTGACCTAGCCAGAGGAGGAGGCCTTCTTGGCGCGGTGGGGTCTCATCTGTTCGACGCAGTGAACGATTGGATTGGCCCACCGAAACGCATCTGGGGCAAGTTGAGTACGGTTATTCCAACCCGTCCTCTCCCCAACAGTGAGGAGTTCCGCACGGTGACTGCTGATGATTCCCTTCTTGCAGTGCTTGAATTCGATAACGGAGTGGAAGCTCTCCTAGAGCTCACTAGCACTTCAAAGCACAACCTCAGCTACAAGGTAACCGCTCTCGGAACTGAAGGAACGTTGATTGTGGAAAAGGGTGTTCGATTGATGGGTGCGCAAGGAAGCTCGAACATGGGAGAACTGGGCAGATTCCCCTTTCCAAGCGAGGACCAAGAAGACTGGCGACTCGCCCCCTTCCTGAACCTTTTGGACGACTTCGTTGGCGGGATCGATAGGGGCTTCTCTCCATCCCCCAACTTCGCAGACGGCGTTGCCCATCAGAGGTTCTTGGATGCTGTCAGGCTGTCCAGCAGCAGTGGGTGCTGGGTTAGTTTCAGCGAAATCGAGGATCAGCAAAGAGGCTAATCGAAAGGCAACTATGCTAAGGACCTCGCTAGGCATTGCAGATGGAGTGCAGATTGCTGCACTTGCTTAGACCAAAGGTTTGCAGTTGTGTCTGCCAGTCAGCAAACAAGTAGAAGACATAGTTCGCGACTCTACTTGTCTCGATACAGAGGAAGTGAGGCTAGATCAACGAAGACTTTGCCATAGACGATTCTGTCTCCCGAGAATTGGTAGCGGTCTACCCCGTGTCGAACATCTGGTTCTCCGTCGATCACCCGGCTAACTGTCCACTCGCTGGCGATCCAGTCACGTTCTTGGATATGATGGGTTGCTTCAATGTGGAAATCGTCTTTCGCCTCCGTTTCGCTCAGGAAAAAGCCCAGGATCTCATCGAGGCCCTCAAATCTCACCTTAGCTTGTGAGTCTTTGAGCCGCAGTGCTCCCTCAATAAGGATTGCGTCATCTGCAAAGAGTTCCCGTATTGCGCCCCCATCGCCCTTTGAAATCGCTCGGAATAGTTTCTCTACCTTTTCTTTTCTATCCTTCACTCTTCGCTCCTTTCTTGTTCTGCCAAACGAAAAACAGCCTGTCATTGCTTACTGTAGAGTCACGCCTTGCGAAGAGCAAGAAAGCATTGGCGAATCTTCGGCTCCGTTCGCTTCCTAAGGGACACTCGAAAATGACAGTCTGTGCAAGAGGAGTCATGGCTTTCGTCGATCCGCCACTCGACGCGGGGAGCCTGGGGGACTGATTGTAGAACTCAGGTGTTAGGCATTGCGTGGTGACCACCTATAGGCCTAAGAGGAAAAGCCCAAGAAGACATCTATTCGCCAGATGTACGCGCTCGAGTACTGCGTGTTTTCCACAGCCTGAAAACATGATAAGTTGATCAACAAATCACATTTTGGTGAAACCACTACCGCCTAATCGTCCTATCCAAGCTGCAATCTCTCCCCAAGCGGGCCTGGTGGGTACCTAACTTGGGCCAAGATCAACCTGTCAAGGACTAGGTCTTCAGTAGGACCGGTTTTCGGGGTGAAGGTCAAGGTATGAAGAAGTTTGTGTAGCTCGCGTTTACCTCTTGGGTATTACCTCAAGACACAATGCCGTTACCTGTCACGACTGTCTTGTCACACTTCTTGACGAGTCTAGACTGCAACCCCCCAGGCATAATACTCAATGAGGGGAAGAGTCATCCAATGAATGCGTGGTTGTCTAAGAAACTCCTGCGCTAGGATCGAAATCGTCGTTTCTCTCACAAGCACCCATACACCCTTTCTACTAGAGAACTCCTCGCATAGGGAGGTGATATATGAGGAACATTGCCTGGTTAAGGAGGGCGACTCTGGCACGCACGATTTCTTTGCGGCCTGCCGAAAAGCAACCACTCATCAAAGTCACGACAAAGAGGAGGTTGAGTATGTCTGAGAAGCGACCTATCAGGATAGACAGAAAAGCCGTCGTTTGGTTGGCCCTGATTCTAACATTCCTAGCTCTCGCGGGACCAGTTGGAGCGGTCGATCGCTTGGAAGGTGGGTATGTCGGCAGTCGGACAGAAGGTGACGCTACCACCCCAGTCTGGAACTTCATCAAACACTTCAGCTACGATCAGTATTACTGGGCTGAGACCTTTCAATTTGGCTCTTACAATAACGAACGCGTCGATAAGATGGACTTCTCGTATTTTGTCGGCCACGGCAGTCCTTGGTCAATCAAGTGCCAAGCGACTTGGATCGATCTGGATACGGCCGGCTCGACGTCGCATGAAGGCTGGGGCGACAGGAACGCTCTGTTCGTTACCCTCCATGCGTGTCAAGTGATAGCCAGCCCATTGGAGGTGGGTGACTGGTACTCAGCCTGGACCAATGCAGACGGTGTGTTTGACGGCGTCCACCAAGTCCTAGGTTTCCGAACCAATGCCTCCCAGTCCTGCGACCAGGATATCTCTGACTACTTCGGTAGCCGGATCGACTCTGGGGCAGCGGTCTGGCAAGCCTGGTTCGATGCAATTTGGCTTCGCGGAAACGGAACCGAGTGTGGCGCGGCGGTGATGTATCCCCCCTGTGACGGCGATTCCTATGCCAGCTTCACCTCCGATCCACCGGCTAACCACACCTGGTTGAGAATCTGGTACCAATACTGATTCTGAGAGGAGGCGAGGCATGAAAAGAAAGAGTTCCAAACTTGCTATCTACATTACGGTGACTCTGTTTCTTTTTGGCGTTTCAAGCTATGCGGTGACGCAACTACTAGCATGTCCAGTTCCGGAATGGTGTTGACACTTCAGGCCTCCTCGTGACGATGTTCGC
>CAZOUO010000044.1:0-16743 GCA_964582975.1 uncultured Thermotogae bacterium | reverse complement strand
ACGATGGCGGCGAGCGGATCGGCGTGCGCCCCGGCGAATTCAATTCCCGAAAGATCAAACGCGATAAGGTCCGCGACCCTCCCCGCTTCGATCGAGCCGATCTCTTCTTCCCGACCAAGGACCCGTGCTCCACCCACCGTGGCCAGATACAGCGCATCTCTGGCAGAAAAGGCTTCGGCGCCGTAGCGAACCCGCTGCAGGAGCATCGCCTGCCGCACCTCGCGGATCATGTTTGAGGTGTCGTTGCTCGCCGATCCGTCGACGGCCAGGCTCACCTTCCCCCCGGTCTCCTTCAACTTAGCCACCGGCGCGATGCCCGAGCCGAGAGTCATGTTCGAACTGGGGCAGTGAGACATCCCGACCCGAGCGTCGGAGAGCTTCTCAATGTCGGCCTGGTTCAGATGGATGAGGTGGGCGAACCACACATCATCGCGCAGCCAGCCAAGCTCTTCCGCGTAGTCGACCGGCCGGGCACCGAATTTCTTCAGACAGAATGTCTCCTCATCTGCGGTCTCGGCAAGGTGTGTGTGCAACAGCACGTGATACTCCTCGGCAAGCTCCACCGATGCCCGCATCAGATCGGGTGTCACGGAAAACGGAGAGCACGGGGCCAGGGCGATGCGCAACATGGAAAAGGGCGTTGCGTCGTGATAGCGCTCGATGACGCGTTGGCAGTCTGCAAGGATCTCGTCTTCTGTCTGGACCACGCTGTCCGGAGGAAGGCCGCCGTCCTTCTTCGACAACGACATTGATCCCCGGCAGGGGTGAAAGCGGATTCCAGCAAGCCTCGCTCCCTCCACTTCGGCGTCGAACAAATCATTGCGGCCTTTGGGGAAGAGGTAGAAGTGGTCAGAGGTTGTCGTTGCCCCGGAGAGGAGGAGTTCGCAGCAGCCGATCGCCGCGCTCGTGCGCACCGCCTCCTCATCGATCCCCTTCCACCGCTCGTACAAAAACACGAGCCAATCGAAGAGCTCCCGATCGGAGGCACCGGGAACATTGCGAAACAGAGTCTGGTACAGATGGTGGTGAGTATTGATGAAGCCGGGAAGAAGAATCTTCCCCTCCCCGTCAATCACCTCGTCGGCAACAATTCCTGTTGGATCTTCTCCGACATCGGCTATCCGGTTTCCATCAACGAGAACGTACCCGCCGCGGACCTCCCGGCGGTTCGCATCCATGGTTGCGACAACGTCAAATCCACGAAGCAGCCTCGTTGTCATAGCGACAGGTCAACCTGATCGGCCGTCTCGAGGAAGGCGGCCAGCAGATCGATCGCCGCTTCGAGATCCTCTCGGTGGGCCATCTCTACCACCGAATGCACATAGCGCGTGGGAAGCGACAGGGTGATCACCGCGGCACCCTCTTGTGCCAGCTGCAGCGCCCCGGCGTCGGTCCCGCCCCGAGGAAGGACTTCCATTTGGTGGGGGATCTTCCTTTCCTCGGCGAGCTTTCGCATTGCACGGACGAGACCGGGATGCGAGATCGATGCCGAGTCGGACAGCTTGATCGCTACCCCACTACCTAGTTTTGTCACGTGCTGCGCATCGGGGATACCGGGCATGTCGGCAGCGACCGTCACGTCGAGGGCGATCCCAATTTCCGGCTTGACGGCAAATCCGGCAACGCGTGCCCCCCTCAATCCGACCTCTTCCTGCGTCGTTCCGATGAAATAGAGGTCACACGCGATCTTCTTGGCCCGGTTGATCCCTTCGATTCCGATGTACACCCCGCTTCGATCATCGAGGGCCTTCCCGGACACGATATTCCCGTAGGTAAGGAAGTCCTGTTTCAATGTGACCGTATCGCCAACTGACACGAGCTTGCGAACCTTTTTTTCCGGAAGACCAAGATCGATGAACAGGTCTTTCAATTCGAGCGGTTTCTTGCGCTCTTCTTCAGTCAGAATGTGAACCGGCTTGCTGCCGATACTGCCAATCAAATCCTCTTTCTCTGTGTGCACGATCACCCGTTGCGAGATGAGGACCCGCGGATCGAACCCGCCGAAGGGCTGAAATCGCAAGAAGCCCGTCTCCTTCTCAATGAAGCTGACGATAAACCCGATTTCATCCATATGGGCAGCGACGGCCACCACTGGTCCTTTCCCCTGGCGATGGGCGATCACGTTTCCCAAGTGATCCGACCGTAGCGTGTCCACATGATCGCTCAACGCCTCGGTAATGATGGCGCGAATCTCCGCTTCCCGCCCGGGAATTCCTGATGCTTCGCTCAATCGTTTCAGAAGATCCATAAACCCTCCTTGTTCCACGGTCACTGCATTGTAACGATGCTACTCATGGGGTCAATCGTTTGCGGGGTTGACAAGGGGCGAAGTAAGATGACGGGATGATACCGTTACGCGATTATCGGCCGAGCAGAACCTTTCCTGCCGTGACTGTGGCCTTGATTATCGTAAACCTGCTTGTCTTCCTGTATCAAGGTTTTTTGGGAATGCAAGGTACCGTATTGAACGATGGAATTCCCTGGCAGGATCGGGGGCTTCCCCCGCCCGCGCTCGATCTATCCAGTTACCGGCTTCACCTTCGGTCGGGAGGTAACCCAAGTCTCTATCCGGTCTCCCACGATGACTATTTCGTGATGCAATACGCGCTCGTCCCGGTGGAGCTGGTGAAGGGCGTTGACTTGCCTCCCACCATTCCGATCCCCGTTTTTCTGACGCTCTTCACGTCGATGTTCCTCCACGGAGGGCTTGTCCATCTGCTGGGAAACATGCTCTATTTGTGGATTTTCGGCGACAACGTTGAGGACGCGATGGGCCATGTCAAGTTTCTCCTTTTCTATCTTCTGTGCGGCGTGGTGGCGGCGTTCGCCCAAGTTGCGATCAATCCGGGGAGTGCTGTCCCCCAAATCGGTGCCTCGGGCGCCATCGCCGGTGTCCTTGCTGCCTACTTCATGCTCTTCCCCTATTCGCGTGTCCTCACCTTGGTCCCAATCTTCTTCTTCCTTCGCCTCGTGGCCGTGCCAGCGGTCTTCCTCCTCGGTTTCTGGTTCATCCTTCAGGTCATAAGCGGTGCTGGTTCACTCGGTTCTGCCGGCGGTGTCGCGTGGTTTGCCCACATTGGTGGCTTCCTCGCTGGTGGGCTCCTTGTCTTCATGTTCAGGCGGCGGGGCGTCCCTGTTGCCTTGTGGCAGATGATGCGAAGAAGACGCTGGTAGAGCGTCTCGACGCTCACAAAAGCTTCGTTGAGACATTGGTTTGGGTCTTCACATCGGTGTGCGAAACTGGTATGATAGGTATTGGAATTGAACATCGTTAATAGACTGTGGGGTGAGAGATCATGAAGAAAGGTGTGCTTGCTTGGGGCGCGATTGTCATTGTGCTTTTGTTCGGGATTACCGTTGCTGCTTCCTGTGAACAACCTTTTTCTCGGAAGCCTATTGAGATCACCAGCGATCTCGAATTCACTGAAGAGAACGGGGTCCTGGCAGGATCGGGGACGGTCGATGATCCTTACATCATTGAGGGCTGGAATATCGATGCAGGCTATCACGATTACGGGATCCGCATTCATCGTACCACGCGGGCGTTCGTCATCCGCAATGTGGAGATCAGCGGAGCAGCCAAAGCCGGTATCTACTTAAGCTATGTGAGTAACGGTCACATTGAGGATTGCGAGCTGGTTGGCAACTGGATCGGGATTACTCTCAACTTTGCGTCCTACAATCGGGTCAGTGGTTGCACCTTCGCCAGCAACACAGAAGGTATTCATCTGCGGTTTTCAAGCGACAATCAGATCCTTTCTAACGCGATCTACGGGAATGACTATGCCGCGATCTGGCTGTATGCTTCCAACACCAATGAGATCGTTGGGAATTTCCTTGCTGAGAGCCATATGGGAGTCTATCTAGATCTTGGCTCGGAAGGGAACCTGCTCTATCAAAATACTTTCCTCGATAACGTTCACAATGCACATAGTGACCAGCCGAACCAGTGGGACTGCAACCAGGAGGGGAACTACTGGTTTGACTACAGTGGAATCGATGCGAACAAAGACGGCATCGGCGATTCTCCCTACATCATTGACAGCGACGGCGACCAGGACAACTTCCCGCTTTTCGTCGCTCCTGCCGAAAGAGATTGAGCAGGTGTTTTTAGGGTGACTCGATGGGCCGCGCAACGCGCGGATGCTTCCTCAAAGCGAGGCAATTTGCCCTTGGTAACGTTTTGAGAGGTCTCTAGCAGCGCCGTGCCACGTTGCTTAGAGGCTGAAGTGGCTTTAGCCAATTAACAAACGCTTTTCTTGTCAACCGGTTGACTTCCGTTCGCGGCACCACTTACACTCGTGAGGAGAACATGGTGAGAAAGGGGAAATCATGACCGCGGAGAAGCTCGGTGAGCATCTACGGGGAGAGGTTTCCTATCCGCTGATGCATGTTCTAGTTCAGGAGCTGCGAGAGGGTCAAAGAATCTCCCAGTGTTTCCTCGTCAAGCAAAAGAGCCAGCGATCGACCCGCACCGGTGATCCTTACTTAGAGATTCTCCTTGCCGATCGCTCCGGGACGATTCCAGCCCGTGCGTGGGCCGAGGCGACCCAGCGCTACGCCACCCAATTTGACGAAGGGGACTTCGTCTTCGTCGAAGGACGGACTGAAACGTACCGAAACGCCCTTCAGCTTGTGGTTGAGTCAATCCGCCGTGTGGAGACCTACGAGAAGGAGGCCGGAAGAATCCCGGGATTCGATCCGGGGCTCCTTGTGCCGACGAGCGCGCGCGATAGGGAGGAAATGTGGGTGGAACTCCAGAACTTGGTGCAAACCCTTGAGCCGCCACCACTTCGTCGCCTTACCGCAGAGCTCCTTAGCTCTAATGAGGATCCGTTCAAAGAGTTTCCTGCCGCGATCCAGTACCACCATGCCTATCTCGGGGGCCTCCTCGAACACACTCTAGAAGTTGCCGCCGGGGTTGCGTGCTTCTCCAAAGACTATCCCGGGATAAACTATGGCCTTGCCACCGCCGGGGCAATCCTGCACGACATTGGAAAGGTGAACGAGCTGGAGAACCCGGTCGCCCCACATCACAGTTTCAGCGGCCAGCTGGTCGGCCATCTCCTGCTTGGCCGAGACATGGTCAGGGAGGAGGCGAGCAAGATCGATTGGCCGGATGTGCGCCTTCCAGCCCTCCTGGAGCACGTCATCGTCTCCCACCACGGCGAGCTTGAGTTCGGATCGGCGATCCTGCCAAAGACCGCCGAGGCAATCGTTGTCTACCATTTCGATAACCTGTCGGCAAAGCTGAACATGGTCCGAATGCACATCGCCAAGGATTCCGAAGAGGGCCCGTTCACTGACTGGCACAAGCTCCTTGCCCGCAAGTTCTTCAAGGGAACGCTTGCTGAACCCTAAACCTATCCCTGGGCACGGGCTAAGCGAGCTTACAGGGAAGATATCTGCGTTGCTTCGGATTGCACGATACCTGTAACGATCTATACTATAATAGTGCGGTATTTAGGACACCAACGGAAGGAGCGGGCCATGCATCGGACCGACTACTGTGCTTGTCTGTCTTTGAACGATGTGGGGCGATCGGTGACCCTGTGCGGCTGGGTCATGCGGCGACGGGATTTGGGTAGCATTACGTTTGCCCAGCTGCGCGATAGCTCCGGAGTGATTCAGCTTCTTTTTGCGGGCAACGATCCCAGCCTCAAGTCGGCACACACACTGAACCGCGAAGACGTCATTGTGGCAGTGGGTGTCGTGGCCGCCCGGAATGAAAAAGACATCAACCCGAACATGGCGACCGGTGAGATCGAGGTTCACGTGGAGAAGCTGGAGATCCTGAATCGTTCGGTGACCCCGCCGTTCCTCATCGAGGGCGACGGCGAGGACACGACAGAGGAGACGCGGCTTCACTACCGCTACGTCGACCTGCGGCGCCAACGGATGCAGCGAAATCTCACACTGCGTCACTGCATCTTCAAGACGATCCGCGACTATTTCTCCGAGAATGACTTTTTAGAGATCGAGACCCCGTTTCTCACCAAATCAACGCCGGAAGGGGCACGCGATTTTCTCGTGCCAAGCCGGTTGTCACCGGGCCGCTTCTACGCGCTTCCACAGTCCCCGCAGCTGTTCAAGCAGCTGTTCATGATTGGTGGCATCGATCGGTACGTGCAGCTTGTCAAGTGCTTCCGCGACGAAGACTTGCGCGCTGATCGTCAGCCCGAATTCACGCAGCTCGATCTGGAGATCTCGTTTCCACGCGGCAAGGACGAGGTCTTGGAGATTCTAGAAGGGATGCACGTCCGCGTCTTCAAGGAGATACTGGATATCGAGCTTGAGGTGCCGTTTCCGCGGCTGACCTACGCTGAGGCGGTCGCGCGCTACGGAACGGACAAGCCCGACGTACGCT
Organism: uncultured Thermotogae bacterium; assembly: GCA_964582975.1. GTDB lineage: Bacteria > Bipolaricaulota > Bipolaricaulia > UBA7950 > UBA9294 > CAZDDA01. Next base: position 10,376 of record CAZOUO010000044.1, on the reverse strand, counting down.
TCGGGATGGAGATCCACGATATTTCGGACATTGTGGCCGAAAGCGAGTTTCGCGTGTTCAGCAATGCCATAGCAGAAGGCGGCAGGGCGGCCGGCCTAAATGCGGCCGGCTGTGCCGGCTACTCCCGCTCCGCGCTCGACAGTTTGCAGGAAGTCGCAGTGGCAGCCGGTGCGAAGGGCCTGTTGTGGATCAAGATGCAAGAGGAGCTTTCCTCCCCAATTGCAAAATACCTTGCCAAAGAGACGCTCGATACAATCGTCGAAACGTTCGAAGCCAAACCGGGTGACCTGATTCTCGTTCTCGCCGGACAGGGGATTGAGGACGCCTTGAGCGCCCTGCGCCTGGAAGTGGCGGCTAGGGAGAACCTGCCCAAGGATGGCTGGAATTTCCTGTGGATCACCGATTATCCTCTGTTCGGTCGCGACGAGGAAGGAAACCTGACCAGCGAACACCACCCGTTCACCTCACCATGCGCACAAGACGTAGAAAGACTCGAAAGCGACCCCCTTTCGGTCCTCTCGAACGCTTACGATCTTGTGCTAAACGGGACCGAACTTGGCAGCGGCAGCATCCGTATTCATTCCCGTGATCTTCAGGAGCGGATCTTTCGGCTCCTTGGTATCTCTAAGGAGGATGCGCAACTTCGGTTCGGGTTCTTCCTGCACGCGCTGGAGTACGGTGCACCGCCGCACGGCGGCTTTGCCCTCGGCCTTGATCGACTGGTGATGATGATGGTAGGTGAGCAATCGCTCAGAGATGTGATTGCCTTTCCCAAGACCGCGACAGGTCTGTGCCCGCTCACCGAGGCGCCAATGCCGGTCGATCCGGCGCAGTTGGATGAGTTGGGCCTTGCGCGTAAGGAGGAATAGTGCGGTCGCTGCGGAGCAGACGGGTCCTCTTCGTCGCGCTTTTCTTCCTGTTCCTCGCGCTTCTCGTGGTCTTGATTGGTTCGGTAAACCGACTTCAGCTTGCGCCGGGAAAGCCCCTTCCCAGTCTTTTTGTTAGGCGGTCCGACTCAGAATCTGCAGCTGGAAAGGCTGGATGGAGCCTGGACTCAGCGCGCATCGTTTCCCTGATCTATGCCTTTGTGTTAATCTATCTTGTGTCCCTGGTTGTTGCCTCGATCTTTTCGCGTCGCCTTCGGCGTAAGCTTCTTATCATGAGCGTCGTTGCACTGGGCCTGTTTCTCGCCCTAATGTGGATCAAACCGCCCGAGCAAGTTGACACGGAGGGGATCGATCTTGCTGGAGGGAACTTACTTCCAAGTACCAACGACAACCAAGTCCGTGTCGAGATTCCCCAGACGTTCCCTCCGAATTGGGCCGTCATCCTGACGGCGCTCGGTGCGGCGGTGATCGCTGCGGGATTCGCCGCACTATTGCTCGTCAAGCTTTATCCAGCGTTTCGTCGCCGACAGGACGATGCCCTGCTTACGGAGTTGGCCAAGCGCGCGCAGGACGCCGCCGATCGGATTCGCGCCGGTGCCGACCTTGCCGACGCAGTGCGCCGCTGCTACAAGGAGATGAGCGAGCTGCTGTGCAAATGGGCGAACGTGTCAGACGTGGACGTACTCACCCCGCGCGAGTTTGCAGAGGCACTGCGCGACCGCGGCATGCAAGACGAGCACGTCGATCGTTTGACTTTGATCTTCGAGCAGGTCCGCTACGGCGGGCGCCCCGGTATTGCGTTCGCCGATGAAGCCGTTGCCTGTTTGGATGCAATTCGATCCGCCTACGCTCTGTCCGTACCATCATGACGCCGCGTGGACGGTTTTTCATCATCACATTGCTGGTGCTAGCGACAGGATTCTCCGTACTCTTCGCGACAGTTTTGCGTGGGGGATTTCGTGCCGCGATTCTTGCCCCGTTGCTTCAAGCTTTCTACCTTGTTCGTTTCTACGTCGTGCGCCTGCCGCAGCAACTTGTGTGGGTCGCTGCACTGTTGTTTGTCGGGGCGCTGCTCGTCCGCGTCGCCTTTCGCGCTCTTGGCCCGCCACCCAAAAAGGCGTCTAGGCAACGATCGGCCGACGCGGCGGTGGACGAGCTGGAACGATTGGCCGTGGTGATCGATCGGGCGGAGTATCGTCCGTTCTACCGCGAGCTGATGACAAACATACTTGCAGCCATCACCGCGCGCATGATCGCGCGGCAGGAGCGCATCCCCCTCGCCGAAGCGCGCGCAAACCTCGCGGCAGGAAAGTGGGGCGACGACCCGGTCGTGCAAGCATTCTTCCGCACTGACAAGAAGAAGCTGCGTCGCTCACGCCGGACGGTCCGTTTCGAGGAGCAGTTACGGCGCACCGTGAGCTCTCTCGAACGATACAGCCAAGGAGGTTAGATGGAGATCACTGATGTGGCGTCTCACGGCCGGGCAATCATCGATGAAGTGTCAAAGGCGATCGTTGGCAAGCAGGGCGTGCTTGAGGACGTGATGGTCGGGATCCTCGCCGGTGGGCACATTCTGTTTGAGGATTACCCCGGACTAGCAAAGACTCTGATCGCAAGAAGCTTCGCCCAGGCACTCGGTATCGAGTTCAAGCGGATCCAGTTCACCCCCGATCTTCTGCCCAGCGACATCACCGGTTCGCACATCTTCGAACGCGAGTCAGGCGAGTTTCACCTTGCACTCGGTCCGATCTTCGCCAACGTCGTGTTGGCCGACGAGATCAATCGCGCCACCCCCAAGACCCAGTCGGCGCTTCTCGAGGCGATGCAGGAATTCCAAGTGACGATCGGCGGCGACACGAAGCCGCTTCCAGCACCGTTCGTCGTTATTGCCACTCAGAACCCGATCGAGTACGAAGGGACGTTCCCACTGCCTGAGGCACAGCTTGATCGGTTCATGATGCGCCTTGCCGTGGGCTATCCCGATCACGAGGGGGAAGTGGAGATCCTCCGTCGCCGTCGAGCGCGGATGGTCGACGAGATCGCGCTGCAAGCGGTCACTGACGCGGAAGGTCTACTGGCGATGCGCGCGACAGTGGAGACCGTGCACGTCGATCCCGACATCGAATCGTACATCGTCTCCATCGTGGAGCGAACCCGCGACGAGGCAAACGTCTACGTGGGAGCCAGCCCCCGCGGATCGCTCGCCCTGCTCAAGCTGTCGCGGGCAAAGGCCGCGCTCGAGGGGCGCGACTACGTTCTCCCCGATGACGTGAAGACGTTCGCCATTCCCGCTTTGGTCCATCGACTCATCCTCAGCCCAGAGCTGTGGTCAAAAAGAATCACTCCCACCGATATCGTGGAGGGCATCCTGCGCACAGTTCCGGTCCCCAAGGTCGACTAGCATGCCCCTACGGAGAAAGCTCCTTGTGACCGCCGCAATTGCCGTGTTCCTCACCGCCGCGGGACTGCTTCTACGAGAGGGCCACGTTTTGGTGTTGGCAGTCCCGTTTCTCCTTTACTGCGGCGCTCTTCTCTACATCCGCCTGCCGGGGCCGCGCGCTCCAGAGCTTTCCATCCACCGCACGGTTGGCCCGGAACGGATTGAGGAGGATGGCCACGTTGAGGTGGCCCTCACCGTAGAAAACCGCGGCGACGACATCTCGATGCTCGGCCTGATCGAGCGCCTTTCCGGGGGCTGCCTCACAACAGAAGGCGACACCGCCCTGTTGCGGCCGTTGCCGGCAGGGGAAACCTTTTCCGCAACTTACACCCTGCAAGCACCCCGGGGGATCCACACTTTTCCTGCAGCGCAGGCTTTGATTTGGGATCGATTCTCTCTTTCCACGACCACTCTGACCCTTTCTGAAGAGAAAGCCTTCTTCGCCCAACCTCGGATCGAGATCTTTGACACCATTCCCATCCGGCCGCCCCGCACGCGCGCCTTCGCCGGCGTGGTCAAGGCGAAAGTTGGCGGCAGTGGGCTTGACTTCTTCGGCTGCCGCGAGTACGTGCCCGGCGACGACGTCCGTCGGATCAACTGGCGGGCATTCGCCCACTGGAACGAACTGGTGATAAACGAGTACGAACAGGAGCGGATCGCCGATGTGACGGTGATCCTCGACGCTCGCCAGCGGGTAAACACGCGCATCGGCGGCACCGCCGTGTTCGATCACGCCGTGCGCGCTGCCGCCAGCCTCGCTCTCCATTTCCTCGACCAGGGAAACTACGTCGGGCTGCTCATCTACGGGAATTACCTTGACTGGACGCTCCCCAGCACCGGAAGAGCCCAGAAAGAGCACATCCTCGAAGCACTCGCACGCGCTCAAACCGCCGACAAGTCGGTGTTCGAGGACCTGCGCAACATTCCTGCGCGGCTGTTTCCGCCGCGATCGCAGTTGGTCGTGATAAGCCCCCTGGCCGACGAGGACGACGTGGAGATTCTGGGAATCCTGCGCGCGCGTGAGTACCAGATCCTGCTCGTCTCGCCCAATGTGCTTCCCAGCAAACAGGCGGAACGACCGACCGATGAGGCACTCTCTCTCGCCGTTCGCATTGCGCAATTGCGACGGACGCTTCAGCTCGACACGCTTCGACGCATCGGTGTCCGAGTCATCGATTGGGACATTAGTGAGCCGCTCACGGTTCCCCTGCACGGGTTAGTGAAAGGCGGATGGAGGCACAAATGGCAATGAAGTGGCTTGCACTTACCTTCTTCTCGCTCTCCGCTACAATCCTTGCCGGAAGCGGCTTTGCCATCGGTTCCGTACCGCTTGGGTGTTGTGGCATCTTCGCGGGCCTCTTGGCGGCTGTTCTCGTTCTTCTTGACGCCGAGGCGCGTGGGTTGTCGGTCGTTCTTGTTCTTTTAGTATTGGTCGCCGTTGCAAGCGCACTTCTCGGTTTCAATCCCTATCTTCTCGCCCTTGCCGCAAGCAGCGCGTTAATCGGCTGGGAATTCGGACTCACCGCTACGCAAACACGGGCGTTCTCGAAGCAGGACGTGGCGAAATTCGCCGGCAAGAAGCTAGCGAGTCTCGCTGGCATTGGAGCAGGAAGCCTCGCCCTTACAGCGATCGCGTTTCAGGCACGCTTTCGGCTGAGTTTCGGACTGGCTTTTGGTCTCGGACTTGCCGCCCTGGCCTTGCTCGGCCTGGCTTTTCGATCCGCCGCAGCTAAAACTCGCAGCAAATCTTAAACTGCACGACTAATGTTTCTTGCGATCACACCGCCGCGAGACTCCCCTAAGGCGCAACCACGCGGCCGATGAACAGGATCGTTCCGGTCGGGACATCACGGATGACGAACAGGAACGGCCGATCCACGGTCAGAGTAACCGGCGCTCCCGGGATGGCGGTGAACTCAAAGATCACGGCGGTCGCCGCTGCGGCTTCGGTCCCCGCCTCGTCGACGGAGACGAACGCCTTGTGCAGCACGTCGGAGATGAACAGATTCCGCGATCCGTCGATCCCCGAAAAATCCGCGATCCCGGGCAGGAATGCGTCGCTCATTCCGAGCGCCGTGAGGGGCTCAACGAGCGAAACGTCGTAGGTAAACTCGAACTTGGGAAATCCGAGGTCAACCCGTCGGGATTCGAGGGTCGAGACGATCCCCTCGTAGTGCTCCGCTGTCAGGCTTTGCTCAAACGCCTGAAACTGGCCGGCATCGGGAAAGAGAACGACCATTGACAGCTCCTCACCGTTGTAGGGAAGCTCGACAGCGACTCCGCCCTCCCACTCCGCGTAGGCAAGCGATGCGGGCTCTTCCAGATGCATCATCGGGACCGAAACCGCCTCGCCGGAAAGGAGGGTGAAGGTCTCATTTTGCGTCAACTCTTCGTCAAACGGTGTAAGCCACGGGGCGAGAAAGTAGATCGCGTTGGTCAACACGAGCCGCGTGTCAGAGGTGACCGAGCCTGGAGGAAGCAGATCCTGGATGCGGGCGTTCGTTTGGTCGCTGACCCAGTCATTGATCGTGAGGCGAGAGCCGTTGGGATTGTCGAGGAAATCGACCAGCCGTAGGGCCGCGCCGTAGTTCACCGCCAACAGATCGAGATAAGAATCGAGGAACGGATACCCCTGCTGACCCCAAACCGCATTGACGACGCTCAACTGGAATCCCTCGCCCTCGTACGGCGGCCCGATCTCTCCTCGGCCGTTCAACTCCAGATCGAGCCAGTTGATGCAGGGATGAAGCGCCGATGGGTCGAGAGTGAAGTGGAGCGCATCGGCCATCTGCTCCTCCGTAGTCCCGCGCGCGCCGGCGGTAGCCATTGCCAGGGCCGAGGAGATGCTGTACGGAGAGAAAAACAGGTTCGCGTCATCTTCGCTGATCTCGCCCAGCAGATCAAACGCCAACGCCGAGTTGCCGGAAACAAGCTCTTCGACCTGTTCGCTCTCCACACTTGGATCGGTATCGCGGTGAAGATCGGACTGCGCGATCGTCATGTCGGACGGGACCTCTGGCTGCCAAAGCTCGCAGCCCGAGACGCTGAGAACCAAAGCGCCGACCAGAAATACCACCATCAACCGCACCGTGCGCCGCGCCGTCTGGCTCATCACACTCACCTGCCTTGTGAAGAAGGGTATCCGCTTTGGCCGAAGAAGTCGAAATCAACTCTTCCTATGGACATGCAGCAAAGACGGCTGTAGAGCAAAAGGGACGTCAATTCCCAGGCCCGGGACGCTTGAAAAGTGACTCATACAAGAGTCAAGGTCCGACCCCGCTGTTTTCCTTCGTCCCTCGAATCCCTCCCCAACTCATCGCAGAATCAGCAGCTGCATCCCAGACTTCCCTTTAGACTTGCGCAAACGCAAGATGTGTGGGTAACCTAGTTCCTACGAAGCTATTAGGAAGTGGTTGTATGCAGCGTTTCAACTTCTCCAAGGCGCCAGGGTTGATCATCCCTTACGAGTGTGTTGCACTCCTGCCATTCCCCAGCAAACCTCTATCTGAGTGGGATTCGCCAGAAGCAGTTCTTAAGTATCTACTAACACTCTGCGATCGAAACGGAGTAATGATCGACGAATCGGGACATGATCATCCTGTCAACTATGCGTTCTATGCCAACTATCTCTACAGATGGGGGCTAGAACGGGCGGAGACTTATATCCAGGAGTTCGAAAAAGCGATCAAGTCCTCCGAGGCAGCCAAGGAGTACGACCTTCGGGACAGCGCACTATTCGGGCGCCTACTGCAATTCGAGATTGCCTGGAATGGCACTGTCAGCGCGATTCTCTCTGAAAGTGCTTTCTTCTCTCTGGCGCATATCCTGGAATCTGATGCAGATCTGCAATGCTCGCTTGATCTTGCGCAGGGCGCTTACTTCAGGCAGGCGCTTCAGGTTCTCAGGAACTTTCTGGAGGACCTCTTCATCCAGCTTGTCTTCTGTAACCGAGAGGAAGATTTTCAGCAGTGGGAAGCGGGAGACTACCGCACCCCTAGATTTCGAGGAAAGAAAGGCATTTTGAAATAACTCCTTGCGGATGGCCTTCTTACGAAGAGTATCGCTGTGACGGCTGGGACGCTATACGGAGAGCTCAACGCTGCGATCCACGGCGCGCAGAAGCATCTTCTATTCGCGGGAATCAGCGAAGGAAGGCGCGTGGGGCCAATATTCACCGTTGAAAGGTTCGAGAGATGGTGTTCCTATTTCTCGCGGTGCGTAGATGTGAGTCTGCGGGCACTGCACGAACATCTACGCTTCTGGGATAACAGGAAGCCGCCTGACACAGACTTTTGCAGCACATGTCATCGAAGGGATTCATTTCAATACCAGCAGCGTCGAATAGCCGGAAAGCTACTTGTGCGACGGACGTGTACTCAATGTGGCACGAGGCTCGATTTCCTACCGGGGACTGATGAGAAGCAAGGGTTCTATGAGGTGCAAATCAGACCTCGAAATGACCAGGAGTAGAGGCATGTGGAGTTCTCGAAACACAGGCCGAGATTCTCTCCAAGATAAGAGATTTGTTACTTGGCTTCATAGCCTTCAGGCCAACATCGCTTGTATTTATCGGGGCCGGATTTTGCATCCCAACATCCTCTCTATTTGACAGGCTCTCCTGTCAACGCTATGTTGAACGGGTCACTTTTCAAGGCAGGTGTTGGTTGTGAGACGTAGTAGATGGTTACTGGCTCTTTTCTTTGTCGTCCTGGTCGGTGGGGCATGTTTAGCAAGCCCGATTTCGCCCTGCGACTACGTCCCGGATCAAAGCTCGTTCGTCCGCCTGAGCACGCAAGGGTCGCTTCAGTGGTACGACGACGCTTACGCGGACGACAGGGGCTCCTCCCTTTCCGGTAGTGCACTGGCGGACTTCCAGCACATCGTCGCGTCGGGGTCGTTCGGGTATCGCTTGGAGGCAAACACGGAGCTTTCGCTTTGGCCGGAGGAGCTGCTGATCGAGGCGAGCATCGCTGGAGACTACAAGCGCTACCTCCGCGATGACGTGTTCACCGTTGGCGCCGTTGAGATTTCCGGCGATACCACTGACGAGCTTGAGGCAAATGTTACAGGAGGATTGGGGTCCGGCCGGTTCCGCGACGTGACGCCTTTGGCCAAGGCGATCAAGATCCAGAACGCGTTTCTCGATGCGGGGGTCCTGTTGGCTCCTCTCGAGGAGGCGATCCTCCTGGAGGTGGCGCAGGTTCTGGGGGAGGTCGGACCGGCCCAGGAAGAAAAGCTCACGCAGGTTGAGCAATTGCTGTTGGCAACGGGACTTGTTAAGGACGACGAGATCGGTGCACGGGGTCTACTGCGGCTCGAGGAGGTCGTTGCGTCGATCGAAGATGCACGTCTGTGCGGCTGGGACGTGCAAGTGCGGGTCGGTGTGACCGCCTCGGCGTGGCCGTTTGAGGGTCTCGTCGATACGCTGGTGCTCGGCTGGAATTGGGCAGTGGTTCCCACACCGGTGTGGCAGTGGGTGGCAGGCGCTACGCTGAAAGCTAGACCGACGCGGTGGGATCACTACATCGCGGAGTTCAAGTTCTCGACTTCGCGCCGCCTTCGAGAGACCTGGCGCGTTCGCGCCGATTACCAGTTAAGCTACGATCATCTCTGGAGCACGGCGGATGCTGATCCTACAGTCGATCACCGGCTTCGCGCGAGCTTGCTAGCTGACATTGCGGCGAGCTTGAGCGTTAGCCTGACCGGCGAGATCGGCTACGAAACAGGTGACGAGGAGCCAACCGCCATGCTCACGATCCACTTGGCCTACGATATTCTCTAGGTGATCATGGAAGAAGTCATTCGCGCCAGCGGCCTCGTGAAGCGGTTCAAACAACGTACGGCGCTCGACGGATTGAGCCTTTCCGTCAAGCAGGGCGAGCTTTACGGACTGGTAGGGCCCAATGGTGCGGGAAAGACGACGCTGATCCGCACGCTGTGTGGGCTGCTTCGGCCCAACGCAGGCGAGGCGCACCTGTTGGGCTGGCGGGTGCCAAGCTTTCGCGTCCAATCTCAGCTCGGCTACATGCCGCAGGACTTTGCGGTCTACGACGATCTCACCGTGATGCAGACCCTTCTCTTCTTTGGGAGGCTGTACGACCTGTCGCGGCAGAACATCCGGGCGCGCGCTGACGAGCTGCTGGAGCTAGTGCAGCTGACTGACCGTCGCGACCAGCGCGTCGGCACGCTCTCCGGCGGGATGCGCCGCCGCGTGTCGTTGGCGGTGAGCCTGATCCACAAGCCGCGCCTGTTGTTTCTCGACGAGCCGACCGCAGGGGTCGATCCAAAGCTTCGTCGCAACTTCTGGGACTACTTCAACCAGCTGGCAAGCCAGGACGTGACGCTGGTGGTGACGACGCATCTGATCGAGGAGGCCGCCCGCTGTCACGTGATCGGCTTTCTCATCCAAGGCCGCCTGCTCGTCCAGGCACCTCCACAGGAGATCTTGAACCAAACGGGAGCGCAGAGCCTCGATGAGGCATTTCTGGTCTTGCAGGAGCGGCAGGGGGGCTAGCGTGAAAAGCTTTGTGGTGATGACGAACATCCTGCAGCGGATTGGCCAAGATCGGCGCACCCTCATCCTCATCGCCGTGCTTCCGCTGCTGTTTGTGCTGTTGTACGGCTACTCGTTCTCCGGCGAGCCGCAGAACCTAAAGCTTACGATCGTCAACCAGGACAACGGTCTTGCCTCGGTGAAGACCGCGGAGTTGGGACGGGTGACGCTGTCGTTCTTCCTCGCCGAGGCGTTCATCGAGCGGCTCAGTCGAACTACTTTCGACATCACCTTCGCGGATAACGCGGAGGCAGCTTTGGCTACCGTGGGACAAAACGAGGTTGTGGGGGCGCTTGTCTTTCCCCAGTACTTTTCTCAGCAAGTGACAAACGAGGTGCTGCGCCGAGTGGGCGAGCGCACGGCTACTTACGAAGGCCGAAGCGTCAGGCTTCTGCCGGGAGAGGCGGGCGAGATGCCAGTGGCCTCGCTGCGTCTCGACGACAGCAATCCGCTGCTCGCTCCGGCGATCCTCCAGTCGCTCAACCAGGCCCTCTCG
>CAZOUO010000043.1:0-17088 GCA_964582975.1 uncultured Thermotogae bacterium | reverse complement strand
CGTGAAGGGCGAACTCGTCGAGTTGACTCCGATGGAGTTCGATCTGTTGGCCTATCTAATGCAGCGCCCGGGACGAGTGTACACTCGACTCGAGCTGCTCGAAGCGCTGCGTGGGACGACCTACGAGACTTTCGAGCGGTCGATCGATTCGCACATCAAGAGGCTGCGCCAGAAGATCGAACCTGATCCGAAGGCTCCCCGCTACGTCCTGACCGTTTTCGCTGTGGGATACAAGTTCGCCAAGGGTGAGAAAGGCTAATGGCTTTCTTTCGACGTCTTTCGTTTCGGACAAAACTGATCGTTTCCTTCGCGGTGGTCATCGTGCTAGCCACGGTGCTTGGATACTTCCTGATCAATAGCGCGGTCGATCGAGCGTTCAGTGATTTCTCCGTCCGAACCTTCCGATACCGGGACGTGGTGTTGCTTCGATTCTTGACGGACTTCTACGAGCGGACGGGAAGCTGGGAGGGCCTAAGTCGGCTCTTCGAGCTTGCCCCGGAGCCACCCCAGATCGTTCTGGTGGACGCCGATGGCGTCATCGTCGTCGCGCCGAATCCCCAATTCATCGGGCGGAGGCTTCCGGCACGCGATCTGAACCAGGGACTGGAGGTCAGGCTCAACGACGAGGCAATTGGGACGATCGTTCACCCGTCGATCGTCCTTTGGAAGAATCCCGTGGAGGAGCGCTTCTTGGATACGGTCAGACGCTCCCTATGGACCGCTGGGCTTATCGTCACCGCGATCGGCATCCTGCTAGCCTTCGGTCTTCTGCGGCAGCTCACCGAACCGCTGAATCAGCTCGCAGTGGCATCGCAGCAGATCGCTAGAGGGAAACTCTCAAAGCGCGTAAACGTAAAGCGCAAAGATGAGCTAGGCCGCCTGGCTGACTCGTTCAACGAGATGGCCTCAAGTTTGGAGAAGGCGGAGAAGGCCAAGCGGCAGATGATCGCCGACGTGTCTCACGAACTGCGTACCCCGCTCACGGTCTTGCGCACTGCATTGGAGGGGCTGCGCGATGGGGTGATTGAGCCAACCCCGGAGAACTTCGCCTCCCTGCACAACAAAACCCTGTTAACGTCGCGGCTGGTGGGCGATCTCCAACAGCTGGCATTGGCCGATGCCGGCAAACTTACCATTCAGAAATCGGCGTGCGATTTGGGGCAATTGCTCGCTCACATCCGGACAACAATTGGAGTTCAGTTGGAAGACAGTGACATTCAGTTCTCATTGGATATCGCGAAGGATCTGCCCAAGTTAGAGGCGGACCCCCAGCGGATCGAGCAGGTGGTCCTGAATCTGTTGTCCAACGCCGTGCGACATACGCCGGAAGGCGGAAGGATCCGGCTGATAGCACGAGAAACCGAGGGATCGTCGGTTCAAGTGAGCCTCTGCAACACCGGGCCAAGGCTGTCTGATGAGGATCTCATCCACGTGTTCGACCGTTTCTACCGGGCAAAACCTTCGCGCTCGCGCGAGGAAGGCGGCGCAGGCCTGGGGCTGGCGATCGCCAAGGCGCTGATCGAGGCTCACGGGGGTACGATCTGGGCGGAGAATGCTCCCGGAGGTGGAGCGTGTTTCCACTTCACGCTTCCGCAATCGATGGGGATGGCCGTTTCCGAGCAAGGGCAGCCGCGGTAAGGCGGCGTCACGGCCAGTCAACCTGTATTCGTACCCCTACATTTTTTGGGTGAGGCTGCTTTTGTGGAAGCGCCTTTCTTGCTAAGAAGAAACCCGCCGCGCTATTTGCCACACGCGGCGGGCAAACTTCGAAAGAGGGAAAGGCTTCCCCCTCCGTGGTGGGTTACTCGACTGACTGAAGCTTGGTATCCAGAATCTCGATCACCTGTTCGAGTTGCGATAACAGGCGGTCGCCGAAAGCTCCCCTCTGAAGCGCCGGTCCTGCAAAGCGGTTGGATCGCCTGACGATTACGAGAGCGTGACAGGTCGGATCGGCATCCACGAATTCCTTCCAACCGCGCTCTGCAAGTCGGCCCTGCAATCCCGAACGATTGGACAGGAATTGCTGGATGCGGTCAGCGCGCGCTCCTTCATCACCGAAGCGCGCACGGAGTCGCTCCATCGCCTTTTCCTGCGTTTCTGAGGGAATCCTCCCCGCCATCGCCCGGACTCGCATTCCTAGGGGGCCTCCTTGGAATCGGTCCTCCTGAAGGGCCATTGTGCCAAAGCGGATCTCCAGGAGGTGTTCAAATACACTGCCGAGGGTCTCCCCCTGCTTGAGCGTCAGGATCTCCTTGAGATCCTCCAGTGCGCTTTGTGCCTTTTCCTGCAGGGCGGAGGCTTGAGCGGCCTGCTCTTCGCGGAACGCCTCAACGAGCACATCGAGCTCCTCACCTGTTCCGTTGAAGCGGAGCATCTCTTGCTCGAAGGCATCGCGGCTCTCCTTCAGGGCGTTGGCCTCATCGAGGACACCAGCCAAGATATCGCGGATCTGTTGCATTTGGTCGGTCGTCAGCTCCAATCTGTTGATTGTGATCAGCAGGCCGAGGTTGCTCCCGTCTTCATCCTGGATCGCTTCTACTTGAGCACTTGCCGGCAGCGCTGCCAACAAGCCCAAGATGGCGATTAAAGACATCACACGCTTTGCTTTCCTCATCGTTTATCTCCTCCTTTTTGACAAAGTTCGACACGCAGCATAGCCAGATAAGTTGAAGGTCCCGGTTCAAAACTGTGGCAGATTTGTGAAGACGCTTGAAACTCGTCGATCGCATTTGAGAAATATCTTCACATCGCTGCCACATCGTCGGACTAAGTCCTTCATTTACTCCAGGTACCTTTTCTCATGAACCGGATTTCAAAGGAGGAACGGACTATGAACAAAGCTAAATTCAAGGCGATTCTAGGATCTCTCTTAGAACGCCTTGTGTTGGATCACTTTTGGGATCCATTCGACATCTCTTGGCAGACAACCAGGTAGACACGAAGAAAGGAGGAAGCAAATGAAAAGGAAGACGAAGGTACTAGGAGGAGTTGGACTGGTCGCCACGTTGGTAGCCGCAACCGCTGTAGGGCTCGTTCTTGCCCAAAGCGCCGACGAGACAACTTCATCTATCGCGCTGCCGCAAACCTTCCTGGGCAGGGTAGCGGCGAACCTCGGTGTCGAAGATGACGCGCTAGTTGAGGCAATGACTCAGGCTCGGCTGCAGACCATCGACGAAGCGGTGGAGCAGGGCCGAATCACCGAACAGCAGGCCAAATGGATGAAGGAACAGCTTGAGGCGCAACAGACGATGCTCCAGATGATCGAGGAGGCCCTCGCGGAGGGCGAGATATCTCAGGAGCAGGCCGATCTCATGACGCAGCAGTTGAGCGGTCGTTGGCTAGGAGGCGGTAAAGCCTTCGGCCCCAATGCTGGTTTTGGCGGGGCTGAAGGGCGTCGACCCTTTGGCGGCTTCGGCTGTTGGAATAGGGGACGATGAAGTCACATCGCCGTTAGGGAACAAGCTGTCACTGGAGCAAGTGAAAAAGGAGGGCGATTTCGATCGCCCTCCTCTGCCAGCCAGGCGCTGAGTACGTTCACAGCTGTTACTGTACAAGCATGAGGCGTCAAAGATTAGGTTCTCTACTACTTCACCAAACAGGGCAAAGGATGATGGCCGTCTTTGGTCGCATGTCTTTCCGATCGAAGCTCCTTTTGTCCTTCGTCATTGTGATCCTCATCTCAACTGCTCTGGGATATGTTCTCATCACTATTGCCGTCAATCGTGCCTTCAGTGACTTTGCCGCGCGCAGTTTTCGTGATCGCGATGCCACTCTGCTGCATTTTTTGGGAGAGTCCTACGCTCGCACAGGGAGTTGGCAGGGTATTCGGCAGTTGCTGGCTCGGGGACGGCCACCGGTGCCCCTAGTTCTGGCCGATTCGGAAGGCGTCATCGTCTTCGCACCAGACGCCCAATGGGTCGGAAGAACGCTCTCCAAAGGCGATCTAGGGACAGGACTCCCTATTGAACTTGACGGTGAGGTCGTGGGAACCATCGTGCCTCCCGCTCTTGTTTTGCGGGAGAACTCCCTGGAGCAGCGCTTTCTGGCTACGGTGAGTCGCTCCCTGTGGATCGCGGGGATCATTGTTACCGCGATCGGGATCCTGCTTGCCTTCTGGTTGCTGCGTCAGCTGACCGGACCCTTGAAGCAACTTGCCAGTGCGTCCCAACAGATCGCCCAAGGGAAAATGGAAGGGCGCGTCTTTATCAGAAGCAGCGATGAGCTTGGCCATTTAGCCGATTCGTTCAACAAAATGACCACAAGCTTGGAGAAATCGGAGAAGGCCAAGCGGCAGATGATCGCAGATGTATCTCACGAACTGCGCACTCCTCTAACGGTCCTTCGCACAGCGTTGGAAGGGCTGCGCGACGGCATCATCGAGCCAAAGGCGGAGAAGTTTGCCGCGCTTCATAACAAGACGCTTTTGACATCGAGGTTGGTGGAGGACCTTCACCAGTTGGCGTCGGCCGATGCGGACCACCTATCGATTCGAAAGGCGCCGTGTGATCTCGGCCAGATGCTATCCCGAATCCAGGCGACCGTTGGAGTTCAGCTGGAAGACAGCGGGATTCGGTTTTCGATTGAAATCTCCCCGGATCTCCCCAAGGTGCAGGCGGACAGCCAGCGGATTGAACAGGTGGTTCTCAATCTGCTGGCCAACGCCATGCGGTACACGTCCGAAGGCGGAACGATTCGGATGGCAGCCCAGGCTCTAGCAGAGCAGTCTGTCCGCGTGAGCGTTTGCAACACTGGACATACGCTGTCGGATGAGGAACTCGCTCACATGTTTGACCGTTTCTATCGCGCAGAACCGTCGCGACCGCGCGAGGAAGGCAGTGCCGGCTTGGGGCTAGCAATCGCCAAGGCGTTGATCGAAGTGCACGGCGGGAGGATCTGGGCAGAAAATGCTCCCGATGGTTGTGTGTGCGTGCATTTTACGCTTCCACGCGCGGCAAAGGGGTAGTGCAGAAACTGTGGTAAAGGAGGTTTAGACAATGCGGGGGTCCCTTGGTCAACGTCTATGGAGAGGTCATTGGTATCTGCACCGCGATCATGCGCCAATCATCAGAAGAGGGTGTAATCGAGGGACTTAACTTCGCCGTTCCCATCAACGACTTGAAGAAGGTTCTTGACCAGCTGGTTGCACTAGTGAAATAATGCAATTCACAATTTTGCCACAGGTCTGAGCCAACTTTTCCAAAAGGATTAGTATACTTTCGGCGTTTGACAGGTATCTTTTAATCGAGGGTACGCAGGCCCGATAGGCTGGCGAATGCGGTTCAGGGCCATCCCGTACAAGAGGAAGACAGTGAAGGAGAGCTTTGTGATGAAGAGATTATTGAGATGGCTCTGGATCGGAGCGGTTCTGGTGATTACCTCGGCAGTCGTTGCACAATCGCTTCCAAGTACTCTTGAGCTTCCGCTCGACGAAGCGATCGTCCTTGCCCTTGAACATCACTCCGATGTTCGCCAGGCCGAGCTGGAACTCCAGATTGCCCAGCTCGAATTGGAGGCGGCCTGGGTAAGGTCGACCGTTCCTTCGATCGGTCTGCAAGTGAATCCCCCTGATCTTTCGACGGAGGGATTTGCCGAGGACATCGAAGGGACCTTCGGCGTCGGCGTTTCGCTGCCTTGGGGGACACAAACCAGTCTCTCCGCAGACCTCAAGCTTTCTTGGAACAGGATAACGGGAGGATGGGACAGTTCCGGTTGGGGATTCAGCTACTCTCAACGGTTGGATTTGGCGCAACTCGATGTCGGTTTCGAGGAACTCACCACGAAGCAACACGCGGTGGCCGATGCTCAATCGGCGTTGGAGCAGGCCCGCAATACGGTTGTGCTCGACACCATCGAGGCCTACAGCGATCTCCTGTCCGCAAAGGTGCAGCTTGTCCAGGCACAGGCGGATCTCCGACAAGCAGAGTCCGATTTGACCAAGGTGGAAGAACAAGTAGGGGCTGGAATCAAGGGAGAAGCCTCTCTCTTGGAAGCCAAGCTGGCTGTCCTGGACGCGCAGATCACGCTAGAGCAAACTGAAACGGCCTACACCACAGATAAAGATACGTTCGGACGCGTCACGCTCGGAATCAGCAAAGACTACGAGCCTGTAACGTTTGAGCTTCTCCTTGACAATCTCACTGCGGCAGCAAACAAGCTTGTGACCGACGAGGAAATTCCGGAAGCGGCTGTCCTGGATGCTCGCGAGGTACAGGCCGCCGAAGAGAAGGGCACCGATGCCAAAGACGCTCTCCGAACCGCGCGAGCGGATGCTCTACCGGAACTGTCGATCCAGGCTGGCATCGATGAAGCGGGGTGGAAGGTCAGCTGGGGCATTTCGTTCGACCTATTCAACCCCGATCGCTTCGTTGAGATCGACATCGCTGCGGCCAACTTGGATCTTGCCGAGGCGCAACTGGAGGACACGCAGGAACGAGTCAGAAACAGCATTCTCAATCAACAAATCGCGCTTCGGAAATCCTTGGAAGACCTTGAGCGTCTTCCGCTTGAGAAAGAGAAGTGGACGCTGGAAGAAACTGTGATGCGAACGAAGTTCGAAACCGGAACGATTAGCGAGCAGGATTGGGAGGATTTTGTCGAGGGGAAGCAGGCGTTCGACCTGGCGAAGGACGGGCGCGTCACCTCACTCTTGCTTGCCTACTTAGCGTACCGCGATGGTCTCGGACTGAAACTTGAATGGGAGGAATGGTTGAAATGAATCGGATGGTGTGGGGCAAAAAAGCATGCAGTTGGATGAGACGGCGGAAACGCCGGGATTGGGTTATCGCAGGTGCGGTTCTCGGGGTGACGATTCTTGGCATCGTCCTCGGCCTCACGCTCAACCAATCCGATGGGACATCCAAAACGACGGCCAACGGGCAAGCGATGGTCGAAGTCGTTCGCGGTGATGTCCTGCAAACTCTCACCGTGTACGGAGAGGTTGTCCCCAAAGAGGAGTACACTTTTACGTTTGCTGGGGATCGAGTCGACGAGATTCTGGTGAGCGTTGGCCAGCGCGTCGAACAGAATCAGGTTCTTGTCGAACTCGACAGCACGCAACAGGAACTGGCAATGTTACAGGCCGAGCGGGCCTTGCAGGAGGCTCGAGCCGAAGGGATTCCGGCCGTCATCCGCGAGAAAGAACTCTCCTATCGGATCGCTCAGCTAGCCTATGAGGACGCCACGCTGCGGGCACCGTTCGCCGGCGTCGTCACAGAGATCAACCAAGCAACAACCTCTTCAGAGAACTGGAGCCTCATCTTGATTGACACCAGCGAACTCTACATCGAGGCGAACGTCGACCAGCTTGACGCCCCCGACGTGATCGCCGGCCAGACGGCCCAGGCCGTGATTGAGCCGCTGCCCGATCACACCTGGCCGGTGGAGATTGTCGAAGTCGGTGGGATGGCGGTCTCCAGGGGGAACAGCACCGTGGTTGTGGTCACCGGCAAGCTGCCTGAGGCCGATTCGTCGATCCTCGTCGGCTACACTGCAGAGATGGAGATCTCTACTGCGAGCGCGTTCGATGTGCTGCGCGTTCCGATCACCTGTCTGCTCGAATCTCCGCGCGGATGGATGGTGATGAAAGTTGCTGACGGGCAAACGGGACTGCAGCCGGTGACGATCGGCGTGCGGTCGGACACCTACGTCGAGATTATAAGCGGCCTCGCAGAGGGTGACGTGATTCTGCTCAACTTGGAAGCGGTCTCGCCGGCTCGTTCGGAACGGTCCGAAGACGGTGGGCTGCGGTTCTTCTATCAGGGAGGCGGCCCTCCTCCAGGGATGCCGTGATCGCGATGATCGACCTGAAGAACGTCACCAAGGACTATCCGATGGGCGAGGTCGTCTACCGTGCGCTGCGCGGCATCAACCTCCGGATCGACGAGCACGAGTACGTCGCCATCACCGGTGTATCTGGTTCAGGGAAATCGACGCTGATGCACGTAATTGGCGCGTTGCACCGTCCGACCAGCGGAGAAGCGCTGTTCGACGGCGAAAATCTGGGAACACTCTCGCGCGAGGAGCTGGCCAACATCCGAAACAAGAAGCTGGGCTTCATCTTTCAGCAGTTCTTCCTCCTGCCGCGTTCGACCGCGCTGCAGAACGTCGAACTGCCAATGGCCTACGCTGGCGTCCGTGCCAAAGAACGGCGGGAGCGGGGCTTGGCGTGTCTTGATCGTGTTGGCCTCGCGGATCACGCGCATCACAAGCCGACGCAACTCTCCGGAGGCGAGTCGCAACGGGTCGCCATCGCGCGGGCGCTGGTCAACTCGCCACGGCTCATCCTCGCCGACGAGCCAACGGGAAACCTGGACAGCCGAACTTCCGCAGAGATCATAGATCTCTTCACCTCGCTGCACCGAGAGGGAAGAACCGTAGCGATTGTCACCCACGAGGCTGAGATCGCGGCACGCGCCCAACGCGAGGTGGTGTTGCGGGACGGCCGCATCGAGGAGGACAGACATGTGGCTGCTTGAGATGCTGCGTACCGCGCTGACGGCGCTACGGGCCCACAAGCTGCGAACGTCGTTGTCGGTGCTTGGTATTGTCATCGGTGTCGCCGCCGTCGTGGCGATCATTGCCTTGGTCAACGGCGCGACCGCTCAGGTCAAGGAGCAGATCGCCGGACTCGGAATGCGGACTATCACCGTCAACATCTTTCCGCAGGCACTCGCTTCGGCGGCCTCGATGCGCGCGCTTACCGAGGAGTTAACAAGCGACTTCCTCGCAGCACCCTCGGTCTCCGAGGTGGTCCCCACGGCCACGAGCGGCGGTAGCGCGATCCTCGACGGAGAAACACGGAGCGTCCGTCTGATGGGCGTCACCCCCGACTACATGAACCTGTTCGACGGGTTCCGCCCGCGGGTCGGACGTTTCATCCATGCACTGGACGAGGATCGCAAGGTTGCCGTGCTCGGAGCGGACGTCGCCGCAGACTTCTTCGGCAAGGACAATCCGGTCGGCAAGCGGCTCACGTTAGAGGTGTGGGGGCAAAAGACAGCGTTCCAGATCATCGGCGTGATGAGTGAACGAGGGACGGTTGGATATCAGGATCTTGATGGTATGGTCTACGTTCCGTTGAGCACCGCGCAACGTTTGTCAGGGTCGCGACAGTTCACCTCCTATATCGCGCAGGCCGCGAACGAAGACGTGATCGAACAAGCAGCTACCGAAATCACGGCGATCCTGGATCGAACCGTCGCCGCATCGACCGGCGTGTCAGTTCAGGGAGCGCGTGGCGGAGGCTTCTTCGTCTTCGGTCGGGGTGGCCGATCCCCGTACAACGTGCAGATTCAGAAGGAGGCGATCGAGACCTACGAGGAGAGCGTCAAGACGATGACGCTCATCTTAGGCGGTGTGGGCGCGATCTCGCTTCTGGTCGGCGGGATCGGCATCATGAACATTATGCTCGTCTCGGTCACCGAGCGAACCCGCGAGATCGGGATCCGCATGGCAATTGGAGGTCGACCGCGAGACATTCGCACGCAGTTCCTCGTCGAGTCAATCCTTATCAGTTTCCTCGGCGGCCTTCTCGGTCTTGGCTTCGGCTGGCTGTGCGCGTGGCTCGGCTCGTTGTTCGGCGGCTGGCCGTTCGTGATCTCGATCTACCCGGCGTTGCTCGCGTGTGGGTTCTCGCTGCTCATCGGCGTGACGTTCGGCCTCTATCCTGCCTTACGCGCCGCGAAGCTCGATCCCGTGGAAGCACTACGGTACGAGTGATCTTGCAAACGCGGGGTGAGGCGCGCCCACCAGAAGAGAAAACCTGTAGACTAGAGAAAGTCCAAGCGGCTCCTCACCCCCGTGGTTGCATTCCTTAGAGTGGTCTAGTGGTCGAGGCTGTTGGCATTTTCTGTTGAGCGAAGAGCCGCTCCTAATTTAGTCTTCTTGTTCTTTGGTATCACGAGGCAGATTAAACAGGAAAGGCATGTGTTACTTGATCAGGGGAGATCGTTCACTACCCCATACGACGATGCTTCAACCTAGCTGAGGAGCATGAGCGAATTGCCTAGGTGACAGTGGAAATCAACATCACGCCACCGACGACGAGCAACACGCCGATGACCGAGTGCACAGACGGCCGCTCTCGCAACAGGATGAGACTGAACACGAATCCAAACAGGGCAACAGACCCGCGTACGGGAGAGATTAGACTCGCTGGTGCCCGTTCCAGCGCGGCAAGCCACAGGATCCAGCCGAGGAAGAGGTTGGTGAACCCGGTTAAGATTGCAACGGCGATTCCTCGCCGCGTGTAGAAGTGCTTTCCCGTCTTCCGACGTAAGAACGTGTATACGCCCCATCCGCAACCAGCCCCCACGATGACCATCAGCTGATACGTGACTAGGTTCATACCGTGGCTGAGGCAGTATTTCGTGGGTGCGATTTCCGCTATTCCCCACACTACCCCAGCCGCTAGAGCTAACCACGGGCCCCATGCAGTCGCGCGGGTGGACACGCCGTCACGTCGCGTGACCAGGAAGTAGGCACCGAGAACAACCAGTATCGCTGCCGCGAAAGCGACGAACCTCGGCGCCTCTCCCAAAAACAGCACAGCAGCGATGACGCCCCAAAACGGCGCAGTATTTGCTAGCGGGACTGCTTCATAAGCGGGGCTGTTCTTGAGCGCACTCATGTAGAGTAGCGTGCCGACAAACGAGTCCGACAAACCGCCCAGAAACGCGATCACCGTAAGGGTGAGCCCGGGAAAGTGAAACCCGGAGCCAAGCAGACCAAACGGAATCACGAAAACAAGAGTAACCGCTGCGCGAATGAACCCAAACAGAGCAAGCGGCATGTCAGCCAAGCCGATCTTTGCCAACACTTGCCCAAACGCCCACAAGATCGCGCTACTCGTGGCAAACAGGATCGCGATATCTATCTTAGACCTCCCGCAGGATCATCAGCACTTGGAGAATGCGTTCAATCCTAGATGATTTTATGATCACACCCTCCATCGTATTTGAGTGTGCTATTTTGCCAATACAAACAAAAGGGTGTGTAAGTGTATCTGAGGGGGCAAGCTTGTCCCAAGTATCCTCATCCACGAAGTCGTTTCTTGGTTACGATTACGTGTGCAGTTGACGACGTTTCTAGACCGCGATACAATACAGACGTATTCCTCGGTAGCTCAATTGGCAGAGCGCTCGGCTGTTAACCGAATGGTTGGAGGTTCGAGTCCTCCCCGAGGAGCCAATTGCCAGAATGGACTCCTTCGGCCACTAGGTCGAAGGGGTTTTTGTAGACGTGATCTAGCTTTCCTCTTAGCAGTATCGAGTTTGAAAGTAGCACTTTGAGCAATCTAACTCGTTGATCGTGCGATTGCCGCTGATACAGTTCAGGAGCGCGTTGTAGGAGTTTGAAAGTTGCTTCCGCCTCGTCCTCTGCGGGTCTGGTCCCAAGCTCCAACGCTTCCATCTGGCTTCTCAGCTGGTTCTCCCTTTCTACCCATCGCCGTTCCATTTCAATCCACCGCTCCTCGGAAATGGCACCCGTCAGCTTGTCTTCGTAAGCCCTGGGCGTGCACCCCTAGAACTGGACCAGTCATAAGTAGAGAATCGGCTCGAAGGAAGGAGAGGAAGGCGATGAAGAAGAGCCGATTCACAGAAGAGCATGGAGTTGACCCGGTTTCGTGGACACCTTGAGACTTGAACAAGGAGGGATTCACGATGCCGAGGATACGACCGCCGTATCCGCCGGAGTTTCGGCGGCAGATGGTCGAGCTCGTGCGGGCAGGGCGCACACCACGTGAGCTGGCCCAGGAATTCGAACCGACGTACGAGACAATACGCGCCTGGGCACGTCAGGCAGACCGCGATGAGGGCCGGAGCGCTTCCGGATTGACCACCGCAGAGCGAGACGAGTTGCGTCGGCTGCGCCGTGAGAACCGGCAGCTGCGGCTGGAGCGGGCGATCTTGGCAAAAGCCGCGGCCTGCAAGCCATCGTAGGTCGGCACGTTGACCACGTCCATGTTCAGAAGCTCACCCATCATGCTGGCGTACTCAAACAGCGCCTGAAACCGACCGTGATCGTCGTACGGCTCTCCGGCATACGCGGTGAGGAATTCGCTTCGTTGATTGATCTCATCGCACACCGCCGGCACGTGGTGTTGGTAGCACCCCGCTCCAAGAAAGCTGAGATACTCCCCGCAGGTCTTGTTCTTAGAGAGGATTCCTTCCACGTGCCGTTTCAACGCGCATTCGGAGAGGAACGGCTCGGGCAGATCGAGCGGCCTCTTGAGCCTGAGCGCCTCCGGAACATCCCCGTAGAACTCCTCCTCGCTCTTAGCCCCAACGGCTTTGAGCATCGCCTGCTTCACTCTGGGCACCGAGTTTGGGATGTACGGATAAACTGTTTCTTGGTCATCGTTCATCGTGAACCCACCTTCCCTTTTCGACATTTCGCGCACCCATCTTACCCTCTTGGGACGGTCTGGCTGTAATTTGCGCATCAAACGCAAGATGGCCGCGCAGCCGACCGCCGTCCCAACTGAGTTTTTCTTCGCAACAAGGGAAGGCTCTTGTTGCGAGACTGTCGGAAGGTTAGCTTGGAGGGTGAGCGACGAAACGTCAGCTTGTGTGAGATGTGCCGTGTGCTTCGCTGAGGGAGGCGGCCGACCTTAATCAAGTGGCACCTGACCTCAATGTATCCCTCTCCTCCTTAATCCTAGCACGTCGGACCAGATCTTCTAGGTACTCGATATGCTCATCGAGCCAGTTCAGCACCCTCACGTCTGTCTCCTCGGTTCGAATCTCGAGGAAGTGGTCACGTCTTGCCGAGAAGTGCTCGCTCTCGGAGCCGGTCCATCCTTCGTTCCGGTATGTCATGTGTAAGGCCCGCCGTACTGACTCCTCATCTCCATATTCAACGAGCAGCTGTCTTGTGTAAGAGGAATGAGCGCCTAGGTCCTTGGGCACAAGAGAAGCAAGGATAGGAGCTCGTTGTCCGGGAGCTTCCTCAATCCATTCCCACACTATCTCGGGAGGGAACAGCTCGAGTGCTCCACGCTGCGCTAGTCCAAACATATCACTGCCGTGAAGCCATTGCGCGATCCAGAATGTATTTGTATCCCTGCGGCCAAGAGCAGCTGAGATAAGGTTCCATAGCTGCTTCGGAGCTTCACCTATCGCTTTTACCAGGAACTCAGTAACGCATCCCAGGCGCTTACCCGATACGACGCCCTTCCCGCCAAAGCTCATTAGAATCTTCTCTGCAAGAACAAACCGCGTCTCAGGCTGCCGCTCACTCAGTCTGCTTGCCAGTTCGCACCAAGCCCAGTCGTCATTCTGGCCCGAAAAGGAGCCTGAAGCTTCCATGAACCAAACGGGGTCGAGCAAAACCCTTTTCAGAAGGGGATCAGGGACGGTGGCTTCGCCACTCGACTCGTACATACTGCACAGACTTAGAGCCGTCGAAAGATACTCCGGTGACCCCCGATCAAGAAGAAGCCCGATCCAACTTTCAAGCATACCTTGCGAGAGGTTTTCGACAAGGCCACCGTATGCGAACATACGAAGGTCTGTTGGATCAAGGACCCGTCCGCGCAGCAGCTCAAGAATCAAGCCTGCAGTGCGTTCTGTAACCAGTCCGCTTCTCCAGACCAATTCAATAACCCAATTCGCTGTGTCTCTGTTTGTCTTCAGATCATCAAGAAGGCGTTCACAATGCTCAGGATCACGCTCCGATACCGCGCGCAGATAGCCACTCAACAGCATTAGACTCCCGCCGGACTCAGCTCGCTTCTGAGCGTCGATCAGACTTGGCAGCAAAGTCAGCTCCGAGTCTCTCTTCCCAAGTTCGTAGCCGAAGCTGTACCCATCTTCTGCCTCCGCCGTGACTAGCCAGGGGAGTTCGGGGCCGAGAAGCCCGAAATCACTAATCGCTTCCTCAGCAAGTGCCGCGACTATGCTTTGCTTTCGGTTAGTTCGCTCTCCGGTGTCATCAAAGAGATCTGAAATCAGCGCTGTGCCGACATGACGACGAAGCCGGGAATGGAAGTCAACCTCAGCCAGACTGGCGTGTAGGTTCATCCACGCAGCATGAATATCGGGGGGCAAGCTCTTGCCCTGGTAGTGAAGAATCTCTGAGGCGGTTGATACAACTTGACGGTCGGACGCGACTCCACGCTCTACAAGTTCCCCTATGTCAGTCGCAATAAGTGCGCTCAGCTCTGGGATTGCCGCTAACCCATGAGCCCGACTGAGAAGAACCGAGACAGCCTCAGTGCGAGCTGCATCAGGCAGAATATCAAGGTGAGACACTAAGAGAGTCCATACTCGGTGATAGGCATCGACGACCTCCTTTCGAGTACTCGGTCTCCAAAGCTGGGCTTCAGGACGAAGCCCTTGATGCTCAGCCCCAGCTATCCGCGTGAAAGGACCTGTACTCAGCCCGGAATCACAGGCTCGGACTGCAATGAGTTGTCTCGCCTCAGTGCCACAGAGCAGTGCCTCCTCCAGCACTGGGAACCGATCCTCTGGAGACGCTTCCGAAAGAGCTACTCGCCCAGGAGCAAGCGAGAACAGGTCAACGAAAACCCCAGTGGCGTTGTTCGCCCAGCTCTCGTTCTCACCTTCCGCTAGTAGGAGCAGAATTCTCGCTGCACCGTGGAAGAGTTCACGCCAGACAGCGATACGCTCGAGCGCTTCAATCGTCTGACGCCGGCCGTGCCGGAATTGGACAATCTGATCCAATCCCCAGTTGGGAATGGAATTCTCAAGGCACCGGAGAGCCGGCTGCGGGTTGGCCTCCGTCAGTGCAAGAAAAAAACTACCACCGAGCTCTGTCTCGAGGAGCCCTGTATCCCAGAATGGTCCGCCCGGCGTCAGAATGCGCTCTACGGTGCCTAAGGCGACCTCCGATTCCTTCGCATATCGAAACATCTCGAGAAAGCCCTCCCGCAACCCGGACGGCAGCTCATTGATGAAGTCGACTACATCGATCGTTGATCCATATGTATCCCACCACTCGCTCCAGAGCTTGATGTGCAGAACGTCAGGTGTTATGTACAGTGTGGTCTCGCCTTGCAGGATCTTCCGCCGCCTGAGTTCCTCGATGATCTCAGAGAATCTCTGGAAGCTGAATGCCTGATTGTCTTTCCTTATCAGCTCGGCAATAGCTCTTGCTTCGCCAGAATAGGGTGGGGCAAAGCCAAAGCCTTTGAATAGCGCAAGGTAGCGAAGAACCATTCGCCTCTCTTGGACGAGCAGACTACCAAGTGTGTCTTGTCCTGCGACCCATCTGTCCCACACAGGAACAGTGTCTGGCGGTCGTAAGAGATCTTCTGGATTAGCGAATAGGTTCTGACCCAGTACGTGTGCAGCCCGTGGAGATCCCTTACAGTAGTTGGCAAACCTCGCGGCTTGCTCCCTGGGGATACTGTAGCTGATGATTATCTGCTCTACCTGTTCTTGCCCGAGTCGCGGAATCTCAACGTGGATAGTGCGACCGCTAGTAGGGTATAACTCATGGTGAATGGTGACAAGTTTCAACCTAGGGCCCATCCATGCAAGGGAATTCCAGAACTCAGCGCTTTCACCGGCATTGCATTCATCGATGACCAGCACGATGTGGAGAACGCTGTCTCTACGAACCATCTGAGGCAGAAGAGCGCTGTCGCGAAGGATTGCCGGCGACGGGCAGTAGATCACTAACGGAGCAAGATCGTCTTCGCGAGTTGCTTCGAGGATCAACCTTGTTTTGCCTATCCCCGGCGCGCCGGACACTCGTAGGTGGATGGCATCGGCGGAATCCTGCCTAAGGATCTGCCGCACGTTGTTGATGAGCGATTCCTGGTCTTCCCCAACTTGGAGTGGCCTGCGCATCTCCTGCTCATCTGACCAGCTATCGTGGAACTTGAACGGCGCTTCGCTCAGACCTTTCAGCTTAAGGACAAGCGAAGGGAAGGGCTGGAAGAAACCGATCAACTTGCTCTGCCTCCAGACCTCAACCTTCGCAGACTGGTAACTACCATCGATTTCCGTGAGCTTGCTGACGTACACGTTACGCAGCTCATTATCAGTTTGATCGGGGCTATCATTTCCGAAGAGCACGATAATGAGGGTCCCGTCCTGTTCAAGGCACGTTCTCACCTTCGGCTGCAATTCAGCGCTGTTCGGGGGCGGTCGACAGAGGATCTTCTTGATGTTGGCAGGCTGGGTTGGGCTGAAGTCCCCGGTCTTGATTTGATAGCACGTTATCCCAGACTTGATGATTCCCTGCCCACCACTGACTTCCACACCTTCTACCTTTGCATCGATCCCGCCATCCCGTGCATGTACCGAACCAGGCACATCGATGAGGTTTTTTGCAATAGAAAGGGCAGTGGCTTCAGCCCACAAGAGCTCCCGGAAGGCGGAAACGGCTTCCTGTGGCCCCAAACGGTCGAGATCCTCTTTCGAAAGTGCAAAAATTCCCCCATTCATCCTAGACAAAGAATAGATATGCGCCTGGCGTTGGTCAAGGCGCCTTCGAGTGAGCTGTAAGCAGTGCACCTATCACAACCGTACCAAGAATCTTCGAACGAAATCCCTAGATGTGGTAGCTTTTGGTGTTGCAGAATGGGCGGAGCAAATCGCTACCCTCTGCGAATGCTGAGTACAGCTGATCTCTTTGCAATAGGGGGAGAATCTTCTTTATGATCGGACACAACTGGAAGGAAGCGAGTTCTCAATTCAAAGCTGCTCTACACGTGGAGGATCAAAATGGAACGAATCGACTTTGAGGATTGGAAGAAGCTCAAGCTTAGGGTCGGCAGGATATTGGAGGTGCAACGGGTCCCCAAGACGGACAAACTCTATCGATTGCAGGTCGACGTCGGCGCGGACAAGCCGATGCAGCTCGTGACGGGCCTTGTTCCGTACTACTCGGAAGAGGAATTGGCCGGTCGGACGATCGTCGTCCTGGTGAACCTCGAGCCGGCTCGATTTGCCGGAGAGGTCTCAGAGGGGATGCTCCTCTGCGCCGAGAAGGAAGACGGAAGCACCTGCGTCCTTCTGACGACCGAAAAACCGATTGACCCGGGAACACCGATTACGTAGGAGCTCTAGTGTCACGTCTGGTTAATCTCTTGACAATGGATGCGGATCGTGCTACGGT
>CAZOUO010000042.1:0-17148 GCA_964582975.1 uncultured Thermotogae bacterium | reverse complement strand
TGGAATGCCATAGATGTCAAGCGCTACACTATCCGCGAAGTCGGGGTAACTTCACTTGTCGAAAATTCGCTGATTACTTGTAGCGCCAGAGCCCGTCGTAATCGGTCTTGCTCCCACTAAAAGAAGCAGGGCGGACGAAGCACAGGTTCCCCCAGCCAATACCTCCCGATGCCTCGTCCGCCGTTAAGAGTTGCTACCCTAACAAGATGGCAGGCAGCCGCGGCACGTTTGTGTTCTCCCAGCTAGCTGATCCTCGGCCGTCTGGATGAGCGTCGGAAGCTCATTGGCCAGCTGGCGGGGGTCGCCATCCAGTTTCAGGAACCGGTTAATCGCTCGGCGAAGCTCATGCTGGGCCCGCAGCTGCTTGAGGGCCGGCAGGAAACGACGTCGCTTCTCTGATTCGGCCAGCAACTCCTTATGGTGAAGCCTTGCAAAATCGTCAATCAACATGTGATCCATCGTTAGCCTCCCGAAAGTCCGTGTGGGATCATCCCTTGATTCCATTTCCTCTCTTGCATCCACGCACAGGGTGCGCAACGCGCAATATACAACACCACACCGTTCACCTCATTTCCGTTCCAGCACTCACCACAACATCCATCGCTCATCTTGCTCTCACCTCCCGTTTCCCAAGTAGCTTTTGAGCATGTCGCACACATCCGTCAGCGCATTTTGACGACGGGCGCAACGCTTTTTTTCCTTTCCAGTCCCGGTGGAGATTGTGATCTGGACTAGCCCAGCAAGACGCAGGGCATGCAGGTGATGCATGACCGTTGGGGTTCGTAGTCGAAGCCGTCGCGCTAATTCAACCGGAGCGAGCGACTCCCCCTCGAGATAGTGCAGGATCTTCAGCCGCGTTGGATCACAGAGCGCTTTAAGGGCTCGCACCAGCGTATCAGGAACCGTCTCGCCCGGGATGAGGGACGCCTGAGCTGGACGTGCCCCAAACAGGAAGACCTGACGCTCGGGAGTGACTGGAACGAGCATCATCAAAGGCGTGATCCAATACGAGGGGGCGAAGACCAGCTCCTTGGCCGGCAGCGGCTCATCGATCCGCACCCCCTGTGAAAGCTCCTCGAGCAGATCACTCAGAGGTAGCTTCTTGGCCAGCGCCTGTGCGCGCGAGAGCGCTTTCTTCAGAGCCGGCTCGATCCGCTTTTCTTCTTCGGCAAAGAAAACCTCCTGATAGTTCTTGAGTGCGGCGAGATATCGCTCCCCGAACGTCTCCGCTTCTGCCCACATATCAAGACCTTCTGCGAGCTTCTCGTCGGAGGGGGGGCGTTTGTCCTCTCCGTACTCGCGTCGGTAGTAGTCGCGGAGAAGTTTAAGGTCTTTCTCTTCCCACGCTCCGTGTTTAGCCACGCCTCGCAGCATGACCGCGACCTCTTTCGGCGGCTCGCATGGACAAAGAGTCAACACTTCCAGTCGCTTTTCGGGTGCAATCTGTCCCAGGCTCCACAATGCGGTCTCCACATTCTTTGGCTCCGGCAGAGTGTCTATCCAATGAACCGGCATGTGGATTAACAGCTGGCTCTTTTCGAGGACATCGCGAGCCTCGGGGGACAGGCGCGCGCGCATTCCCGCCGTCCACGCCCCGCGGACGCTGAACTTGGACGGGTAATGCAGCACCATCAGGCTTTGGAAGAAGTCGTAGACTGTTCCGCAATCCCACAGTAGCCTCGGCGTTGCTGGCTTCTTCTTTGCACTCATCGTTGTCGTCAGCCTCCTTCTGAGCCCAAATCTTAGACATCGGTATAACTTAGACATTAGTCTAACACATATCGGCGTCTAAGTCAAGCCGAAGATCAAAAAGCGGGATTTGGCCGTGACAATTGCTCGTCCATGAAGGGGCTGACCTTCCAATCAGACAGCCAAAGAAGCTAGAATCGAACTTCAATTACGCTCTTTGGCCCGAGTCACCGCTCGATGCAATTCCTGTCTTTCGCAGATGTGAATTGACCCTTGCCCCCCCACGGAGCTAGCATGAACGTTCAAGAAGACGCTGCAGCAAAGCCACAGCAATGAAGTAAGAAATTCCGGTTTCTAGCAAAGGAGCGTGCTCTTAAATGAGACAGCTAAATATCCGATTCAGGCTGGGGGACATCGCAGATGTGGCGGCGATCCTGGTGACGATCGCGACGGTGTTCGCGTCGCTGTCCTGGATCTCCTCGGGCAAGTCGGGCGGGCAAGCCGGCGATCTCAAGACCGCTGCGCTCGGGTTCATGATGCTGCGGCTTGAGGCGGCCACCCAGGCGTCCAATGCACTCGTGCAAGCCCAATCCTATCTCACTCAGGCCGGCATGTACTACGCGGAGGCGGACGCGACCGACAACGAGGAACTCAAGACCTATCTAAACGGCCTCGGCGATCAATCCATGGAGTTGTCGAACTTCCAGACCTCGGTGGCGAAGGAGGCGGAACAGAAGTCGCAAGGATACTTCAATAAGTACACCGAAGTGCTCGAGACATCGGCCAAATTTGGCAGGATCGCCGATTACCGCTCCACCGCGGCCCTCATCCTCAACGTGTCGGCAGCTGTGGCGTCGGGCGTGGTGCTGTTCAAGAAACGGTTTCTCCTTGTCGTGTTCGCCCCGGTCTTCCTCCTTGGAATCTCCTACCTCGTGGCCTCGCTATTTTGAAGTTGACTTGAGATTGCTGGCCAGTTCGTCGAGGAATCCCACTTGTCCTTTGTTGATCTTGCCCTTGGCGACGGAGATTGAAAACCACTCGGCGCGATCCACTTCCGGAAAGGATTGCTGTTTGCCCGAACGCGGCGGCCATTCCATCGTGAAGGAATTGCTGTTGATAGTGGTCGGATCGCAATCTCCTTTGAACGCCCAGACAGAAATGACTTTTCCGCTGCGCTGCTTGAGTGACGTCAGCGGGAAAAATCTGCCGGTCGCCACCAGGCCCGTTTCCTCCTCGAATTCGCGCTTTGCCGCCTCGAGCGGATCCTCACCCGAATCGTACTCACCCTTGGGAATCGACCAAGTGCCGAGATCCTTGTTGGCCCAGTAGGGCCCGCCGGGATGGACCAAAAACACCTCTAAGGCGCCTTTGCGAACCCTGTACATGAGCAGTCCCGCGCTTCTTCGACCGACGCTTCTCACCTTCGACAGATTAGTATCCGCCCCACGGGCGTCCCTTGCCTAGTGTAGACGCACCTGTTCGTCCAGCAACTTTTAGATGACACATCTCCTATCTGTGGTGTATGCTCCAACGGAGGAGTCCAAAAGGAGGCAAACATGATTAAGCTACTTCTTGCGCTTCTGGGAATCACAGGCACCATGGTGGCGGCAGCGCTGCTGATCGGCGGTGGGACCTTACTGTGGGTGGATACGACGATGACCGATTCCGAAGGCTTCATCAACACAAAGCCGGTGAAACTGGAGACGGAGACCTACGCCATCACCACCCCGCCAGCACAGATCGAGATTGAAACACCGGGGCCGATCGATGCGGGGACGCTGGCCACGTTGCGGATTGTCGCGGAAAATCGCGACCCTGACAAAGGGGTTTTCATCGGCGTCGCCGAAGCGACGGACTTGGAAGGCTACCTGAACGACGTAGCGTACGCGGAGATCGTGGACATGGAGTTTGAGCCGTTCGAGGCGACGATGGTGCCTCATCCCGGTGTCTCCGCCCCCCAGTCGCCCTCGGTGCAGGCGTTTTGGACCGCCTCCGCCTCCGGTGGGGGACCACAGACCCTCATCTGGGACGTGGAAACCGGAGACTTCGGTTTGGTGCTCATGAACGAGGACGCCTCGGCCGGTGTGGGAGTTGTAGCGGTGGTCGGCGCGCGCGTTCCCGTCATCCGCCCAATTGGTACAAGTCTTCTGATCGCTGGTGGCATCGTGCTTGCATTCGGCACGCTGATGATTGCCCTCGCGCTGTAGGGAGGGACACAAATACATCTTACTACGAAATCAGATCACAGTAGTAGAAGCGATCGTCCCTGAGAACAACTTCTCCCACGGTGTATTCGACCTTATTGCAGAAGATTGGGCCATCGTAGACAAATGAATGGTATTCTCCGTTCTCACCGCACGGGTCCACGGTCGAAGGCAGATCCGACAGAAATTGCGCATCGACGTGGCGGCCAGCGAATCGTTTATCGAGAGCCTTGGAGTCCACGCAGGTGACGATCGCCTCGAAGCCTAGATCGATGAACGTGCGGACCAGTTCGTGGGTATCCCTTTTCCATAGGGGAAAGACGCCCCTCATCCCTATCTTCGCGAGGTTGTTTTCTCGGTACTGCCTCACATCTTCCAGGAACACGTCTCCAACAACGACGGAGGAAACGCCGACCGCCAGGTGTTTGGTCAGAACGCTGCGCATGCTGGCCTCGTATTCCTCATTGGATGAGTTCTTCGAAATAGACACGATCTCAAGCGGAAAGCCGAGGGAGTCCGCCTGCCGCTCGAGCAAAGTTCGCCTCACGCCGTGCATACTGATCCTGTCATAATCTGCCGTGACCGTCGTCACCAGGGCCGCGATCTCGAATTCCCCGCTTGCAAGAATCTCACGCAACGCGAGCGCGCTGTCCTTCCCACCGCTCCATGCAAGAAGTACCTTTTCGGCCATGGTCAATCCCTCATTCGCGCGGCGGATTGATCTCCTTGTTAGCCCGTCTGCTGAGCCGCTGGTGGAAATCTCTCCACACCGCGAAGGTCCTTAGTTTAACGAAATGGCAGCGCTTTACCCTGAAGGTCAGCGTCGACTTCGGCCAGACTTCACGACAAGCTCTCCAGTTCGCCGCGGGCAAGAGCGGCCAGATCCTTGGCGATCCAGGTCGGGCGAATGCCTTGGCTATCGATATCCTCTCTGGTTGAGATCCCGGTGAGGACGAGGGCGGAGTCAATGCCCGCATTTTGCGCACCAAGAATGTCGGTCTCCAGGCGATCGCCGATCGTCAGCACGGCGTCCTTTGGTGCGTTAATCTGCTCTAGGGCGATGCGATAGGGGATTTCTGAGGGTTTTCCAATCACCGCGTAGGGCGCAAAGCCCATCCCCTCGAGTGCGCCCACCATCGCTCCCGCTCCAGGCTTTGGTCCCTCAGGAGTGGGGTACGTGCCGTCCTTGTTCGTGGCGATGTACCGGCCACCGTCCTCAAGAAACGCAAGCGCTTCCACGAGCATATCGTAGTTGAGCTGGCGACACATCCCAACGATCAGCCATTCCGCGTCTTTGCTCTTGACTATCTGGTGTCCAGCGAGCTTGAGCTCCTCGGGTAGGCCTTCCTCACCGATTACCCAAACCTTCGTCAATCCTTCCAACTCCAAGAGATACAAAGCGACGATGTACGAACTGGGGACGATTTCTTCCGGTTTGAACGTGAGCCCGATACTCCCCAACCGTTCGGCGACACCGACGCGCGAGCGAGTCGAGTTGTTGGAGAGCAACAGCACCTGTCCTCTCCCCCGCAGCGCCTTCACCGCCTCCGCCGCGCCGGGAATCGGCTCCCCACCGCGGACGAGCACGCCGTCGATGTCAAGAAGAAAGGCCCGATAACGGTCAAGCAAGTTAGATAGTGTCATGGAGTTCATGGTAGCTGAGAATCGGAGCTACCTCCAGAGTGGTGTTGCGGGTGCAAACAAGTGCGGCGAAGTGTGGGATACAACGCCTGTTTCTGAAGGTAGTGTTTAACAATGACCGGGAAGGACCCTTAGCCTGGCGCTGAATGGATCTTTTCCCCCACCTTTCCGAGTAGTGCAACGGCTAGGTTGCCTGACGCTGTTCCCACAGCCGGCGCATGAGCCGCATCTGTCCAAGGTGTATTGCTGTGTGCTCCAATGTGTGTGCGAGCGCCCACGCCACTGTGAACCGGCGGCCGTCTCTCGGTGAGATACACGAGCGTTCCAGGTCTTGAAGCGCCAGCCCTTCCAGCACACCTCGGGAGTGAGCCAACACCTCAGCGAGGCGCGTTTTTAATGTGGCTTCCTCCAAGTCTTTGGAGAGAAACTCGGCGTCGCGATCGCGGCCGGACGGCTCGCCCGCCACCACGTCACCGATCCAATACCGCTCCGCGCCTGCCACATGAACCGCAAGAACACAGAGGGAATTGATCCCAGGCCCCGGAACCCAATCCAGTGCTGCTTTTGGAAGCCCCTCGATCGCGTGTTCGATGCCCACGTGCAGTTCCTGCAGGCGATCGAAGAAATCCTCGAAGAACGGTTGCATTCGCAAATCACCCGAAACTTTGGCCCTCAAGAGCGCAAGCGCCGAATATCAACAACGTGGAACAAGTGCTCTTACCCTTGCTTCAGCTTTTCGATCTCCTCCTCGACTTCCTCCGCGCCTTCCGCATAGAACGTCTCTTCGTCGGGAGCAAGCTCTCTTAGTAGGCGCAGAAACTCACCCGCGTGCACGCGCTCTTCGTCTGCGATGTCCTTGAGCACCTCAATCGCCAATTTGTTGTCCATGGATTCGGCGAGCTGCATGTACAGCTGGATCGCTTCGTACTCCGCTGCGACCATGAATCGGATCGCACGGATCAACTCCTTTTCCGTCAGTTTTCGATCGTTAGCCAGCCCCAAAAACGGCGAACCAAACTCCGGCATGATTAGACCTCCTTTTCTTCTAAAGACTTCCTCAACCATCCAACGCAATCAGCCTACAGCAGGAGGACGTTTCGAACAAGGAGACGCGAAGAACTAAGTTAAACCTTCAGCATCGATCAAACAAGCCGAAGCGACAGGTACCCGTAATTCAAGACTAAAGGTTAACCCCACGCTGCTCGTTAACTCACCTTCTTGGTCTAACGTAGCCATCACCGGCGGGCATGGAGCGCAGCGGAACGACCGTCCGTGTGAATGGCGTTGTTAAACCTATTTGCCCAATACCTTATAAATTTCAGTTACTGTAATACCTTCTCTGTCTATAATAGGTTTGATCTTGCTCAGCTCCATCCCATGTTGATAGGCACCATAAGCGCCAATAAGAACTTGGTTGTCATATTGATCTACTTCATCATCATCATGAGCATAACTTATCCAGCCATCGCCAATAAATAGAAGCGCTTCAACAAGAGCCCTAATTTGGTCTACATCGAACCCTTTACCAATTGCGACCTTAAATAGTGTGGGCTCGTCAGCGCCATCGCCAAAGGTTTCATGAATAGGTATTCCATGGATAGAAAGTTGCTTCGCAATCTTAGAGAAGTTGCCAAGTGTTTTATTAAGCGCAACAGTTACTGGGGACCATTTTACTTTTTGTAACTCAGCTTCTCCCATCCCGTTAAATACATTCTCGGAAACTAACTTTTCCAATGAAGCAATGTCCTCTCTAATAGAGGCCACTGAGTCCGGGCTAATTACACGTTCAGTATTGCCGGTTTTTGTCTCAAGATATTTTGAATAATAAGTGTCTTCCTGCATTTCGGGACGAAATTTCGTTTGTAGGAGGAATATTGACACTAGAAAAAGAGGTACATTAATAATGCTCGCGATGACCAGTGTCCCAGACACCCACTCAGGCTTGGAAATTTGTGCGGCCGCTAGTAGAAATGCTCCATTAACAACAATTAGCCCCAGCAACCATGCAGCTAATAGCTGAATGGGCTTTGTTATTCGATGGGGTTCTATTTTTCCATGTTTTTCCATATTTACCTCATAAGTCTAACATTGTTTATGTCGATCCGCATAATACTTCGGGATCGCGTTCTCGGAGCTTCTTGAGGATTTCTGCAGGATTCTCTCCCCCCCTGAAGAAGACGCCAGCACCTTCTTCATCCGGCGGGGGGGCGGTGAATTTTGATTCTCGTTTCGTGACTTATCGACACACATCCCAATCACCTTGAGCTAACTATAACCATTGCAGCGGCAAGAAGCAAAACCATTGGCAATCCCCACGCTCGCGATGCCCTTTATAGCTCAATTCTCCACAAGTCTGTATCATGCATGGCAAACTAGGCCGAAAGGCTCACGATGAGGCATAAGCAACAACGACCTTCGATTAAGGGGTTGCCCCGCAACATCTGGGCGGTGTCGGCGACGAGTTTTCTCATGGACGTCTCCTCGGAGATGGTGTTAAACATCCTTCCCTTGTTCCTGGCAAGCGTCTTGGGCGTGCAAACGACGTTCATCGGGTTGATCGAAGGTGTGGCTGAGTCCACTGCGTCTTTGTTGAGAGTCGGCTCTGGGTGGATGTCGGACCGACTCGGAAGCCGAAAATGGCTCGCCGTAATTGGCTATGGTCTCTCCACGCTCGTCAAGCCGCTGTTCTACTTCGCCGGCTCGTGGGGAGCGGTGGCTGGCGCGCGCTGGGGGGACCGGGTGGGCAAGGGGATCCGCACCGCGCCGCGGGATGCGCTGGTCGCCGACTCGATCTCAGAAAGTCAGCGGGGACTGGCGTTCGGCTTCCATCGCGCCGCGGACTCTGCCGGCGCGATGCTCGGCATCCTCGGCGCGCTGGCCGCGGTGTGGTTGATGCAAGGAGGGACTGGGCAGCTTCAAGCGAGCACGTTTCGCACCATTGTGTTGGTCAGCCTCGCGCCGGCGATGCTCGCTGTCTTCGTACTCGCGTTCGGGAGCCGGGAGGCAAGAAGGACCACCCCCTCCGAGCGGGTGAAAGTGAGCTTGCGTGGCTTGGGTCGACCGTTCGGCCTGTTTCTGCTCATAGTAGGGCTGTTCGAGCTGGGG
The DNA here is from genome assembly GCA_964582975.1 of uncultured Thermotogae bacterium. Taxonomy (GTDB): domain Bacteria; phylum Bipolaricaulota; class Bipolaricaulia; order UBA7950; family UBA9294; genus CAZDDA01. Next base: position 8,509 of record CAZOUO010000042.1, on the reverse strand, counting down.
AATTCAGCGGACGCGTTTTTGGTCCTGCGCGCACAGTCACTCGGTGTCTCCGTGCTCGGGATTCTTGGAATGTTGGCGGTATTCAACCTCGTCTACACCCTCATCTCCACGCCAGTGGGTATCCTGTCCGACCGCCTCTCCCGCAAGACGATCATCCTCGGCGGTTGGATCGCCTACGCCGCCATCTACTTGGGACTCGGCCTGGCCGGGAAGGGCTGGACCATGTGGGTGTTGTACGCCGCCTACGGGGCCTACTACGGAACGGCCCTCGGCACCGCAAAGGCGCTGGTCGCCGACGTTGTCCCGGCTCACCTGCGGGGCACGGCCTACGGCGCCTACAGCACCGTCATTGGAGCGCTGAACTTACCCGCCTCGCTCATCGCAGGGGTGCTGTGGGATCGGTTCAGCCCAGGAGCGCCGTTCTTCTTTGGTGCGGCGTTGGCCGGTTTGGCCGCATTGGGTTTATGGATTTGGCAGCCGACAAGACCAAAGGCCCCTTAGACGATCCTTGCCCATCCTCCCCGGAGCTCTTTGAACAATCGCGCTTTGTGCGCTCCCAAATAAGGTTACCATCTGCCTTCTATTAGAACTTTTTTGGGGGTCGGCCAAGAAGGAGCATTTGGAAAGCACGGACAAAGACGTAATCTATAGACGGGTGAGGACAATGGGCGTCAAAAGGGCAAGTCGGGCTGTTTTGCTCCTGTTATGGGTTCCGATATTGCTGGCGGGATGCGCCTTGATGAATACCTATCCCGTTGCGCTTTTTACGTGGGCTTTTGAGACCGACTACACCGTTTCCTTCAATGCGTCAGAGTCTAGCGATCCGGACGGCATCGTCGTCTCGTACCACTGGGACTTCGGCGACGGGGCCACCGCGACCGGTGAGACGGTTCAGCATACATTTTCGCCCGGAGAGTATTCTGTCCGCTTGACCGTCCATGACGACAAGGGCAAAAAAGCTTCCATCGCGCACGTCATTCGCGCGGTGAAAGAGCTCAAGGTGCCTGACCATTATTGGTCGATCCAAACAGCGATCGATGCCGCCGAGGACGGCGAGGTAGTCATCGTTTCACCAGGCACGTACGAGGAGAACCTGGACTTCCACGGCAAACAAATCATCGTGAGAAGCGAGCAACCCAGCGACCAATCCATCGTGGATGCGACCATTCTCACGGCCAAAAAAAACGACCAACCGGCTGTGACGTTCTCAAGCGGTGAAACACGGTTAACCGTGTTTGAGGGGTTCACCATCCAAGGGGATTTTCAGGGAGATTGTCTGTATGGAGGCGCAATTTATGTCAACAAGGCGTCTCCGACTATTCGCAGCAACGTCATTCTGAATAACGCCGCATTCTATGCAGGAGGCGGCATTTACCTGTTCGAATCGCGTGCCCTTATTGCTGACAACACAATCAGTTCAAACCAAGCGGCCCAGGGAGGCGGCCTGGCTGCTGCGGGCCGCATGGACTTTCCGACGATCGAAGGAAATCATTTCATTGGGAATAGCGCGGAAGCGGGTGCAGCGATCCACTTGGCCTCCACAGATCCGGGGAAAGAACCTGTAAATGCGTCAGCGACAAAGGTTTCCAATAACACGTTTATCGGCAATACTGCGACCGGACTGGCCGGTGGGGGAGCCATTTACGTCATGTTTAACTGCAAACTTGCTCTTGATTCACCGGATAGCAATACATATCAAGGAAACATTCCCAACGACGTCTTCTACGAAGTGCCTCCTTGATGTTGACTGAGGGTCTTAACGGAGTCCAGTCCTGCAATAAGACGCCAGAGTCACCGATGTGCTGCAAGCTTCTACTGCTCCGTAGACGATTCAAAACTGCCGATTGAGCAGCCCACTTACCTTTCGTTCCAAGTAATCGCGGGCTCCCGTCGCGGCACGACTCGTCGAAACGGGTATTTGGGCACACCGAGGATGAGTTCGATCTCCGGTTTACGGCCGGGAGGGATGGCAAGCGATCGCCGCAGGCGGCGGCTGAGCCCCAGGGCAAATTGGAGGAAGCCGATCTGGCAGGCGCCAAGGCCCAACCGCTGCGCGGCGAGCATCACGTTGCAGGCCGCGTAGGCGGCGTCATCCCGCCCGAAGCGGTCCGATTTGGGGACGTGCGCGACCAGGAGCACCGGCGCGTGATAGAGAATCGGATCGCCACCCTCGCGCTGTCTCTTGCGCGCCTCCTCAAAGTCAGAGGCGGCCTTCCGGGCTTGCCTCGCCAATTCCTTTCCGCCGATCAATCGCACGAGAGGCCGAAGGAGCGGATTGCGCGCCACGGCGATCAGCCGGCCGAGCGCGTCGAGCACGCCTTTGGAGAGTTCCGCGATGCGATCACGAGCGTCGATCACGAGCCAGTCAACCGGCTGCTGGTTGCTCGCCGAGGGCGCCCAGCGGCCGACATCGAGCAGCTTTTCGATCGTCTCACGCGGAATGGGCTCGTCTTTGAACACGCGCTGCGAGCGGCGCTCGCGGAACGCGGCAATCAGACTCTGTAGTGATGGGAGTGCATCGGCGGCAATCGGCGGGCATTGATCAAGCGGAAAGCGCTGGTGGTCGATCGCGTCGGTGGGGCAGGCCGCAACGCAGTGACCGCAGGCGAAGCATCGTTCTGGCCTGGCCGGCTCTACGCCGTCATCCGTTTGCGCGTACACCTTGGCCAGACACAGCTCGACGCAAGCGCCGCAGCGAACACAAGCCTCTGCACTGACCTCGATGCAGGGCACATCTAGCTCGGACATCTCAGACTCCTGTGAACCTTCCCTCTACGCTTCCCAGATGTCAACATCCGTGCTGGTCATCGAGTGCACCTCGATGCGGTAGGGTTTGATTATCAGGACGCCGTAACCGGGATCGTCCGGACCGCTCCAGTAGGCCTTGAGCCCATCCTCCCAGAATGCGCTCTTCTCAGCCCGATCGGTGGAGAAGGCCGCCTTGCCTTGAATCTGCAAGTAGTGCTGCGCCGTTTTCGGATCGTTAAAGCCGCAGATGAGATGAACCTCGGGATTGGCCTTGATCTGAGCCACCTTGTTGGAGCCGGTTGAGGTGGCTATCCGCAGAGTGAGGTCGTCAGCGATCTTCGGCGACACGTAACGGACCCAAGGCTTACCTTCTTCGGTCATTGTCGCCAGAGCGGCAATGAACGTCTGGCCCGGTTTCAGGATTTCCAGAACACGCTGCTTTACATCCGCCATTAGTACGGCCTCCTTCTCAAGTGAGATAAGTCTAGACCCTACTACAAAATACACTGCAGAGACCAGTCCCCAAACCGCTTTTCCCCGTCGCTCTCCCGCCGGGGAACGCCTTCCTACAATTCATCGTCGCCGAAAGACACGCAATCGGGAGAGCAGCACCGGCCCGAGGAAGAGATCCCCAAGCAAGGCCATAATCACTGCGGTCCCCGACAGTATCCCGTAGCTCGTCATGATCCCTGACTCCGCGGCAAGGAATATGCCAAACCCGGCCACGAGAATGAGTGTGGTGAAACAAAGCGGCTTGCCGACCCTGGTCAGGGCGGCCATCATCGCCTTCTTCGGATCGCGCGTCTGCGAAAGTTCGTCGCGGAAGTGGGAGAAGTAGTGAATCGTGTCGTCGACGACAATCCCGATGGCAATCGAGGCAATGATCGCTGTTCCGATGTTGAGACCAAAGCCGGCGTAGCCCATTAAACCGAGAACGAACACGATCGGGACGACGTTGGGAAGGATGCTAACCAACCCGCCTCTGGGACCGAACACGAGGATCATCATCACGGTGATCACGCCCATCGCCAGCGCGAAGCTCTGGATCAGCGTCAATACAACCCGCTTGCTCACCTCGCTCACCAGGTAGTCCAACCCGGTGATCTCGGCCCGGAACTCGGGCATCGTCTCGGCGACATACGTCTCAACGGTTTGCAGCAACGCGGCCTTGTCGCGGTCATCCATCTCGCGGGTGCGGATCGACACCCGCGCGGTGGCGTAGTCGCCGGAGACGTAATCGCGCAAACCCGCTCCCCCCGACATCTCATAAAGAAGCATCGATTGGGAGACGGCGCGCTTGGTGTCGGGGATCGTGTAGAAAGTCGGGTCGTCTCCGTGCAGGGCGCGCGAGATCAGCTTGAGCGTGTCGACCAACGAGAATGCAGACGTCACGTAAGGATGCTCCCCCGCTACCTCCTGCAGTCCGTCCAGGCGGCGCAACACGTCCGGCTCCTTGAACACGTCACGCTCTCCGTAGAGGATCACCTCGGTGCTCGAAATCCCTGCGAGCTCGCGATCGAAGAAATCGACGGACTGTCGAAACTCGGAGTTCGGCTTGAAGTGCGAGGCCATCGAGCTCTCGGTTTGAATGAGGAAGATCCCCGCTCCCATGCCGAGCACAACCGCAACTGAGATCACCAAGATCAAGCGCGGATGGGCGAGGTTGAATCGGCCAATCGCGGAAAGCATCCCCTCCAACCACAGGTTCTTCGGCCTTTTGGGGCGCCTGTGACTCGCCCAGTCCATCCCCAGTGGGACGATCACCATCGACAACAAGAACGCACTCATGATCCCAAACGCGGCGAAGAAACCCAAGTGCCTGATCGCGGGGACGCGGCTGACGGCGAGGGATCCAAACCCGACCGCGGTGGTCAGCGAGGTCAACAGACACGGCTTGCCGGCCCGCCGATACGTCGCCAATAGTAGATCCTTCCGTTGCCTATGATGGGGCTTCTCGTGCCAGTATTGCGAAATCAGGTGCACCGAGCTGGCAACTCCGATCACCGTGATCAAGGCAAACAGGGTGGTCGACACCGGCGTAATGACGGATCCGACGAGCGTCTTCAACCCAAGGGTCCATCCCAGGCTCAGAACAACGGTCACGAGCGGGAGGATCAGGCTCGGCAAGTGGCGGAAGAAGGCAAGCAGCAGCACGGCGGTCAGCGCGAGGCTGAGCGGGAACAAGCGGTTCATGTCGGTCTCCAGAATCCTCTCCGCCTCGGCGTCGGTCACCCTCCCACCGCCGATGTGGAAACGGATTCCAGTGGCGACTTCCTCTTCAGCGAGGATGTTGCTAAGGGTCTCAAGGATCTTGCTGGAGGCCGCGTCGTCGTTGGCCTCCCGTGGGACTTGTAGCTTAAGGACAATCGCAACCGTTGACTCGTCCTCGGAGATAAGATTGCCGCGGATGAACGGATTGATCTCGATCCGGTAGCGGAGCGCATCGGGCTCAAGCGAACCGATGGCGTCCGCGTCAACAAGTGACCGCACTTCGAGCGCCGCAGCGGTGCCGACGATGTCGTCTACGGTTGCAAGACTCGTCACCTCAGTGACGTAGGGGACTTCCTGTTCGAGGCATTCGGAGAGGGTCGCCAAATAGGAGAGCGCCTCGGTACTGTACGGAGCCCCCCGCTGATAACCAACGACGATCAGATCGTCGGACTCGAAACGATCCTCGAACGCTTGGTAGATCTTGAGCGTCGGATCGCCGGCCGGATACCACGTGGTCTCGTCGTCTTCCATGGTGAGATTGGGTATGTTGAAAAAGAACAGCCCTGTCAATGCAAGTATGCCAACCAGCCACCACCAGCGATAATGAAGAATGAGCCTGCCAAATCGTTCCATGTACATCTGCCTTTCGAGCAACGAAGCACTTCTCTTACGACAAACAATTCGCAAAAATACCCCCCAATAGGTGTAATGTCAAGCGAATCGCGAAGGCTATCTCTGAAACGCATCTGTTTGTGCTCTTTTAGCTAAGAAGATCTCGGATGGAAGGCCTCTTCCCAGTGAAACAGCACAAGCTCGCAGACAACGCGAGGGATTAAACTAGGGCAAAAGGCTCTTCGCTATGCGGTGTGAGTAACTTGCCAAAAAGCAAGAGGCCTACAGACTATTAGGAAGCCAGGAGAACAGGAAGAGAATTAACTCTCTGCTTCCTTATATCAGACCTGCGGTCTTGTACCTCCTCCTGGTTTCCTCATGATTAGCTCCGCCAGGCTTTTCATGACTTTCTGGTTTCCTCATAATAAAACTGCCGCAAAGTTCAGCTTTTAGTAACCCGCTTGAAACGGCCAGGAGACGGAAAGAACTAGGCCGTGCTCATTGCAGCATCCACAGAGAAAAGGCCATGATGACCATTCCAACAACGACGCCCACGATGGAGAGGTGTTCCTTGCCGAACGAGCGGGCGACCGGAATCAATTCGTCAAGCGAGATGAAGACCATGATTCCAGCAACGGCGGCGAGCACGTAGCCAAGGACGGCTTCGTTCAGGAAGGGTAGCAGCACCGCCGCGGCGAGGCCGGCACCGATCGGCTCGGCGATCCCGGAAAAGAACGACCACCAGAACGCCTTCCTCCGGCTGCCGGTGGCGGCATAGATCGGTGCAGCCACGGCCAACCCTTCAGGAATGTTGTGGATGGCAATGGCTGTGGCAATCGCTATCCCGACCGACGTGTCCTCAAGGGCGCCGGCGAAGGAGGCCATTCCTTCTGGAAAGTTGTGAATGCCGATGCCCAAGGCTACAAACAGACCGGTCTTCATCAACTGGCGGTGCCGTCCATCTTCCCCAGGATGGTGGTGCTCAGAGAGGTAATCGTGCGGAATAAGGACATCGACAAGGAACATCGCGCCCATGCCGAGGAAGAACGCAAGATGAGCGGGGGCGAATCCAACCGCCTCGATCCCACCCTGCAGCAGCTCGACAAATGAAACGAGAATCATCACCCCGCCGGAGAAGCCGAGCGTCAACGCCATGAAGCCCGGACCGGGCTTACGGACAAAGATCCCCACGAGGCCACCGATCGCGGTGGAGAGGCCAGCTAATGTTGTCAACACCAACGCAAAGCCGACACCACTACCCATCGTGTTCCTCCTCGATTGGGAATGCTCGTTCTTCAATTATAGCAACTCCATCCGATCACACCGCCTGCTTGTAAACGCTATGAGGAAGCTTATCTGGTACAAAAACCAGCGCGTGGAGTAAGATCATGCAACCTGGGACGACAGAAGATACCAATGATCGAAACGGAGAAACTGACACGAAAGTTCGGCACGCGAAAGGCGGTTGAGGGGCTCACCCTGAGGGTGAACGCGGGAGAGATCCTCGGCTTTCTCGGGCCAAACGGCGCAGGGAAAACGACCACCATCCGCATGCTTGCCGGCATCATCGCCCCCACCTCCGGCCACGCGATGGTCGCTGGCATCCGCCCCGATCAAGAGCCGGAGCGTCTCCACGAAGTGATCGGCCTGCTGCCGGAGGCGCCCGGGTTCTACGAGCGGCTCTCTGCCCGCAGGAACCTCCAGTACTTCGCTTCTTTCTATTCCAATCGTGATATTGCTTCCCGGGCAGAGAAATACCTTGCCCTGATGGGGCTTTTGGACCGCCGAGACGATAGGGTCGCCTCCTTCTCCAAAGGGATGAAGCAGCGGCTGGCGCTGGCCCGTGCGCTTCTGCACGAGCCGAAGGTCCTGTTCCTCGATGAACCGACCGCCGGGCTCGACCCCGAGGTCGCGCGGGAGTTTCGCGACGTGATCAAGGATCTCAGCGGCGAGGGACGCACGATCTTTCTCTCCACCCACAACCTTGCTGAGGCCGAACAGCTGAGCCAGCGAATCGCTGTGGTACGCACGCAACTGGTCGCCCTGGATACACCCGAAGCCCTGCGGCAACGGCAGTTCAAGCGATCGATCGTCGTGCAATTGGAATCGGTAAGTGACGATCTCCTCGAAGCGGTAAGGGGCTTTCCCTTCGTACAAGACGTGCAGCGTCAAGAGAACCGACTGGCAGTAGCGCTCAGCGATCCCGACCGCGACCGGCCTGAGCTGGTGCAGCACCTCGTTGAGGCTGGAGCCCGCATCCTTGAAATCAGCGAGGAAAAACGCTCGCTGGAGGAGGTCTACCTGAGCCTGGTGCAGGAGGAATCATCATGACGGGAAGGCGGATTCTCAATGTCCTGCGCAAGGAATGGGTGGTGATGAGATCAAGCTTCAGCAACCTGCTCTACGTCGTCCTGATTCCCCTTTTACTCACTGGCCAGGCGCTCCTTTTAATCTGGCTTGTATCCCACTTCGTCGGTGGGCAGGCGGTGACGGGAGCGATGATTCAGTCCGCTCCGGAGACCGCAGCCGACTCGCTACCGTCCTTGTCTTCGGTGGATCAGTTCCGGGTGTTGCTCCTCTCCCAGTTCAATTTCTTCCTGCTGATCGTCCCCGCGATGATCGCCAACGTCTTTGCCACGCTCTCCATCGTCGAGGAAAAAGTCACTCGGACCCTGGAGCCGCTTCTGGCAACGCCGGTGCGAACGTGGGAACTGTTAGTAGGGAAGGCTCTGTCTGGAGCGATCCCCGCCCTTCTCGCCACCTGGGCCTGCGCGGCGATCTTCTTGGGATGCGCCGTTGGCTTGGGATGGAGCCACCTGTTAGGCTTTGTGCTCACGCTGACTTGGTACTTGTCTCTCTTTCTTCTTACGCCGGCAGTGGCGGTGATGAGTTTCGTGTTGGGGGTGATCGGCTCCTCACTAGCCAGCGACGCCAAGAG